>JACQAE010000182.1 GCA_016195095.1 Pseudomonadota bacterium
CTGCGCGAGGCCGACGCCATCGTCAGCCTCGACTGGGTCGATCTCGCCGGCACGCTCAAGGCGCTGGTTGGCGCGCCCAAGGCAAAGGTGATCCAGGTCTCGCTCGATCACCAGTTGCACAATGGCTGGAGCATGGACCACCAGGGGTTGCCGCCGGTGGACCTCTTCATCGCCGCCGACCCGGACGCCGCGACGGCGGCGATCCTGCGCGCGCTCGGCACGCTCGAACCGCGCCCGATCGCGCGCCAGGTGCCGGCGCTGCATGAACCCGCGCCCGGCGCGCGCGCGCTCGGCGTCGAGGATCTGGCGCGCGCGTTGCGCGGCGCGCTCGCCGACCGCGCGGTATCGCTCACGCATCTGCCGCTGTCCTGGCAGGGCTCGTTCTGGCACTGGCGCCACCCGCTCGATTATCTCGGCGCCGATGGCGGCGGCGGCATTGGCAGCGGACCGGGCATTTCGGTGGGCGCGGCGCTGGCGCTGCGCGGCACCGGGCGCGTGGCGCTCGCGATTTGCGGCGACGGCGATTTTCTCATGGGCGCGACGGCGCTGTGGACGGCGGTGCATTACCGCATTCCCCTGCTCATCGCGGTCGCCAATAACCGCTCGTTCTATAATGACGAGGTGCACCAGGAGCGCATGGCGATCGTGCGCAACCGGCCGGTCGAGAACAAGTGGATCGGGCAGAAGATTCACGATCCCGATATCGACATCGCGGCGCTGGCGCGGGCGCAGGGCGCGCGCGGATTTGGTCCGGTGACCGACGTGGCCGCGCTTGCGACCGCCATCGCCGACGCGCTCGCCGCGCTCGATCGCGGCGAGGTGGCGGTGATCGACGCGCGCGTCGAGCCGGGATATGGCGCGCGCACGGTGGGCGCGGCCATCGCGCGCAAGTCCGGCTGAGCGCCGCCACCCGCCGCGCCTGGACCGGATAAGAGCATCACAATGGCAATCGCGCCCGAGCCCGCAGGCCGCCCCGACACCGCGCCCGCCGCGCAGGCGCCGCTCCTTGTCGTTGAGGATATCGTCAAGCGCTTCGCGACGCCCGACGGCGAGCTTATCGCCGTCGATCACGTCTCGTTTGACGTCAAGCCGGGCGAATTCGTCGGCGTGATCGGGCCTTCCGGCTGCGGCAAGTCCACGCTGTTCAATATCATTGGCGGCCTGCTCGACGACTACGAGGGCACCGTGCGCGTCGCCGGCGAGCGCGTGCGCGGGCCGCATCCCGCGATCGGCATGATCTTCCAGGAGGAGTCCACCTTTCCCTGGCGCAGCGTCATCGACAACGTCGCCTTTCCGCTCGAAATCGCCGGCATGGGCAGGCGCGAGCGGCATGAGCGCGCGCGCCACTTCGTCAAGCTCGTGGGGCTCGACGGTTTCGAGCGGCGCTACCCGGCGCAATTGTCCGGCGGCATGCGCCAGCGCGTGTCGATGGCGCGCACCTTGGCGTCGGAGCCGAAAATCCTGCTCATGGACGAACCCTTCGCCTCGCTCGACGAACAGACGCGGCTGCTCCTCGGCGACAAGGTGTTGCAGATCCAGCAGCAACTTGCGCAGACGACGCTGCTCATCACCCACAACATCACCGAGGCGGTGCAGCTCGCCGACCGCATCCTGGTCATGACCTACCGGCCCGGACGCATCAAGCGCGTGGTGGACATCGCGCTGCCGCGCCCGCGCAGCTCGCAGATCGTGTCGAGCGAGGCGTTCGGGCGCCATGTCGCGCAGATCTGGAGCGATCTGCGCGAGGAGGCGAGCCTCGGCCTGCAGGACGAGGACAGCGCCTATGGCCGCGAGCGGCGCGCATGAGCGCCGCCAACCCAGGCGCGCGGCATTTTCCGCTGCTCGTCGGCATGGGCGCGCTGTCGGCGTTTTTCGCCGGCATCGAAATACTCGTGCGCATCGACGTCATCAACCGCTTCATCGTCCCGATGCCCTCGCAGGTCATCGCCAGTTTTGAGCGCGTGATCGTCGAGGAGGATGTGGTGGCGCGTTTCTGGCTGACCTTCCAGGAAGCGTTCATTGCCGGGGCGATGATCGCTATCGTCGGCATTTCGCTTGGCATCCTGCTCTATCGCGTCGAGATTCTACGCCGCGCCACCGAGACCTGGGTCGCGGCCATGGCCTCGGCGCCGACGGTCCTCATCTATCCGCTGTTCCTGGTCATTTTCGGGCGCAGCATGTGGACCATCGTGATGATGGGCTTCGTCGCGGGACTGCCGCCGGTCATCCTCAAGACCATTGAGGGGCTCGCCGGCACGCGGCGCGTCCTCATCGAAGTCGGGCGCAGCTTCAACCTCACCGCGCGCCAGATCTTCACCAAGATCATGCTGCCGTCCGCGCTGCCGACCATCTTTGTCGGCGTGCGGCTTGGCCTCATCTTCACGCTCATCAACGTCGTCGGCGTCGAGTTCCTCATCAATTTCGGCGGCCTCGGGCAGCTCATCAACGATCTCGCCGAGCGCTACGATCTCGCCGGCACCTACGCATCGATCGCCTTCGTGATCCTGGTGAGCGTGTTTTTCTTCGTCGTCACCGAATGGGTGGAAAAATGCCTGGTTCCGGAGCGATGAAAGGCGGCGCGGCGCCAGCGATCAGCGCCGCAGAGGTGCGCCGGCTGCGCATCGTCATCGTGCTTGTCGTGCTCGCGGCCTGGGAACTTGTCGCGCGCTCGGGGCTTCTCTACCGCGACGTGGTGCCGGCGCTGCCGACCATCGCCCGGGCGCTTTACGCGCTGCTCGCCGGCGGCGAATTCTACTGGCATCTCGGCGTCACCGCCGGCGAAGTCGCGGCCGGAATGACCATCGGCGGCATTGGCGGGCTTGCCGTCGGCCTCCTCCTCGGCGCCAACCGTTTTCTGTCCGAGGCCTTCGAGCGCTTTCTCTATTACCTCGGGCCGACGCCGAAGATCATCTTCTTTCCGATCATGATCATGTGGTTTGGCGTCGGCGTCAGCTCCAAGATCGCCATGGGCGCGCTGTCCTGCTTCTTTCCGGTCGCGCTCTCCACCGCCGCCGGCATGCGCCAGATCGACCGCGTTCTCATCCGCGTCGGGCATAGTTTCCGCGCCAATGCCTGGCAGATGGCAACCAAGGTCTACCTCCCGGCCATGCGCCACCCGGTCATCAATGGCGTGCGGCTCGGTCTCGGCGTCGCCATCATCGGCACGCTCTTGGCGGAGACCAAGCTGTCCAATCGCGGCGTCGGATTTCTCGTCATCCAGGCCTACAGCCTGTTCGACATGCCGCGCATGTACGCCATGCTCATCGTGCTGTTCGTCGTGGCGATTGGCGTCAACGCGCTGGTCGGCCGGCTCGGCGGCCTCGACGCCATCAAGCGGCCATAGGCCAGGCGCGCAAACGATCTTGCGCGCCCTAAATCTTGAAGGTCTCGTGGGTCGAGGGATGGAACAGCTCCTCGGCCTTGAGCAGGCGCGGCGAGAGGCCCTGGGCGTGATGGTGGCGCAGGAACGCCTCGAGCGTCACGCGATTGGGGGCAAGGCCATAGGACCAGAAATCCGCGCCCATGAGCGCGCGCGCCCGCGCCAGTTGCTCCTCGACAAAGGGCAGCGTCACCTTCGTCGCCGACGTGTCGCTCAGCGCCGCCAGCGCCATCGTCTTGGCCGCGTCGAACGCTTTATAGACGGCCGCCGGCAGGAACGGGTAGCGCTCGACCAGCGCGCGGCGCACGCCGATAAGGTGCATGATCGGGAATATGCCGGTGCGGCGGTAATAATCCGTGGCGGCGGCGACCGGATCGCGGAACAGCCAGCCGACATGGCCGTGGCCGCGCGCAATGAAGGCTGGCGGCCTGGGCGCGATGAAGCCGTCGATGTCGCCTTGCGCGAGCATGTCGGAAATCGTACGCCCCGCCGGCGCCTCGCTCAGGCGCACGTCGGCGGGGAGCTGGATCGCGATCTTTTCCGGGCGGCCAGCGGTCTCGATGCCGCCGCGGATCCAGTGGATGTCGCGCGGCAGCACGCCGTATTCGTCGGCGAGAATGCCGCGCGCCCAGACATTGGCGGTGAGCTGGTATTCCGGCAGGCCGACCTTCTTGCCCTTGAGGTCCGCGGGGCTGGCGATCCGGTCGGTGCGCACATAGATCGCGGTGTGGCGGAAGGCGCGCGACACGAACGCCGGAATGCCGACATAGGGGCACTCGCCCTGCGCCGTCTTGAGCGCGAAGCTCGAGAGCGAGAGTTCGCAAATGTCGAAATCCGCCATGCGCAACGCGCGGAAGAAAATCTCCTCCGGCGGCAGCGTCATGAATACCGGCTCGACGCCGTCGATCGCCACGCGACCGTCGATCAGGGGGCGGTTGCGGTCGTAATCGCCGACCGCGACGGAGAGGCTGAGTTTTGCCATTGTTCGCCTTGCATTGGCGCGGCGCCGTTTGAACCGCCACGCGATCAATAGCGCATGCGCGCGCGCGCGGAAACCACGCGCCAAGGGCCCGGTTGCGCTTTCGGCCTGGAAGCGGATACAAGGCGGCGTTCCCTCGCGCAAAACATCCGGCGGCTTTCGATAGGCAGGCGCGCGCCGGTAGGAGTTGATGGATGCGGCTTAATCTTGGATGCGGCGACAAGAAGATCGCCGGCTTCACCAATGTCGATATATCGCCACAGGTCGGCGCCGACGCGGTCGTCGACCTGGAGAGCGTTCCGTGGCCCTGGGCCGACGATAGCGTCGAGGAGGTCACGGCGGCGCACGTGCTCGAGAAGATCGGCGCGGCGGCGGAGCTGCATTTCGCGATCATGCGCGAACTTTACCGCGTGTGCCGCCCCGGCGCGCGCGTCACCATCACCGCGACGCATCCGCGCCATGACATGTTCCTGGAGGACCCCGCCAACGTGCGCGCGATCACGCCCGACGGGCTGCTGCTCTTCTCGCACGCCTTCCACCGCGAGATCGCCGCGCGCGGATTCAAGCGCAACGCCCTCGGCCCGCGCCTCGGCATCGACTTCAAGCTCGACCGGCTGACGCTGGCGCTCGACGAGCCGTGGCACGGCAACCTTCAGCGCAAGCAGATGTCGGAAAACGACATCACCCACGCGGTGCGCACGTTTAACAACGTCGCCTCCGCGTTCACGATCGTGCTCAACGTGGTCAAGCCGGCGGGCGCCGGCGCCTGACATGGCGCGCCGGCGCGTCGCTTGCCTTGGCCTAGTTGCCTTGACCTAGTTGCCCCGGCCTACCCGAAAATATCGACGACAATGCCGGTATACCAATCGACCGAAGCCGCATAGTTGCGCTTGCGCAGGTCGGCGGGTTCGTTGTCCTGGCTGATGATGCTGGTCACCTGTTTGATCTTGCCGTCGCCCGGCTCGTAGGTACCGCCAACGAAAATATCGTCGTCGGTTTCGATCAGGCTCCAGCACGTATTGGCGTAGCGCGCCGGGAAGGTGCGCGCATTGGTCAGTTCGCCGCGGATGGTCATCGCCGCGACTTTGGCCTGGCTATTGGCGGAAAACGCCGATTTCGGCATGTCGCCGGCGATGGAGGCGTCGCCAACGACAAAGACGTTGGCGTCGATGGTCGATTTCATGCTTGCCGAATCGATCGGGCAGAACCCCGACGCGTTGGCAAGCCCGGAATCGCGCGCGATGCGGCCGGCCATCTGCGCCGGTATGACGTTGACCAGCGCCGCCTTGTATTCGGCGAGGTCGGTCTTGACGGTATTGGTCGCGGCATCGACCGATTTGAGGCCGCCATGCATCTTGGGATCCTGCCACTCGATCATCCCCGGATAATGCTTCTCCCACCCCTGCATGAACAACTTCTGCTTGGAGAAGGCGGGCTTGGGGTCGATGACGACGATGCGCGCGTTCTTGAACCCCTTCGCCTTGAGCACGTGAGCGAACATCGACACGCGCTCATAGGGCCCGGGCGGACAGCGATAGGGGTTGGGCGGGGCGACCATGACGATCTGGTCGCCGTCCTTGAGCGCGTTGAGCTTGGCGGTGAGGAGGCGCGTCTGCGCGCCGGGCTTCCAGGCATGCGGCATGACCTCGGCGGCCTGCTCGGAATAGCCGGGCACCGAATCGAACTTGATGTCGATGCCCGGCGCCACCGCCAGCCGGTCATAGGCAAGGCGCCGTCCGCCGGAAAGAACGACTTCCCGGCGCGCGCGGTCGATCGAGGCCGCGGCCTCATGGATGACGTTGACGCCTTCGCGTTTGACCTTGTCGTAGCCATGGGTGATCGATTCGAACGTCCGGTAGCCGCCGACATAAATGTTTGAGAAGAAGCAGGTGGTGAATTGCGTCGCCGGCTCGACCAGCGTCACCTCGATGGCGCCGGCGGCGTCCTTTTGCACGTAGCGCGCGAGCGTGCCGCCGCCGGGACCGCCGCCGATGACCACGAGTTTCGGCTTGGCCTGCGCCAGCGCCGGCCGCGCCAGCGGCGCCGTTGCGATCGCGCCGAGCGATGCGCCGGCAAGCGCGGTGAAGCTGCGGCGCGTCAATCTTGTCATGGTCTTTCCCCCGTCATGGTTTCATGGTTATCGAGAAATACAGCGCCAGCGACGCGATCTCCTCGTCGGAAAGCCGTCCCGCGATGTTCTGCATGACCGCGTTGGGCAGGGTCTTGTCGCGATAGGCCATGAGCACCGCGGCAACGTGCTGTCGCCCGAGCCCAAAAATGTTCGGGATCGTGCTGGTTGCGGTCGCGGAACGATGGCAGGTCATGCACTCGGCCGCAAGGTAGCGCCCGAACTCAAGGTCAGCCGCGAGGCTGCCTGGGCCGACGGTGCAGATCACCAAGGTCAGCGCCAAGCCGGCGGTCGGTGCCGGCGCCTGGTGTGGACGTGCGCGCGCGCTCATGGCCTGGCCTGGAATTGGACCGGCCGCATGCGGCCGGGCGTCACATTTCCACGCCTATCATTGCGCGACGGGAGGGAATTTTCCAGTGGGGCGAATTACCCAGACAGATGGGAGCCGTCCGTTGGGTGGCGCCGCTTGAGCGCTTTCGGTCGCAACCGAATTGAAAAGCGCGCGATGTTCTTGCGCGTTCTCGGATTTTCCGCGGCCAGCCGGCTCCCCTTCGCTGGAAAATGCGCCAGAGCGTTTTCGAGCGACGTGGGTACCGGTTCGCGTGAAGAAAACCCGTCACAACAAAAAGCCAGAGCGTTTTCGAGCGACGTGGGTACCGGTTCGCGTGAAGAAAACGCGTCACAATAAAAGGTTAGAGCCAGAATTTGATTCCATCGCAGCAGGACAAGGCTCTAGTTCGTCGGCGGACGCGCCGCCGCGTCCTCCGGGGTCACATCGATGGCGCGGGCGCGGGCGACGACCTTGGCCGCCGGCTTGCAGTCCCGCATGCACGGGCTGGCGTTCCAGAACGCGCGTTCCGCCGTCTCGCGATCGTCGTCATGAAAACCGGTCGCATTGGGCATCTTGACCGCGGTGAAATTGTCGCGCGAAAGAACGAATTTAGCGTCGACGATGTCATTGAGATTGAGCAAATAGGCCACGACCGCGTAAAGTTCGTCATGACTCAACGACTGCGCGTCGCCATAGGGCATGGCGTGGCGCACGTAGTCGAAAACCGTCGAGAGGTGCGCAAAATACGAACCGACCGTCTTGACCGGCGCATGCGAGGCGAGCGAGCCCGTGCCGCCGGCAACTTGCGGCCAGCGCCCCGCGCTCTCGCCGAACTCGCCGTGGCAGGCCGCGCATTTTGCAAGATAGACCGCCTCGCCCGCCGCGACCGAACCCTTGCCCTCGGGCAGCCCCTGCCCATCGGCGCGCACGTCGATATCCCAGCCGGCGATTTCCTCCGCGCTCGCCGCGCGGCCAATGCCGAGATCGCGGCCGGACCCACCGCCGAGCGCGAGCGCACCGGGCGCGCCGGCACCGCCGACCCCGAGCGCCAGAAATCCCGCCGCCAGCAGAACCGCAACGTTAGGAAACCTCGACATTCTCAACTTCCCCGCTGGGCGCCAGCCGCCAGGTCTGGATGCCGTTGTTGTGATAGATCGAATTGGTGCCGCGATATTTGCGCAACTCGGCCTTGCTCGGCTGCACATAGCCGCTTTCGTCGAAGGCGCGCGATTGCAGCAGCAATTCCTCGCCATTCCACTCGGTCTGCGCGTAGAAGCGCACGCACGCGCGATCGAGCGCGGGACCGTCGATGGCGGCGGTGCGCCAGTTGCGTCCGCCGTCGAGCGATACGTCGACGCGCGTGACGCGGCCGCGGCCCGACCAGGCGAGACCCGAAACGACCAGGAACCCCTTGTGGCGCAGCGGCGCCTGCGGCGACGGCGACGTGATCACCGACTTGGCGTCC
>JACQAE010000183.1 GCA_016195095.1 Pseudomonadota bacterium
ATGTGGGAATTCTACCTCGCCGCCTCGGAGATGGCATTCCGATACCAGAACATGATGGTTTTCCAGATCCAAATGGCCAAGCGGCAAGGGGTAGTGCCAATCACCCGCGATTATATCTCGCGAGCGGAAGCGCAATTGCGCGCCGCGGAGGCTCAACGTCGCGCGCCGTTGCGGTTGGCCGGCGAGTAGCCGGGTGCGCGCGCCGCCATCCGTCATAGTTGCGCCATCGTCAAGGCTTCAATGACAATCCTCAAAAGTATAATTGCAAGCGGTGATGTTTGGGGAAACCGCGATTGCGCGTTTCCCTGCGTCAAGGTGCCCGTGGTAAGGCCGATCCGGTGTTGTTCGCCGCGCGAGTGGCTTTTGCGTCAGGTGCGTAGCGTGTCCCACGAACCAATTGTCGGCATTCTGGAAAAACATGGCTGGCGAAGCAACTGCCCGAAAGCTGGCGGCGGAGGCCGCACCGTCTTACCGCGCCGCCCCGCACAATATTGACGCGGAGCAGGCGCTACTCGGCGCCATATTGGTCAACAACGAGGCGTTCTACCGCGTTTCCGATTTTCTCGAGCCGCACCACTTCCACGAGCCCGTTCACCAGCGCTTGTACGAGATCGTCGCCAGCCTGGTTCGCGCCGGCAAGGTCGCGACGCCGGTCACGCTCAAGACGTTCTTGCCCGCCGACGGCGATATTGCCGGACTGACCGGAAGCCAATATCTGGCGCGCCTCGCCGCCGAGGCGACGACCGTCATCAATGCCGCCGATTATGGCCGCACGATTTACGACCTCGCGACGCGGCGTGCGCTCATCGTCATCGGCGAGGACATGGTCAACAGTGCCTATGACGCGCCCGTTGACCTGGCACCGCAGGAGCAGATCGAGGACGTCGAGCGGCGGCTCTATGAACTGGCCGAAACCGGCCGTTATGACGGCGGGTTCCAGGGCTTCGCGCAGGCGCTGACGACGGCGGTCGACATGGCGGCGCGCGCCTATCAACGCGACGGACGGCTGTCGGGCCTCGCCACCGGCCTGCGCGACCTCGACCGCATGATGGGTGGCCTGCAACAGTCCGACCTCGTCATCCTTGCCGGACGCCCGGGCATGGGCAAGACCGCGCTTGCCACCAATGTCGCCTATAACGTGGCCAAGGCCTGGAAGGGCGGCACGCATGCCGACGGTCGCATCGCGACGGTGAATGGCGGCATTGTCGGATTCTTCTCGCTTGAAATGTCGGCTGAGCAATTGGCCACCCGCATCATTTCCGAACAGACCGAAATCCCCTCCTCGCGCGTGCGCCGCGGCGAGATCGATCCGGCCGAGTTCGACACCAGTGCCGCGGTCGCGCGCGACATGGAGGCCGTTCCCCTCTTCATCGACCAGACCGGCGGCCTGTCGATCGCGCAGCTTGCGGCGCGCGCGCGAAGGCTCAAGCGTCAGCGCGGCCTCGATCTCCTGGTCGTGGATTATATCCAGCTGTTGCAGGGATCCACGCGGCGCGCCGCCGAAGGCCGCGTGCAGGAAGTGACCGAAATCACCACCAGCCTGAAAGCGCTGGCCAAGGAGCTCAACGTTCCCATTCTCGCCCTCTCGCAGCTCTCGCGTCAGGTTGAGAACCGCGAGGACAAACGCCCGCAGCTCTCGGACCTGCGCGAATCCGGCTCCATCGAACAGGATGCCGACGTCGTCCTGTTCGTCTTTCGCGAGGAATATTATCTGCGCAACCGCGAGCCGCGCGCCGGTACCGAGGAGCATTTCAAGTGGCAGGCGGAAATGGAAAACGTTCACGGCAAGGCGGAAGTGATCATCGGCAAGCAGCGCCACGGACCGACCGGGGCAGTATCGCTGCAATTCAAGGCCGATGTCACACGCTTTTCCAGCCTCGCGGAGCATGAGCGCGTGCCCGAGCGGACGAGCTGAACGCGTCATTCCCGCCTTGCCTGGCAACGCAATCGCGCCGATATAGGTTGTGGCGCCGCCGGGTCCGACGTCGCGGGCTTTGCTGTTGCGGTCGATGACGACAAGGGGCGCGGATGGCGGTCGTTCAGCAGGTACACTACAAGCCATCCGAACGCGCCGACACGGCGCTCACGACGTCGGGCCCGCCCGAACTTGAATCGGGCGGCGTGCTCACGATCAACTTGCGCGCCATCGAGGCGAACTGGCGCACGCTCGCAGGCTACGTTTCGCCGTCGGAATGCGCGGCGGTGGTCAAGGCCGACGCCTATGGTTGCGGCATCGAGCCGGTCACGGCGATGCTCTCGCGCAACGGATGCCGCACTTTTTTCGTCGCCCATCCGTCGGAGGCGCGGCGCGTGCGCGCGGTCGCGCCGGCGTCCACGATCTACGTGCTTAATGGCATCGTGCCCGGCGCCGCCGCCCTGTTCGCAGCGATCGACGCGCGGCCGGTGATCGGCAACCTCGCCGAGCTTGCCGAATGGGATGCGTTCACCTCCGCCACCGGCTGGCGCGGCGGCGCGGCATTGCATTTCGACACCGGAATGCGCCGTCTCGGCCTGAGCGTCGCGGAGGCCGCCGCACTGCTGCCGCGCGTGAACAAGCCCGACCATGGCGTGACGCTGATCATGAGCCATTTTGCCTGCGCGGAAGACCGCGAGCACCCGCTTAACACGCGACAGACGGAGCTGTTTCGCGAATTGCGCATGATGTACCGCGGCATTCCTGCCTCGCTCGCCAATTCCTACGGAATATTTCTTGGCGCCGGCACGCATTGCGACATGGTGCGCGCCGGAGCCGCGCTTTACGGCATCAATCCGACGCCAGGACGCAACAACCCAATGCGCCCGACGGTCGAATTGGCGGGCCGCATCGTGCAGATCAACACGCTCGCGCGTGGCGAAACGATCGGCTATGGCGCGACCTGGACGGCTAAGCAGCCAAGCCGCGTTGCCATCGTTTCGGTCGGCTATGCCGACGGCTACATGCGCGGCGCGACGGCGGCGAAGGAAAGGCCGGCGCAGGCGATCGTCGCCGGCCTGCGCTGCGCATTGGTTGGGCGCATTTCCATGGACCTGCTCGCCGTCGATATCACCGCGGTTCCCGTGACCGGCGCGCGGCGCGGCGGCTTCGTGACCCTCCTTGGCGGCGAGATCGGCGTCGAGGATCTCGCCGCGAGCTTCGGCACGATCGGCTACGAGGTGCTGACCAACCTCGGACGCCGCCATACGCGCAAATACCATGTCGAGTAATTGACTATTCGCCCATCCGCCGCGGATTAGATCATGGCGCGCCGCTCCACCAGCTTCGTTTGCCAAAATTGCGGCAGCGTCTCCAGCCGCTGGCAGGGCAAATGCGAGGCTTGCGGAGAATGGAACACGCTTGCCGAGGAAGCGGCCGCCGCCGAGGCTCGCGCCGCGCCCAGCGGGCGGCCCGCGCGCAAGGGCCGCGCGTTCGCGCTCGAACCCATTTCCGGCCAATCCGCGCCGACGCCGCGCCTGCGCAGCGGCATCGCCGAATATGACCGCGTTACCGGCGGCGGCTTCGTGCATGGCTCCGTGCTGCTGGTTGGCGGCGACCCTGGCATTGGCAAGTCCACGCTGTTGATCCAAACGGCGGCGGCGATCGCCAGCGCGGAACGGCGCGCGGTTTACATTTCGGGCGAGGAGGCGGTGGCGCAGATCCGCCTGCGCGCCGACAGGCTGGGGCTCGGCGGCGCGCGCGTCGAACTTGCTGCGCAAACGTCGGTCGAGGATATCCTGGCGACGCTCGAGCGCGGGCCGACGCCCGGCCTCGTGGTGATCGATTCCATCCAGACCATGTGGACCGACGGCGTCGAAGCCGCTCCCGGCACCGTGACCCAGGTCCGCGCCAGCGCGCAGCAGCTCATCCGCTACGCCAAGCAGTCGGGTGCTTGCGTCATCCTCGTCGGCCACGTCACCAAGGACGGCCAGATCGCCGGCCCGCGCGTGGTCGAGCATATGGTCGATGCGGTGCTCTCCTTCGAAGGCGATGGTCCGCATCGCTTTCGCATCCTGCGCGCGCTCAAGAACCGCTTCGGCCCGACCGACGAGATCGGTGTCTTCGAGATGACCGGCGCCGGGTTGAGCGAAGTCGCCAACCCTTCGGCGCTGTTCCTCTCTGCGCGCGATAATAGCGCGCCCGGCACCGCGGTATTCGCCGGCATCGAGGGGACGCGCCCGCTGCTCGTGGAAATCCAGGCGCTGGTGGCACCGACCGCGCTCGGCACGGCACGCCGGGCGGTGGTCGGCTGGGACACCAACCGGCTTTCCATGGTGCTGGCCGTGCTGGAGGCGCGCTGCGCGCTGCGCTTGTCGGGGCATGACGTCTATCTCAACGTCGCTGGCGGATTGCGCATCCAGGAGCCGGCGGCGGACCTCGCCGCCGCTGCCGCGCTGATCGCCTCGCTCACCAACGCCGTGCTTCCTGCCGACGCCGTCTATTTCGGCGAAGTGGCGTTGTCGGGGGCGGTTCGGCCGGTGGCGCAGTCGGCGGCGCGGCTCAGGGAAGCGCGGAAACTTGGCTTCGCGCGCGCCATTGGCCCGCCGGCGTTGCGTGCCGAACCCGGCGAGCCGGGAATGGCACTTGTGGCGGTGACAAGCCTTGGCGATCTCGTCGCCGATATCGCTGCCGGCGATCGGCAGCGCAGGCATGCGCGTGCATAGGGTCTGTTCGCTCCAGTTCCATCATGCGACGGCTCCGACCCGGTTTTCGAGCATGGTCTTGTCCACAAAGATCGGACCGGCTCCTGACGAGATCATTCCGGAATTCAACGGGTTGAGAGTTCTCCGCGGTCGCAATCTCGATCATCCCACGGTCGCGGCCGATCGGCGATCAAGAGGGGTGACGGGGCAAACCGCTCCTTGTATACACGGTCTCCTCGGCACGGCGCGCCGTGGCTTGCCGGGCCCTTGGAGGGGTGCCAGCCTGATCGGCCACACGGTCCGATTCGGCCGGCTTTGCACGGGCCGATCGGCGACGTACCCGGAAACCGGCGATGCCAATAACGCTGCTCGACATATTTTTGCTGGTCGTGATGCTGGTATCGGGCCTGCTCGCCATGATTCGCGGCTTCATGCGCGAAGTGCTCTCGATCGCGTCATGGGTGCTCGCTGCGGTGGCGACGCTTTATGCCTATTCGCGGCTGTTGCCGCAGGCCAAGCTGTATTTCCAGAACGATATCGTGGCCGCCGCCGTCACCATCGGCGGCGTGTTCCTGGTGACCTTGATCGTCGTCTCCGTGATCACGGTGCGCATCTCTGACATGGTGCTCGATAGCCGCATCGGCGCGCTCGACCGCACGCTCGGCTTCCTCTTTGGCCTGGCACGCGGGCTGGTCATTGTCGTCGTCGCCTTCCTGTTCTTTTCCTGGCTGGTTGAAGCCAAGAACCAGCCGGAATGGGTCAAGTCGGCCAAGTCGCGCGTCGTTCTGCAGGGTACAGGCGACTGGATCATCTCGATGTTGCCGGACGACCCGGAAAGCACCATCTTAAAGCGGCTGCGGCGCCCGCGCGACGAGGGTGAGCCGGCGGACGGGCAGCCGGAGCAACCCGAGCGTCGCTCCGACGTTCGGGGCGAGTTGCGACATTGACCCACGGGGCGCGGGAGCGGTGAGGCACAGCATGCGCGAGCCGAGCGAGACACCTGAGCCCGATTTCGACATCAACGCCGACCGGCTGCGCGAGGAATGCGGCGTGTTCGGCATCTATGGCCATCCCGACGCCGCGGCCATCACCGCTCTTGGATTGCACGCGCTGCAGCATCGCGGCCAGGAGGCCGCCGGCATTGTCAGCTACGACGGCAAGCGCTTCCACTCCGAACGCCGGCTGGGGCTGGTCGGCGATACGTTCACGCGCCGCGAAATCATCGACCGGCTGCCGGGAACCATGGCGATCGGCCATGTGCGCTATTCGACCACGGGCGAGACGGTGCTGCGCAACGTGCAGCCGCTGTTCGCGGAGCTCAATTCCGGCGGCTTTGCCATCAGCCACAATGGCAACCTGACCAACGGTCTCTCGCTGCGCCGTCAGCTCGTCGGCGAAGGCGCCATGATGCAGTCGACGACCGATACCGAGGTTATTTTGCACCTGGTGGCGCGCGCGCGGCGCGGGCGCTTTATCGACAAGTTCATCGATGGATTGCGCCATCTCGAGGGCGCCTATGCCTTCGTCGGCCTGACCAACAAAAAGCTGATCGGCGCGCGCGACCCGCTTGGCATTCGTCCGCTGGTACAGGGCCGCCTCGACGGTTGCCCCATCCTCGCCTCCGAAACCTGCGCCCTCGACATTATCGGCGCGCAACACGTGCGCGATATCGACAACGGCGAGGTCGTCGTATTCGACGAGGAGGGCGCGCAGACGCTGCGGCCGTTTCCGCCAATGCCGGCGCGCCCATGCATCTTCGAATACATCTATTTCGCGCGGCCGGATTCGATGGTCGGCGGCAAGAGCGTGTATCAGATACGCAAGACGATGGGCCAGGAATTGGCGCGCGAGGCGCCGGCAAGTGTCGACGTCGTCGTCCCGGTTCCCGATTCTGGCGTCCCTGCCGCCATCGGCTATGCGCAGGCCTCCGGCATTCCCTATGAACTCGGGATCATCCGCAATCACTATGTCGGCCGCACGTTCATTCAGCCGACGCAATCGATCCGCGAACTGGGCGTGCGCCTCAAGCACAATGCCAATCGCGCCGCGGTCGCCGGCCGACGCATCGTCCTTGTCGACGATTCCCTGGTGCGCGGCACGACCTCGGTCAAGATCGTGCGCATGATGCGCGAGGCGGGCGCGCGCGAGGTACATTTCCGCATCGCGTCGCCGCCGATCACGCATCCGGATTATTACGGCATCGACACGCCCGAACGCGACAAGCTGCTCGCCGCCAATCTCGACATTGACGGCATGCGGCGGTTTATCGGCGCGGATTCGCTTGCTTTCCTCAGCGTCGATGGCGTTTACCGCGCCATGGGCGAGGAGCGGCGCGATCCGGCACGGCCGCAATTCACCGATCATTGCTTCACCGGCGATTATCCGACCCCCCTCGCCGACCGCGCCACCGAAACCGCCCAGCCGCGCCAGCTTTCGCTCCTCGCCGAGGCAGTCTGACCTCGGCGCCCAGGAACGTCGCGAACACGCAATGTCAAAACCGCTCGCCGACCGCATCGCGCTTGTCACCGGCGCCTCGCGCGGCATTGGCTTCGCGCTGGCGCGGCAATTGGCGGCAGCCGGCGCCCATGTGGTGGCGACGGCGCGCACGGTTGGCGGGCTTGAGGAACTTGACGACGCCATCCGCGCCGCGGGCGGCAGCGCGACGCTGGTACCGCTCGACCTGCGCGATGGCGAGGGCATCGCGCGGCTCGCCGATGCGCTGGCGCAACGCTATGGCCGCCTCGACGTGCTGGTCGGCAATGCCGGAATAGGTGGTCCGAATTCGCCGCTCGGCCACGTCGAGGCCAAGGATTGGGAGGCGGTGTTCGCCGTCAACGTCACCGCGAACTGGGTGGCGATCCGCTGCTTCGACGCGCTATTGCGCCGCGCGGACGCCGGCCGCGCCGTGTTTCTCACATCGGGATCGGCGACGAATGCGCGCGCCTATCGCGGCCCCTATTCGGCGTCCAAGGCCGCGCTCGACGTTCTGGTGCGCACCTATGCCAATGAAACCGCGACGACGCCGGTGCGGGCCAACCTGTTCGCGCCGGGTCCGACGCGCACGCACATGCGCGCCGCCGTCATGCCGGGCGAGGATCCGATGAAATTGCCGACGCCCGAGGAGGTCGCGGAAAAGATTGTGCCGATGTGCCTGCCCGATTTCATCGCCAGCGGCAAAATCTATGATTTTCGCGCCGGTCGGCTACTCGACTTTCGCCCGCCACAATAGGCATTTTCGCCGCCGCGCGTCCGCCGGAGGCGCCGTCGCGGCCAGCACGGGATCGCGATCAACCGTGCGGTGACTTGCGCGTGCCGCCGTCGGGTCGCGTGGAAAGCCATGCCGCCGCGGCCGCCGCCGCGAGCAGCAACCCGGCGATTATGAATGGCGCGCCGGACAGCTGCCAGCCATGGCCGGGAGCAATGGCGAGCGCAAATGCCTGCGTGTAGAGCCCCGGACCGATCATGTTGGCGACGCCCATGATGCTGCCATTGGCGCCTTGCAATTGCCCCTGCTCGCTGGCGCCGACGCGGGCGCTCATGAGGCCCTGCGCGGACGGGCCGGCCATCCCCCACAGCGACATCAACGGTATGCCGAGGGCGAAGACGGTGCCGGTCGGCGCGAAAGCATAGATCGCAAAGCCCAAGGCGCCACATGTGAGCCCGACGATGAGCGCCGTGCGCTCGCCGAACCGGGCAACGACCGGGCGCACGAGGGCGCCCTGTACGATCAGCGCGCTGACACCGACCGCGGCCATGATCAGCCCGACTTGCAGCTCGTTGAAGCCATACCGGTGCGCCATATAGAGCACCATGACGCTGGGCAGCACGGCATGCGCGAGGTTGGCGAGAAAATTCGCGCCGGCGAGGCCGGCCAGCTCGCGGTGCGCGCGCAACAAGATGAGCGATCCGACCGGGTTGGCGCGCCGCCAATCGAACGACGCCGAGCGGCGCTCGCGCGGCAGCGATTCGGGTAGGATGAAATACCCGTACACGGTGTTGGCAAGACTCAATCCGGCCGCAATCCAGAATGGCAGGCGCGGGTCGATGACCCCGGCCGCGCCGCCGAGCGCGGGGCCGAACACGAAGCCGGCGCCGAACGCCGCCCCGAGCAATCCGAATCGCCCCGCGCGTTGCGCCGGCGGCGTCACGTCGGCGACATAGGCAAATCCCGTCGAGATGGTCGCCGCGGTGATCCCCGAGATCACGCGACCGATGAATAGCCAGACCAATGACGGCGCCAGCGCCATGAGAATATAATCGAGCCCGAGCCCGAATATCGAGATCAGGATGACCGGCCGGCGTCCCACGCGATCCGACAGGACGCCGAGCAGCGGCGAGAAGATGAACTGCATCAACGCCCAGGCGATGCCAAACACCCCATAGATCTGCGCGGCGGAAGCGGTATCTCCACCTTTGAATTCCACCACCAGCATGGGCAGCACCGGAATGATGGTCCCCAACGCCAGCATGTCGAGCATGACGGTCACAAAAATGAACGCAAACGCCGCTCGCGACGGCACCGGCGCGGCAGCCGCGCTCATGCCTTGCGCCGTTTCGAACCGCGTGCGGCGTAAGGGTTTTTTTTCTCGCGCAGGGTGAGCCGGATCGGCGTACCCGGAAGATCAAAGGTCGCGCGCAAGCCATTGACAAGATACCTGCGATAGGCTTCCGGGAGGGCGTCGGCGCGGGCGCAGAACAGCACGAAGCTTGGCGGCCGCGCCTTGGCTTGGGTGATATAATCGAGGCGAATGCGCCGGCCCGATACCGCCGGCGGCGGGTTCGCGGCCAAGGCTTGCGCCAGCCAGCGGTTAAGCGCCGGCGTGGGGATGCGACGGTTCCATATCGCATGCGCGGCGAAGAGCGCGCGCATGAGCCGCTCGAGACCGGCGCCGGTGAGCCCAGAGACCGCGACAACGGCGGTGCCCTTGATCTGCGGCAGGAGGTACTCCGCGCGCGCGCGCAGGGGCGCGACGTCACCCGCGCCCTCCACCATATCGCATTTGTTGACGCCGATGACGATCGCGCGCCCCTCGCGCTCGACGAGGTCGGCGATGCGCAAATCCTGCTCCTCGAACGGCGCAAGCACGTCGACCAGGAGCACGACCACTTCGGCAAATCGAATGGCCTCGATCGTGTCCGCGACCGAGAGCTTTTCCAGTTTCTCCGCGATGCGCGAGCGCCGCCGCAGGCCGGCCGTGTCATAGACGCAGAGCCGCTGCCCGGCCCACGCGACGTCGACTGCGATGGCGTCACGCGTGATCCCCGGTTCGGGCCCGGTCAGCAGCCGCTCTTCCCCGACGAGCCGATTGATCAGGGTTGACTTGCCGACATTGGGCCGTCCGACGACCGCGATGCGCATGGCGCGCGCGGCATCCGGCGCCAGCGTCGCCGCCGCCCGCGCGCGTTCCGCGGGCGCCGCAGTCTTGTCGGGGACCGCCACGCGCAAGGCCGCGTAGAGGTCGGCGAGACCCTCGCCATGTTCCGCCGAAATGGCCACCGGATCGCCAAGCCCGAGCCGATAGGCTTCGACGAGTCCGGCCGTGCCGGCGCCGCGTTCGCACTTATTGGCCACGAGCACGACCGTCTTGCCGGTTTTGCGCACGAGGTCGGCGAATTCGCCATCGACCGGAATCGGTCCGCTGCGCGCATCGATCACGAACAGCACCAAGTCGGCCAGGGCGATGGCGGCCTGCGTCTGGCGTCGCGTACCGGCGGACAGGCTATCGGAACGCGGGTCCACGAGGCCGGCGGTATCGATAAGGCGAAAGTCGATGTCGCCAAGACTTGCGTCGGCCTCGCGGCGATCGCGGGTAACGCCGGGCAGGTCATCGACAAGCGCGAGGCGCCTGCCGGCCAGGCGGTTAAACAATGTCGATTTGCCGACGTTCGGCCGGCCGACGATGGCGACGGTCAGGCTCATGTCGCCTCATTGGTCGGTTGCAAGCCGGACGGAAAATGATTGCGCCGCGTATCAGCGCGAAAAAGTTCCCGCCGCCGGCGGCTCCGGCCACGGGCTGGTCGTGGCCGCTGGCGGCGTGGCTGGCCAAGGCGAGGCCTGCTGTTGCGCCGGTCGCGCGGAAGCTTGGGAAGGCGTTGCCGGCCACGGCGAATTTTCCGCTGGCGGCGGCGTTTGACGCGGCGCCGGCGCAAGTTGCGCGGCGGGCCTGGCCATGGGCGGCGCCGGCTCGGCATCCTGCGCGCGCGCCAACGGTGGCGGCGGGCGGGTCGCCACACGTCTGGGTGCCGGACGCGGCTTGGTCAGATCGGAATGCGGGTTGCGCTGGTGCTGCGCGCGCTCCAGGTTGGGGTCCGGCTCGGCGGCAACCCGCGGCTCGGCCGGGGGCTGATAGCCGCGCACAAGGTCCGGAGGAACGCCCTGGGAGACGCCCGGAACGCCACTGGGGAAAACCGGCTGACGCTGGCCCGGGAGCGGCGTCTTTTGGCTGAAGATTTCCAGGCCCGCCAATTTGTCCATAAAATCGGGCGCCGCGCAGCCCGGCAACGTTGCGCCGAGCGCACACAGCACCGCGACAACGGCCAATCGTCTACAACGCGCCATGCGTATCGATCCCCTCACGATTTCGCGCTTGTCCCCGCCAACGCGCGTAGAACTTCCACGCGCGCGCGCGCGCCCTGCGGCGCGGCGGCATCGGTGACCAAAGCCTGCGACCAGCGCTCAACGCCGGCTTTATCGCCGCCACGATAGGCCGACAATGCCAAAAATTCGCGCGCCGTGTGGCGGAAAATACCCGACGGCGTCGCCAGCGGCTCAAGCCGCCGGCTCATTTCGGCATAGCTCGCGCTGTCAACGACGAGCATGCCCGCGCGCAGCGCCGCCAAGTCGCGCAGCACTGGCAGGAAGCTGGCGTCGGCGGCAATTGCGTCATAATCGCCTACCGCCGCCTTGGCGTCGTGCTTGGCGGTCTCGGCCGCCTCTTGCAGGCGCGCCAACATGCGGTAACCGGAGGTTCCTTGCGTGGCAATGCGCGCGAAGGCGGCCTGCGCCTCGGCATGCTTGCCTTCGCCCGCCAGCGTGAGCCCGACGTCGAACTGCGCTCCCATCTCGGCAGCGCGGCGATCCTGCCAATAATTGTAGCCGCGCCAGGTACCGACGCCCGCAACCAGCAGAACCACGGCAACGATCAGCAAGGTTCCATAGCGATCCCACAGCTGCTTGAGCTGTTCGCGGCGGACCTCCTCGTCAACTTCGCGGAATACGTCGGTCAACAAAGACCCCCCGCGCTGAGCGAGCCATGTGAGCGCAATCGCGACCACGCTCCTGCTCGTTGTTTTAGCGAGCTTTGCATTTCATTTGAACCGGAGAACACTCGATTTTCTTCAGCCTTGTCGCGCTTTCCGCGCCGAACCGGTTGCGCCTTCGCCGGAAAATGCTCTCGCCGCAAGTTCGGATGGCGGACCGCCGCCACATTGCCCAATCCCGCTGCAATGCGCAATCTGGCCCTGCCACCGCCCTGCGACGCGCTGCCCGCAGGTTTCGCTGCCACGCCAGATCGAGCAGTAAAATGGCGATATGGCAAGGACATGGCGAAATCTGCTTGTTCTCAAATTCGGCCTGCTCGGCAACCGCCTACTTAGACTTTACGGCGTAGACATGGGCCTGCCCGGGGAAGCTGCGCGCCCTGACCTCGGCAGCATAATCGGCGACCGCCTTTTCGATCGAGGGGCCGAGATCGCCAAAGCGCTTGACGAATTTCGGCACCCGCGGCGACAGCCCCAGCATGTCTTCGAGCACAAGGATTTGCCCGTCACAAACCGCACTGGCCCCGATACCGATGGTCGGGATCGCGATATCGCGGGTCATGCGCGCCGCCAACGGCTCGGCAACCGCTTCGACGACGACGGCAAAAGCTCCGGCCTCGGCGACGGCGCGCGCATCATCCTCGAACGGACCCCAGTCGGCCGGATCGCGGCCGCGCGCGCGAAAACCGCCGAGCGCGTTGATCGCCTGTGGCGTCAGCCCGACATGCGCCATAACCGGGATGCCGCGCTCGACCAGGAAAGCGATCGTCGGCGCCATGTGGGCGCCGCCCTCGAGCTTGATCGCGCCACAGCCGGTCTCCTTCATCACTCGCGCCGCGCTCATGAAAGCCTGTTCCCTCGACGCCTCATACGACCCGAATGGCATATCGACGACGACCAGCGCGCGCCGCGATCCGCGCATGACGGCGTGGCCTTGCAGGATCATCATGTCGAGCGTGACCGGCACGGTGGTCTCGAGCCCATGCATGACCATGCCGAGCGAATCTCCGACCAGGATGAAATCGCAGAACCGGTCGAGAATGCGGGCGGTGTGGGCGTGGTAGGCGGTCAGCGAGACGATCGGCTCGCCGCCCTTGCGGGCACGAATATCCGGGGCGGTAAAGCGTTTTACATCTGCTTGCGCCGACATTGCTAAGTTCCTTGCGCGGGCGCGCCGAGGGCCGGCGCGCTGATGATCTTGGGGTAAAACGAATAGCAAAGCACGGCGGGCGGACCCTCGACGGCGGCATCGCCATCCGCGCTCCCCGCCGACGCGCGGCGTCCTTGCCGCCTACTTGCGGCCGGGCACGACGGCGCGGCCATCGTCTTCGCCCGCTAACTCGGCAAGTGCCGTCTCAAAATCGCGTGCCTCGCGGAAATTGCGATAGACCGAGGCAAAGCGCACATAGGCGACGTCGTCGAGTTCGCGCAGCCGCAGCATCACCGTCTCGCCGATCGTTTCCGTCGTCACTTCGCTCTCACCCATGCTTTCAAGCTCGCGCACCATGTTGGAGATGGCCCGCTCGACACGATCGGGATCGACGTTGCGCTTGCGCAGCGCGATCTCGATCGAGCGCGCAAGCTTGTCGCGATCGAACGGAACCCGCCTGCCATTGCGCTTAATCACCGTCAGTTCGCGCAATTGCACGCGCTCGAAGGTCGTGAAACGAAAATTGCATGCAAGGCACAAGCGACGACGGCGGATCGCCGCCGAATCCTCGCTTGGGCGCGAATCCTTTACCTGGGTATCGAGACTTCCGCAGCTTGGGCACCGCATGCCCCGCCCCCCTGCCCGCCGGCGCGCCGTTGGCGCGGCCAATTATGTCCCGCCTCGCCAGCCGCCCTCATCGCGCGTAGATCGCAAACCGGCCGACCAGGCGCGCGACCCGTTCGCCCGTTGCCGCCTCGATGGCGGCGTCCTCCTCAAGCCCGCTGCGTGACAGCGCGTCAAGAATGTCGGCGATCATCTCACCCACCTGGCGGAACTCCGCGACGCCAAAACCGCGCGTCGTGCACGCCGGCGTGCCCAGCCGCACGCCCGACGTAATCGCCGGCTTTTGCGGGTCAAATGGAATTCCGTTCTTGTTACAGGTGATGCGCGCTCGGCCGAGCGCCGCTTCCACCACCTTGCCGGTCAATCCCTTCGAGCGCAGATCGACGAGCATGAGATGCGTATCGGTTCCCCCCGAAACAATATCACAGCCGCGCGAGCGCAGCGTTTCCGCCAGCGCCTTGGCGTTTTCGACGACGTTCCTGGCATAGAGCTTGAAATCCGGGCGCAGCGCCTCGGCGAAGCCGACCGCCTTGGCGGCGATCACGTGCATCAGCGGGCCGCCCTGCATGCCGGGAAATACCGCCTGGTTGATCTTTTTTGCGAGGTCCTCGTCATCGGTGAGCACGAACCCACCGCGCGGCCCGCGCAGGGTCTTGTGCGTGGTGGACGTGACGACATGGGCGTGAGGAAACGGGCTTGGATGCGCGCCACCGGCGACGAGCCCGGCGAAATGCGCCATATCGACCATCAGCCGGGCGCCGACCTCGTCGGCAATGGCGCGGAACGCGGCAAAATCGATGACGCGCGGATAGGCGGACCCGCCGGTGACGATCACTTTCGGCCGATGCTCGCGCGCCAGCATGGCGACTTCGTCCATGTCGATACGCTGGTCGCTCGCGCGCACGCCATAAGGAACGACGCGAAACCACCGCCCCGACATGTTCACCGGCGACCCATGAGTGAGGTGCCCGCCGGCGGCCAGGTTCAATCCCATGAATGTGTCGCCTGGCGCCATCAGCGCCATGAAGGCGGCGGCATTGGCGGACGCCCCTGAATGCGGCTGCACGTTCGCGAATTTACATCCGAAAAGCTGCGTAACCCGCTCGATTGCCAAAGTTTCCACAATATCGACATACTGGCAGCCGCCATAATAGCGCCGCCCTGGAAAGCCTTCGGCATATTTGTTGGTGAGCACCGAGCCCTGCGCTTCGAGCACCGCCCGGCTGACCAGGTTTTCCGACGCGATCAGCTCGATTTCGTCGCGCTGGCGGCCAAGCTCGCTCTCGATCGCCGCGGCGATCTGCGGGTCCTGATCGCGCAGCGCCGCGCCAAAAAGGTCGCCGGATACGGATTTCATCACAGGCATCGACGGTACCGACATGCTGGTCTCCGAAATGCGCCCGCTCATCGCAGCGCGGCAAGCGCGCGGCTGCCCGATAACATATTTGGGCGCTCGCAGCCAAGCTTTCGCGCATCGTGGCGCCATCGTCGCAAGATATGGTGCGGGTGCGCGCGCCCTGGCCGCGCGAGGCGCCCATGACGACGCGTCACCGGCGAGAGAGAGCTGGGGCATTTTTCCCGGATCTGGGAACCGGCTCGCCGCGGAAAATGCGACAAAGCCAAATAAAATGGAGCGCTTTTCAATTCAAATGAAACGCGAAGCGCTCTAATTGCTGCTTGCCGCCATCCGGCGCCGCAGCTTGGCCAGCGCCAGGCGCTCGAGATCCTGCCGTGGCGCGTTTGCCGGACCCATGATGGACACTTCCGTCCCCGACGCCGCATCGATTGCCGCGACC
>JACQAE010000184.1 GCA_016195095.1 Pseudomonadota bacterium
AACTGCGGCCAATGTCTCAGGACACCGGGGCGCGCGCTGGGCCAAATAGCGGCTGCATTATGAATTTGTTAACGCTTGCGTGAGTTTTCGGCCGAATAGATCGCGAAAGCGCGATCGGACGGCGCAACGGCCGCGATCAAGGGCCTTGCCGGAACGCATTGGCGGCGCGATCATGGCGCATTCATGACAAGGAGGCGCCGATGCAATCGGGTTGCGGCGACGGCGAGCCGAGCGAGACCAGGGGGTGCGCGGTCATGCGCCCGCCACCCGCCGCCGCCCCCCAGGTCACCTTCAGCCGGCGCGAACTGCATCGCTTGTTGCGGCTCTACGGGCGCAAGGTCGCCGCCGGCGAATGGCGCGATTATGCCGTTGATTTCCTGCGCGACCGGGCGGTCTTTTCGGTCTTTCGCCGCAGCGCCGAAGTGCCGATCTACCAGATCGTGAAGGCACCACGCCAGGCGCGCAAGCAGGGCACCTATTGCATTATTTCCGCAACCGGCCTGATCGTGCGGCGCGGGCACGAGCTCGACGGCGTGCTGCGCGCAATCGACCGCTCGCTGGCGATCGTGCGCTGAGCGGACACCAAGCCCGTGCAGCCGCCGGCGCGCGACGGCCCGGCGCGCGACGGCGGCTTTTCGCCATTACGCGCTGGAACATTTTTCGGCGCGGTGGGAACCGGTTCGCCGTAGAAATTGCGACGAAGTCAAAGAAAAGAGGACGCTTTCCGATTCAATCGGACCGCAGAGCGCTCTAGAGATCGAGCACCAGCCGCGCCGGGTCCTCAAGACATTCCTTGACCCGCACCAGGAACGTGACCGCCTCGCGGCCGTCGACGACGCGGTGATCATAGCTCAGCGCGAGATACATCATCGGCCGCAGCTCGATCTTGCCGCCGATCGCGACCGGCCGCTCCTGAATCTTGTGCATGCCCAGGATGCCCGATTGCGGCGCGTTGAGGATCGGCGTCGACATCAGCGATCCGTAGACGCCGCCATTGGTGATAGTGAACGTCCCGCCCTGCATCTCCTCGATGCGCAACGCGCCATCGCGCGCGCGGCGGCCAAAATCGGTGATCGCCTTCTCCACGTCGGCGATGGACTTGCCGGCGCAGTCGCGCACGACCGGCACGACCAGGCCCTTCTCGGTGCCGACCGCGATGCCGATGTGATAGTAGTTCTTGTAGACGATGTCGCCGCCATCGACCTCGGCATTGACCGCGGGTATTTCCTTGAGCGCCTGCACGCAGGCGCGCACGAAAAAGCCCATGAAGCCGAGCTTGATCGCGTGCTTCTTCTCGAACAGGTCGCGATACTGATTGCGCAGCGCCATGACGGAACTCATGTCGACCTCGTTGAAGGTCGTGAGCATGGCCGCCGTGTTCTGCGCGTCCTTGAGGCGCCGCGCGATCGTCGCGCGCAGCCGCGTCATCTTCACGCGCTCCTCGCGCGCCGCGTCGTCGGCCGGCGAGGGCGCGCGCAGCTGAATCGCGTCGGCCGCCAGCGCCACCGGCACCGGGTGCGCCGCGGCGCGCTCGATGGCCGCCATCATGTCCCCCTTGGTCACGCGCCCATCCTTGCCGGAGCCGGGAACGGTGGACGCGTCCACGCCGCTCTCGCTCGCGAGCTTGCGCACCGATGGCGCGGGCGGCGCGCCTTCCGGTGGCGTCTTTGCCGCCGCCGATGGCGCTTTCGCACTGACAGGCGTACCTCCTGCCGGGGCACTTGCCGGCGGCGCCTCGGGGCTTGCCGGCGGCACGGCCTTGCTCGGCGCCGCCGCGGCGGGAGCGGCGCCGGCCGCGGCGCCCGTGATCTGTCCCAGGAGCGCGCCGACGGCGACGGTCTCGCCATCCTTGGCGACGATTTCAGCGAGCACGCCGGCGGCCGGCGCCGGCACCTCGATCGTCACCTTGTCGGTTTCCAGCTCGACCAGCGGCTCATCCACCGAAACGGCGTCGCCGGCATGCTTGAACCAGCGGCCGATGGTCGCCTCGGTGACCGATTCCCCAAGCGTGGGGACACGAATTTCCGTCATTGCGTCATTCCTCTTGCGGTTCTTTGAAGGCGTCGCCGCCCGGCCGGATCGCGTCGCCGAGCCGGCGGCTGCCTTTAGTCCTTCACCCCAGCGCCTCGTCGAACAGCGCCTTGAGCTGCGCCTGATGCTTGGCGGCGATGCCGGTCGCGGTTGCCGCCGAACTCGGTCGTCCGGCATAGCGCGCTTGCCGATGCTTGGCACCGAGCTGGTTGAGAACCCACTCGATATAGGGCTCCGCGAAGCGCCATGCCCCCATGTTGCGCGGCTCTTCCTGGCACCACACCACTTCCGCCTGCTTGAAGCGGGTCAATTCCTGCACCAGCGCCTTCATCGGGAAAGGATAAACCTGCTCGACGCGCAGCAGATAGATATCGTCGACGCCGCGATTGGCGCGCTCCTCGTAGAGGTCGTAATAGACCTTGCCCGAGCACAGCACGACACGGCGAATCTTTTCGTCGGGCGCCAGCGTGATCTTGTCGCCCGGATAGGTTTGCGCGTCATCCCACAGCAGTCGATGGAACGCGGAGCCGGCGCCGAACTCCTCGAGGCGCGAAACCGCCCGCTTGTGCCGCAGCAGGCTCTTGGGCGTCATGAGAATGAGCGGCTTGCGAAATTCGCGCCGCAGCTGACGCCGCAGGATGTGAAAATAATTCGCCGGCGTCGAGCAATTGGCCACCTGCATGTTGTCTTCCGCGCACATTTGCAGGAAGCGTTCCAGCCGCGCCGAGGAGTGTTCCGGGCCCTGGCCCTCATATCCATGCGGCAGCAGGCACACGAGGCCCGACATGCGCAGCCATTTGCGCTCGCCCGAGGAAATGAACTGATCGAACACGACCTGCGCGCCATTGGCGAAATCGCCGAATTGCGCCTCCCATAGCGTCAGCGCGTTGGGCTCGGAGAGCGAATAGCCGTACTCGAACCCGAGCACCGCCTCCTCGGAAAGCATCGAGTTGATGACCTCATAGCGCGCCTGGCCCTCGCGAATGGCGTTGAAGGGCGTATAGCGGTCCTCGGTTTCCTGGTCGATGAGGACGGAGTGGCGCTGCGAGAAGGTGCCGCGCTCGCAATCTTGCCCGGACAGGCGTACCGGATGGCCATCGAGCAGCAGCGTGCATATCGCCAACGCTTCCGCGCTCGCCCAGTCGATGCCCTCGCCGTCGGCGATCGCCTTGGCGCGGGAATCGAGGAAACGCCGGATGGTGCGGTGCAGGTTGAATCCCGCGGGAACCGCGGTGATGCGTTTGCCGATCTCCCTGAGCGTGGCGACCTCCACGCCGGTATCGCCGCGGCGCGGGTCGTCCGAGGCGTCGGCGACCTTGAATCCGGCCCAGCGTCCGTCGAGCCAATCGGCGTGGTTGGGCTTGTAGCCCTGCGCCGCCTCGAACTCCGCGTCGAGCCGCGCGCGCCAATCGGCCTTCATCTTCTCGACCTCGCCCGGCGCGACGACGCCGTCATCGGCGAGACGTTTGGCGTAGATTTCCAGCGTCGTGGGATGCGAGCGGATCTTGCGGTACATCAGCGGCTGCGTGAACGAGGGCTCGTCGCCCTCGTTGTGGCCGAAGCGGCGGTAGCAGAACATGTCGATGACCACCGGACGCTGGAACTTCTGGCGGAATTCGGTCGCCACCTTGGCGGCGTAGACCACGGCCTCGGGATCGTCGCCATTGGCGTGGAAGATCGGCGCGTCGATCATCTTGGCGACGTCGGAGGGATAGGGCGAGGAACGCGAGTAGCGCGGATAGGTGGTAAAGCCGATCTGATTGTTGACGATGAAATGTACCGAGCCGCCGGTGCGATGTCCGCGCAGGCCCGACAGGCCGAAGCATTCCGCGATGACGCCCTGGCCGGCGAAGGCGGCGTCGCCCGAGATCAGCAGCGGCATGACCATCTCGCGGTGCTCGGGCGTGGCGCCGTGCTGGTCCTGCTTGGCGCGCACCTTGCCGAGCACGACCGGGTTGACGATCTCCAGATGCGAGGGGTTGGCGGTCAGCGACAGGTGCACCTTGTTGCCGTCGAATTCGCGGTCGGAGGAGGCGCCGAGGTGGTACTTCACGTCGCCGGAGCCCTCGACGTCGTTGGGCGTGGACGTGCCGCCCTTGAATTCGTGAAAGATGGCGCGGTGCGGCTTGCCCATCACCTGCGCCAAGACATTGAGGCGGCCGCGATGCGCCATGCCGATGATGATTTCCTTCACGCCCAAGGCGCCGCCGCGCTTGATGATCTGCTCGAGCGCGGGGATCATCGATTCGGCGCCGTCGAGGCCGAAGCGCTTGGTGCCGGTGAACTTGGTGTCGCTGAAGCGCTCGAAGCCCTCCGCCTCCACCAGCTTGTTGAGGATGGCGCGCTTGCCCTCGCGCGTGAAGCTGATTTCCTTGTCGGCGCCCTCAATGCGTTCCTGCATCCAACCCTTCTGCGCCGGGTCGGAAATATGCAGGAACTCGACACCGAGCGTCTGGCAATAGGTGCGCTGCAGGATGGCCAGGATTTCGCGCAGCGAGCCGAATTCGAGCCCGAGCACGCGGTCGAGGAAGATGCGGCGGTCGAAATCGTCTTCCACGAAGCCGTATGAGCGCGGATCGAGCTCCTCCTCGTTCTTGCGCGGCTCAAGCCCGAGCGGATCGAGATTGGCGTGGAAATGGCCGCGAATGCGGTAGGCGCGAATGAGCATCAGCGCGCGGATGGAATCGCGCGTCGCCTGTTGCACGTCGTCGCCCGACAGTTCCACGCCGGCGCGCTGCGCGCGCGCGTGCAGCTTGTCGCCGACGGATTTTTCGACCTCGCCCCATTCGCCATCGAGTGCCGAGGTCAAGTCATCGCGCGCGCATCGCGGCCAGTTGGGTTGGCGCCACGACGCGCCGCGCGCGTTGCGCGCCGCCGCCATGCCGTCATCCTTGAGCCCGGAAAAGAACGCCCGCCAGTCGGCTTCGACCGCGTTCGGGTCGGCCTGGTAGCGCGTGTAGAGATCCTCGATATAGGCGGCGTTGCCGCCATAGAGAAACGAGGTCAGCGCAAAAGTCGCGTTGGCGTCCTGCCGGGACATGAGCCGCATCCTGCAATGGCGGGGCGCGCAACCGCACCCGCGCTTGCGCATTCTCCGCCGGCACCGACACGCGCCACCGCCGGAAAATGCGTCACTGTCGAGCGCCGCGGCACATTCGCGCAGTCCAATCTGGTTTTAGCGCAACGTGCCTTGGCGCGTTTCAACCGGCCAGCGCGCATATGGCCGGCATGCCCGCCGCGTTCGCGGCGCGAATCTCGCGGGCAACCCAGCTATTAACCATTTTTCGGGGACAAGGAAGCCGCAAAAAAACGTCAGCAATGGTGCCATGGCGACAGGTTTCGCCACGGCGGCACGGCCGTCGCGGTCGAAACGGAAAGCGCCGCGCTTTTCCCGCCTGGGTAGGTCATGCGTAGCAAATCGGGGCCGGGGTCGCCGTCTTGCGCGTCAGCCTCGCAAAACCTCGACCAGCGTGCGCCCAAGCCGCGCCGGCGACGGCGAGACGCGGATACCGGCGGCTTCCATGGCGGCAATTTTTGACCCCGCGTCGCCCTTGCCGCCCGCGATGATGGCGCCGGCATGGCCCATGCGCCGGCCGGGAGGCGCGGTGCGGCCGGCGATGAAGCCGACCACTGGTTTGCCGCGGCCGCGCCGCGCCGCGTCCTTAAGGAACTGCGCGGCGTCTTCCTCGGCGCTGCCGCCGATCTCGCCGATCATGATGATCGATTCGGTCGCCTTGTCCGCCAGGAACATTTCCAGTACATCGACAAATTCCGTGCCCTTGACCGGGTCGCCGCCAATGCCGACGGCCGTGGTCTGGCCAAGGCCCACCTGCGTCGTCTGGAATACCGCCTCATAGGTCAGCGTTCCCGAGCGTGAAACGATGCCGACCTTGCCGGGGCGGAAGATCGAGCCCGGCATGATGCCGATCTTGCAGACGCCGGCGGTCATCACGCCTGGGCAATTGGGTCCGATCAGCCGCGACGCCGATCCGGCGAGCGCGCGCTTGACCTTGACCATGTCGAGGACCGGAATACCTTCGGTGATGCATACGATGAGCGCCACCCCGGCATCGATCGCCTCGCAGATGGCGTCGGCGGCGCCGGCGGGCGGCACATAGATCACGCTCGCGTCGGCGCCGGTTTTCGCCGCGGCCTCGGCGACCGTGTCGAATACCGGCAGGTTGAGGTGCGTCGTGCCGCCCTTGCCCGGCGACGTGCCGCCGACCATTTTGGTGCCATAGGCGATGGCGGCCTCGGAATGAAAGGTGCCGTTCTTGCCGGTGAAGCCCTGGCAGACGACCTTGGTGTTTTTGTCGACGAGGATGGACATCACGCGGCGTCCTTCACGGCCTTCACGACCTTTTGCGCGGCGTCGTCGAGATCGTCGGCGGAGGTGACGTTGAGGTTCGACTTGGCGATGATGTCCTTGCCCTTCTCGACATTGGTACCTTCGAGCCGCACGACCAGCGGCACGCGCAGCCCGACTTCCTTGACCGCCGCGACCACGCCCTCCGCGATCACGTCGCAGCGCATGATGCCGCCGAAAATATTGACCAGGATGCCTTTGACCTTCGCGTCCGAGGTAATGATCTTGAACGCGGCGGCGACCTTTTCCTTGGTCGCGCTGCCGCCGACGTCGAGAAAGTTCGCCGGCTCCGCGCCGTATAGCTTGATGATGTCCATGGTCGCCATGGCGAGGCCCGCGCCGTTGACCATGCAGCCGATGGCGCCGTCGAGCGCGACATAGTTGAGATCGTATTTCGACGCCTCGATTTCCTTCTCGTCCTCCTCGGTCACGTCGCGCAAAGCGGCGATGTCCTGATGCCGGTAGAGCGCGTTGTCGTCGAAGCCGACCTTGGCGTCGAGGCACACAAGCTTGTTGTCGCGCGTGACCACGAGCGGATTGATTTCGAGCAGGCTCATGTCCTTCTCGGTGAAGGCGGCATAGAGCCGGCTCAGGAGGTGGCTCATCTGCTTTTGCAACTCGCCGTCAAGGCCGAGCGCGGCGGCCACGCGGCGCACGTGATGCGGGCAGATATTGGTCGCCGGATCGACGGTGATGGTGAGGATCTTCTGCGGCTGCGCGCGCGCGACCTCCTCGATATCCATGCCGCCTTCGGTCGAAACCACGATGGCGACGCGCGAACGCGCGCGGTCGATCAGCATCGACAGGTAGAATTCGTGCGCGATGGCGCAGCCGTCCTCGATATAGAGGCGGTTGACCTGCTTGCCGTGCGCGCCGGTCTGGTGCGTCACCAGCACCGACCCGAGGATGCGGCCGGCTTCCTTGCGCACGTCCGCCAGGGATTTGACGACCTTGACGCCGCCGGCCTTGCCGCGGCCGCCGGCGTGAATCTGCGCCTTGACCACCCAGACCGGGCCGCCGAGCTGTGCCGCCGCCTTCTCGGCCTCCTCGACGCTGAACGCCGGCATGCCGCGCGGCACCGGCACGTCGAAGCCCGAGAGAATAGCCTTGGCCTGGTATTCGTGGATATTCATGCGACGCCCCCCGCGGCGGCACCCGCCCTGGATTGAGGTTTGGCCTGCCCGGCGGCGTCAGGCAAGGGCCGGCGCGATTTTCTTGCAGGCGTCGACCAGCGCCGCCACCGAACCGGAGGATTTCTCGAACATGGAGCGCTCCGCGCCATTGAGTTCGATCTCCACGACGCGCTCGACACCCTTGGCGCCGATGACCGCCGGTACGCCGACATAGATGTCCTTGACGCCATATTCGCCGTTGAGATGGGCGGCGCAGGGCATGACGCGCTTCTTGTCCTTGAGATAACTTTCCGCCATGGCGATGGCGGAGGCCGCGGGCGCGTAGAACGCCGACCCGGTCTTGAGCAGGTTGACGATTTCGGCGCCGCCGTTACGCGTGCGATCGACGATCTCGTCGAGCCGGCCTTGCGTCGTCCACCCCATCTTGACGAGATCGGGCAGCGGAATGCCGGCCACCGTCGAATAGCGAATGAGCGGCACCATCGTGTCGCCGTGGCCGCCGAGCACGAAGGCGGTCACGTCCTCGACCGAGACGTTGAATTCGTCGGCGAGGAAATAGCGCAGCCGCGCCGAATCGAGCACGCCCGCCATGCCAACCACCATGTTGCGCGGCAAGCCGCAGTATTTCTGCAACGCCCACACCATCGCGTCGAGCGGGTTGGTGATGCAGATGATGAACGCGTTCGGCGCGTATTTCTTGATGCCGAACCCGACCTGTTCCATCACCTTGAGATTGATGCCGAGGAGGTCGTCGCGGCTCATGCCCGGCTTGCGTGGCACGCCGGCGGTGACGACGCAGACGTCGGCGCCCTCGATGGCCTCGTAGGAATTGGTGCCGGTGAAGCGGCAATCATAGCCGTCGACGGGCGAGGATTCGGCGATGTCGAGCGACTTACCCTGCGGCACGCCTTCGGCGATGTCGAACAAGACGACATCGCCCAATTCCTTGATGCCGATGAGATGCGCCAGCGTCCCGCCGATCTGGCCAGCGCCGACCAGTGCAATCTTCTTGCGCGCCATGCCGAATGATCCTCGCAAAGGAGCCGCGGACAAATCGCCCGAATGTCGGGTGTTAGCCCGATCGCGGGCGCCGTTCAAGCCGGCTCTTGCGCCACGCGGCGGCCGCCCGGCGCGCCGCGACCGATTCAGGTCTCCACGATCCCATGCGTGGAGCGATCGGTGCGCGCGTCGCGGCGGCCATGGGCGAGCGCCAGATAGGCCTGCGAGCCCATTTCGATCAGCCGTGAAACGGTGCGCTTGAATTCCTGCGTCTCGTAGCCCTCGGCGGCGGTGTAAAGCGCTGACGGCTCGCTTGCCGCCGACGCCACGATCTTGACCGCGTTGTCGTAGAACGTATCGATCAGCGCGATGAAACGCTTGGCCTCGTTGCGCTCGGCGTAGCCCATGACCGGGACGCGATCGATCAGGACGGTGTGGAAATCGCGCGCAATGCGCAGGTAATCTCCGGCGCCGAGCGGCGCGCCGCACAGATCGAGGAAGGTGAAGCGCGCCACGCCCCTCGACGCCTGCGGGATGCGCAGCACGCGGCTCTTGACGACGATGTTGCAGGGCTCGCCGGCGAAGGCGCCGGTCAGGCGCTGCCAAGCCATGTCGAGCGCGACCTCGGAATCCTCGTTGATGGGGACGTACCAGACCGGCGCGCCCGCGAGCTTCTCCAGCCGGTAATCCATGTTGGCGCGCAGGCTGACCACGTCCATGTGCTGGGCGATGAGCGCGATGAAGGGCAGGAACAGCGTGCGGTTGAGCCCGTCCTTGTAGAGGTCGCCGGGCTCCACGTTCGACGTCGCGACGATCGTCACGCCGGCCGCGAACAGCCGCGCGAACAGCCGGCCGAGGATCATGGCGTCGGCGATATCGGTGACGTGGAATTCGTCGAAACACAGGAGCCGAACCGCGTCGGATATCTGCGCGGCGGCGAGCGTGATCGGGTCGTCGTCGGCGATCTCGCCGCGCTTGAGCAAAAGGCGCAGCTCGTGAATGCGCTGGTGCACCTCGTCCATGAATTCATGAAAGTGGATGCGCCGCTTGCGCCTGACCGGGCTTGCCGCGAAAAACAGGTCCATCAGCAGCGTCTTGCCGCGCCCGACATCGCCGAAAATATACAGGCCCTTGACGTCGGTTTCCGCGCTGGCGCCGCTGCCGAACAGCCAGCCGAGCGAGGAGGACTTGCGCGATAACCGGCGCTGGGCGATCTGCTCTTCAAGCAATGTCAGCCGCCGCGCGACCGCCTCCTGGGCGTCGTCGCGCTTGAGATCGCCGCTGGCGACCAGAGCCTGGTAGCGGAAGATGAGGGAGGCGGCCATGCCGGTTACGGGGGCGGGAACGACCTGCGGCGCACATGCGTGCCAATCGTCGGCGCCGCCGTTGGTACACGCGCGCGAACGCGTTGGCCAGCCGGCCGGCGCGGCAAGGGGCACGGCCGCGTGGCGGCGGCGACGGCCGGGGCCCGAAACCTTGTTCGTTCTATTGCGCCATGCTGCACTGGCGCTCACCGATTGTGCGCCGCAACTCGTGCAGCAATCCGGCCGCTCAACACATGCGAGGAAGCCCGGGTTTAGAGCGAAAATGATATTAATTTCAATAATTCCACCCCTTGCCACGATTATGTTGCATTGCAATATTATTGACACGCGCGGTGCTTGGCATGGGAGGCCATAGCGCATTTTTCGGCGCGGCGGGAACCGCTGCGCCGTCGAAAACGCGACGGAACCAGGAAATATCGAGCGCTTTCCGATTCTCATGAAACGCAAGACGCTCCAGCCGCGCCGCAATGAAGGG
>JACQAE010000185.1 GCA_016195095.1 Pseudomonadota bacterium
CCCTCCAAGGCAGGTCGAACCGCCGGGCTAGAGCATTTTCCGGCGAAGTAGGAACCGGTTCGCCGCGGAAAATACAACAAAGCTAAAGAACACGGAGCGCTTCCCGACTCAATTGAAACGGGAAGCGCCCTGGACCCACATCAACGAGCGTTCGGCGCGAAAAAATCCAAAATTCTGCGGCCGAAAGACTTGTCTGATCAGCGGCGGTGCAGCAAAGATATTTGCCGACGTGGTCGGCGCGGTGGGCACGGGGCGGGTCGCGTCGCGGGGTACACCGATTATCTCCAGCTGCGGCGGGATCCGTTCAGGCGCCGCCCTGAACATGGCTCTCGCCGCCCGTGCATTTTCAGGCGAAGTGGACGCCGGTTCGCCGTTAGAAAATGCGTCGCCGTTCGAAGATGGAGCGCAGACGCAGATATGGTCAGGCTTTACGCGCAGTTCTGATTGCCTTCGCAATACCGGCTCCCACAATTGCGCAATGCGCCCCGGCAACAAACCAATATGCCGCGCGGGATCATATCCTCGCCCGGTGGATGACACCCTTGCAGATTTACCTTCCCATCGCCGAGCTGTCGGTCAACATCTTCCTCATTCTGGGAATGGGGTTCGCCGTCGGATTCATTTCCGGCATGTTCGGAATTGGCGGCGGTTTCCTCATGACGCCGCTATTGATCTTTATCGGCGTTTCGCCGGCCGTGGCCGTGGCCAGCGTATCCGGTCATATTGCCGCGTCCTCGATGTCGGGGGCCATTTCCTATTGGCGAAAACGCGCCGTCGATGTCGGCTTGGTCATGATGCTGCTGATCGGCGGTACGGTGGGCACCGCCGCGGGTGTGGCGCTCTTCACGCTGCTGCGCAGCTTGGGGCAGCTCGATCTGACGATCGGCATTTCCTATGTCGTGCTGTTGGGAATTATCGGCGTGCTCATGGCCGCGGAAAGCGTGCGCGCGATTTTGCGCCAGCGTGCCGGCGGGAAGGCTGATCTGCGCCGTCCGGGTAGCCATACGTGGTTTCATGGCCTCCCCTTCAAGCTGCGGTTCAAGCGGTCGCGGATCTATGTTTCCGCGATCCCGGTGTGCGTGATCGGCGTCATTATCGGTTTCCTTGGCGCGATCATGGGGATCGGCGGCGGCTTTCTGCTGGTGCCGATGCTCATCTATATCTTGCGGGTTCCGACCAGCGTGGTGATCGGGACCTCGATGGTGGTGACGCTAACGACGATGGCCTGGGCCACGGTGCTGCATGCCGCCACCAATCACCTCGTCGATATCGTGCTGGCGCTGGTCCTGATGGTCGGTGGCGTGATCGGTGCGCAGTTCGGCGCGCGCGCCGGCCAGAACATGCGCGGCGAACGCATCCGCCTATTGCTCGGCCTCTTGGTTTTGGCGGTCGGCCTGCGCTTTGCCGCCGGGTTGTTCGTCCGGCCGGAGGATCTGTTCTCGGTGCGGATGCTGGATCAGTAACCATGACCAAGCGTCTTATGATCCTGATCCTCGGCGCGCTAATCGCCGCCATCGCCGCCCCCGCGACCTCGCGGGCGGAGCGGCTCATCACGTCGCTTTCGTCCCACCGCGTCATGATCACGTCGAGTTTTTCCGGCGACAACGTCATCCTGTTCGGCTCGATCGAGCGTGACGCCGCCACTGTCCCGCGCCGGGGTGGCTACGACATCGTGGTCACGGTGACCGGTCCCGCGCAGACGTTGGTGACGCGGCGCAAGGACAGGGTGCTCGGACTGTGGGTCAACTTCGATTCGCGAGTATTCGTGCAGGTTCCCTCCTACCTCGCGGTGCTCGCGAATCGCCCAATCGAGGCTATCGCGGACGCCGACGCGCAACGCAGCCTGCAACTCGGACTGGCCAACCGGGTACTGCCGCAACAGATCGGACCGGACGTGGCCGATGTCACGCGCAGCGATCCGTTTCGCATGGCATTCATCCGTCTGCGCAAGGAGCACCACCTCTATGTCGAGGCTCCCAATGGCATCACGTTGCTCACGCCGACTTTCTATCGCGCGTCCATTCCGCTACCGGCGGATGCCGCCGTCGGCAATTACGAAATTGACGTGAAATTGTTTGCCGATGGCGCGATGATCGCGCGTTCGACATCCGCGCTGGAAGTGGTCAAAGTCGGGTTCGAGCGCTTCGTTGCCGCCGCCGCTCGTGATCACGGTTTTTCATATGGGCTGACCGCAGTCGCCATGGCTCTGGTCACAGGCTGGATGGCGGCGGTGATATTTCGTCGCGATTGACGACGTTCGATACGCGAGTGATCGCGATCGCATGACACGACGGCCCTTTTGCCGAACGCGGTCCGGCGTGGGCAAGCGATCGCGTGGGCAAATCATTTCGTTGACCCGTTCGCGACCAACTGCGAAAGTTTCGCCGCCCGTTTGTACAACGGAACTCGTCAAGGATCGAAACCGTCATGCTGCGCGCCACCGCCAACATCACGCTTCCCACGACGATCACCGGCTCGCTGCCGCGTCCCTCATGGTACACCGAGGACCTCGGACACCGCTCGTTTCTCGACGCCATGGTCAATTCCCGCTTTCGCGAGCAATATATTGACGCGGTGTCGGTGTATCTGCGCGAGCAGGAAATCGCCGGCCTCGATATCGTGACCGACGGCGATGCGCATTTTGATCAGGATGTCGGCGGACAGAGCTGGACCGCCTATCCGATGCGCCACATGCAAGGCTTCGAGCGCGGCAACCCGCGCCCGACGCCCGCCGGCGGTGGCGGCATCACGTTTCCGCGCGGCCACATTCTGCACGACTATCTCGAGGCGCGCGTGATGCCTGCGATCGTGGGTCCGGTCGGACGCGGTGACCTGCAATACACGCCGATGTGGAAGACGGCGCAGCGGCTGACGACCAAGCCGGTCAAGTTCGGCACGGTAACCGCCGAACTCGTGGCCTTCGCCGCCGTCGATCGCCACTACAAGGACATGCGCGAGCGCATCATGGCGATCAGCAACGCACTCAATGATGAGCTGCATGAACTCGCGGATGCCGGATGCCCGGTCATCCAGATGGAGGAGCCGCAGATCCACCTGCTCGCCGTGCGCGGCTATGTCGATGCCATCGTCAATCCGCAGTTCATGCTCGACGTGTTCAACAACACGGTCAAGGGCCTGCGCGCCAAGACCGAGGTCTGGTGCCATACCTGCTGGGGCAACCCCTCGCAGCAGCGCATGTTCGCGCAGGTGCAGAGCTACCGCAACGCGCTTGAATTGCTCAACAAGGTCGATGCCGACGTCATCACCTTCGAATCCACGAGTTCCGGCGGCATGGACCTCGAGGCCATCGGCAAGACGATCTCCGGCAAGAAAGTGGCGATTGGCGTCATCGATCACCACGGCCTGCAGGTCGAGCGGCCCGACGACGTGGCCAGCCACATTCGGCTCGCGCTCAAGCACATTCCCGCCGACCGTCTGGTGATCTCCTCGGACTGCGGCATGGGGCGCGAGGGCATGAGCCGTCGGCATGCCTTCTACAAGACCGTCGCGCTGGTGCTCGGCACCAATATCGTGCGCAAGGAACTGGGATTGCCGCAAGCGCCCTGCCTTGCCGCCGACCCGCGCTATTCGCTGGTCGAATCGAACAAATAGTCGATTACCCAGGGCAATAGGGTATCGCGCCTGGCGCGCCGCGGCCGCCCGTAAGCCGGAACGCGAAATAGTGGCGCAGCGACGTCGGTCCGGTCCGCGCCACAAATGCTCCGACGCGCTCAACACCGCGGAAGGCGGCGTCAAGCCGCGATGCCGAGGCGCAAGGCGATATGAACAAGATCGGTTCGCGATCGGAGGCAGTCAGCGGCCGCGTCATCTCGAAATGGTTCTGCGGCGTCGGACCGGTCGTCCAAACGCGAACGGGTCGGGCAAAATCGCGCAGGTAGTAGAGGAGCGACGCGGAGTCATAGCGATTGTCGCTCACGATCGTCGCGGCACCAGTCTTTTCCGCGAGGCTTCGCGTCTGCTCGCCAAGCGCGCGCCAGCCCATGGTGCGCGCGTATATGTCCGGTTTTGGAAATCCGGGAACCCTCACCCGGTCGGCATGCGCGTCGGCGAATAGCAGAACGCCTTGCGCACCTAAGCCAATTGCGAGCGACAGCGCCATGAGCCGCCAGGCGCCGGCGCGCACCATTTCGGCGGTGACGAGAATAGCGGCCGCGATGAATGCGGGCGCCGCCCAATTGGCGTGCGCGCGGGTGGTGAAGGCCGTCGCGGTGATGAGCGCGAGCACCGGCAGGCTGAAGGCGAGCATTAGCCGGTCGGATGCCGGCGTCACGGCGCGCGTGCAACGCGCGATGACGGCGATCAGGACCAGGAACACGATCGGGCCGAATACCGCCAACTGGGAAGCGAGGAACTCAAACCCGCGCTGCAGGCTGAAAATCGCGCCGCCGCCGGAAATATTATCGCCGGTATGCCGCAGCGTCGTGAAACTGTTGGACGCGTTCCATGCCAGATTGGGAAAGACCGTGACCGCGGCGACGATCAGGGCGACATAGAGTTCCGGCCGGTAGATGAGCCGGCGTGCCAACGGCTCGACGAGCGCCGCCAGCGCGATGCAAAGGACGAAATAGACCATCGCGTATTTGGCGTTGATGCCGAGCCCGATGGCGACCCCCAGCAGCACGGCCCAACCCAAGTGCGGCCGCTCGCGCAGGTTGACATAGGCGAGAAGAGCGAGCGTCCAAAAGAACAGCAGCGGTACATCGGTCGAAATGATGCGGGCGGAAAACACGACGCCGGTTGACAGTGCGACTGTCAGCGCCGTCCAGAAGGCGACACGCGCATCGTACAGGCGCAGCGCGACGAAATAAGCGAGCAGGCTCGTTGTGAAATAAAGGATCGGCGCCGGCGCGCGCAGGCACGCTTCGCTCGCCCCACAAACCCGTTCCGCCGCGGCAATGATCCAGGCGAGCAGCGGTGGCTTGGAGAAGTACCCGAAAGCCGGCTCGCGCGACCACGCCCAATATTGCGATTCATCGACGTAAAGATCGACCACCGAGAAATGCAGCCCGGCCAACCGCACCAGCGTGAGGACGGCAAGCACCGCAACCGCCAGCGAAAGGCCCGGAACGGCGCGCGGCGCGGCGGACATAAGGGAAGCCGAAGCCATCGCCCGCACCTCTTTCAGCCACGACCGGGCGCGCTGAAGATGGCGCGACGGATGCGCGCCGCGACGGCCGCGAGGAAGATGCGGATCACGAATCCCGCCTGTGCAAGCGACCGCTCGATCGTGGCGTCCGTCATGCGCGTCGCCGGCCAACGGTAAATGAGGAAATACACCAGCCAAATCACCAGATACGTGAACACACCCGAAAAGACGGCGTCGGTGAGGAAATGCGCGCCGACAACTATGCGCTGCAGGGCCACGGCGGCGGCGAAAGCCAGCGCCACGCCATAGGCAAGTGCGCGCACGGGCGCTGGCGACACCGCGGCCGCGACCAGGGTCCACGACGCCATGGAAACATCGCCGCTCACAAAGGCACAATTCTTGGGACAATCGCCGCGCGGGTCCCACCACGCCACGAAGGCGTGGACTCCGCCGAATTCCCGCACCTCGATGGGCCGCGGCCGTCCCCAGTGGTCCTTGAGCACCGCATTCACCAGCAACCCTGGGCCTAGCAATAATGTCGCGATGAACATGACCGCGCTGCGGCCGCCAATCAGCATGTGCCGGTATGGAAATAGAATCTTGAGCACGAGGACCATCCCCGCCGCGACGGCGACAAGCCAGGCCAGTAGCATCGCCGCGTCGCGACCCAGATGCAGCGCGATCACCTGGCGCAATGCGAACTGGGCGTTCGCGGAATCGAAAAACCGCCGCGCGATCGCGAGGTCGAGCGCTGGGTATATCGCAAACACGACGCCGGTCGCGACGGCGATCGTCAGCGCAATGGCTATTCCAGTCCGGCCCATGCGCTCCGGTCTAGCGGAGCCATGCGTCGTTGGAAAGGCGCAAATACGCCATACGACTGATGCGTGTGCGCCGATGGTGGTAGCATGGGCCGACGCTGATCGTCCCACCGGGGCAGACAATCGAGGGCGCGATGAAGTTGGTTCGATTTGACGGCTTTCGCATCGGAATTGTCCGCGACGCGCAGGTCATCGATATCTCCGACATTGTCGGCGCGAGCGCAACGGAGTGGCCCCCGGTGGCGATGAACCGCCTCATTCGCGATTTCGCGCAATTGCGACCGCGCATCGAACAGGCCGCGTCGCGGTCCGGAACGCCGTTGCGCGATGTCACCCTTTTGACGCCGGTGCCTTGGCCCAACAAGGTGATCGCCTATCCGGTGAACTACCACGATCACGCGGCGGAGATGGGCGCCGCCTACCGCGCCAACACGCAAGGATTTTTCCTCAAGCCGCCATCGTCGCTGTCAGGCGCGAGTGAGCCCATCATATTGCCGGCGGTGAGCGGACGGCGCATCGATCACGAATGTGAGCTTGCCATCATCATCGGCAAGGAAGGACGCGACATTCCGCGCGAGCGCTGGCGTGACCATGTGTTCGGATATTCCTGCCTGATCGACGTATCGGTGCGCGGCAAGGAGGAGCGCGTCGCGCGCAAGGCCGCCGACACGTTCTGTCCGGTCGGGCCCTGGATCGTCAGTGCCGATGAAATCGACGATCCGGCCGCGTTGCGCGGCCGGCTATGGGTCAATGGCGAACTGCGCCAGGACGCCAATACGCGCGACTGGGTGCTCGACCTGCCGGGAATGATCGAGATGGCGGCCGCCATCATGACGCTTTATCCAGGCGACATCATTGCCGCCGGTACGCCGGCCGGCGTTGGACCGATCAAGGCCGGCGACAAGGTGCGCATCGCCTTTGAGAACGTCGGCGAAATGATTCTCGACGTGGTGCAGGGCGAGACCGGGAGGGCATCGATTTTCCGCAATCCGCCGGACGCGGTGTGATACCAAAAACATGATCCTGAAAATCCACAATCGTTCAGACCGGTCGATGCTGGAAATATAGGTACCGGGACGCCACGACGAAATTGGTCATGATGTTGTCGTGCGCATGCGCCAATGCCATCCGCCGAATGGCGGCCGATCGGCGCGCGTTCATTCGCGTCCGATGACGAGGTCGTCGCGGTGGATCATCTCGCCGCGCCCGGCGAAGCCGAGGATGGAGGCGATATCGCCGGAGGCGCGCCGCTTGATTCGTTCCGCGTCCTGCGCGTCATAGGCAACGAGACCGCGGCCGATCTCGCTGCCGTCGGACCCACGGAGAATGACGGCATCGCCGCGCGCGAACACGCCCTCGACGCGGACGACGCCGGCGGGCAGGAGGCTGCCGCCGCGACGCAGCGCCGCGACCGCGCCATCATCGATGACCAGTGTTCCGCGCGGTTCGAGCGACCCGGCGATCCAGCGC
>JACQAE010000002.1 GCA_016195095.1 Pseudomonadota bacterium
GCGGTGGCGTCGACGTAAAGCACGGCGTCGTGGCGGCGGCAGATGGCGCCTAGCGCGTCAAGCGGTTGCGCCATGGTCGTCGACGTGTCGCCATGCACGATGGCGACGACGCTCGGGCGCTCGCGCCGGATCGCCGCCTCGATTTCCTCGGGGCTGAAGACCTCGCCCCAGGCACGTTCGATGGTCGAGACTTGCGCACCGCAGCGTCCCGCGATTTCCGCGAGGAGGTGGCCGAAGCGCCCGAAGATCGGCACCAGGACGCGATCGCCGGGCGCGACGATCGAGACCAGGATGGCCTCGGCCCCGGCGCGCGCCGTGCCGTCGATGAGGAACGACCAGCGATTGGCGGTCCCATAGAGCTGCCGGATCAGCGCCATGGTGTCGTTCATATAGGCGGTGAAGGCGGGATCGAACTGGCCCAGCATCGGCATCGACATGGCGCGCAGGACGCGCGGATCGACGCCGACCGGGCCGGGGCCCATCAGCAACCGTGGCGGCGGGTTGAGTTCGCCGATGTCAGTGGTCATGGCAACGAGCCTCGATGGTGATCGCGATACGCCAGGCCGGCAGCGTCAATAGCGATAGTCCTCGATGCGCAGGAGCGGAAAGGCGCTCAAGATATGCGGCGCGTTCACCGCCTCGGCGCGATGCAGGTACGAACGGTCAAGATCGGCGAGGCGGGCGACGCCGAGAAGCGCCATGCAGCGCTCGATCTCATCCTCGATGAGTTCCAGCATGCGCGCCACGCCGGCCGCCCCGTCGGCAGCCAGCGCAAAGCATTGCAGGCGGCCAAGCCCGACCAGGTCCGCCCCGGCGGCAACGGCCTTGACGATGTCGGTGCCGCGACAGAAGGCGCCGTCGATGATGACCTTGGCGCGGCCGGCGAGCGCTTCGACGATCTCGGGCAGAACCTCGTAGGCGCCGCGGCCATGATCGAGTTGGCGCCCGCCATGGTTGGAGACGTAGATCCAGTCGACGCCATGGTCGAGCGCGATGCGGGCGTCCTCGGCGGTGGCGATGCCCTTGATGATCAACGGCAGCCGCGACTGCCGCTTGATGCGCGCGACCGTCGTCCAGTCGAGCGCCGCCTGGAAGTCGCGGCCGGCGGCGAGACGGCGGCCGGCGGTGAGGTAGCGCTTGGCGATGTCGCGCTCGCGGCGGCTGTAATGGGCGGTATCGACGGTAAGGCAGAAGGCCGCATAGCCGTGTGCCGCCGCGCGGTCGACGTGATCGTCGACCCAGGCGGCGTCGCCGCGCACGTAAAGCTGAAACGTGCGCAGAGCGTCCGCTGCGGCCTGGGCCAGCCCTTCGAGCGTCGGCTTGCAGGCGGAACTGAGCATATGGGCGACGCCGAAAGCGGCCGCGGCCTGCGCGACCGGGCTGGCGGCGTCGGGATGCAGGCTCTCGAGCGACCCGACCGGCGCGAGCAGGATGGGCAGCCGCAGCCGTCTCCCGAAGGCGCTGGTCGTGGCGTCGATGCGGCTCACATCGCGCAGCACGCGCGGACGCAGCGCGACGCAGTCGAGCGCATGGCGGTTGCGGCGCAGCGTGGTTTCGCTCTCCACCCCGCCGACGACATAATCCCAATCGTTCTGCGCCAGATTTTGCCGCGCCTTGGCAATGAGTTCGTGCAGGTTGAGAAAAACCGGCGCGCTCGCCGCCTCCTGCAACAGGCCAGCCTCGCGGATCGATTTGGGTTCGTTCATGACGGCATTCCATCGGGCGGGGTGCGGATCTGGCCGATCCCAGGGCAGGGGCCGGCATGGATATCACAATGGTAGGGCTTGCAGGAAACCGCCGCGGGCGGCCGCGCGTGCCGTCCTCAGCTGCCGCGATAGGTCGAATAGGTCCATGGCGTCGCCAGGAGCGGGACGTGATAATGCGCCTCGGGCTCGGCGATCGAAAAGCGGATCGGAACGACGTCGAGAAACGGCGGATCGGCCAGTGCCGCGCCTTGGCCGGCGAAATAAGCGCCGAGGGAAAATTGCAGTTCGTAAGTGCCGATCGGCAGCGGCCCGCCGGCAAGGAGTGGCGCGTCGGTGCGGCCATCGGCATTGGTCACGGCGGCCGCCACGCGCCCGCGCGCGCTCGCGCCGATCTCGTAGAGGGAAACGGCGACGCCGCCCGCCGGACGGCCGCGCGCCGTATCGAGGACATGGGTGGACAGCCGGCCGTCGGTCTTGGGCTTGCCCGGCCCCTCGACGCGCGCAACCAGCCGCAGGCGCGTGATGAACGCGATCTCGGCGATGGCGGCGGCAAATTCGGCCTCGCCGTCATTGCCCAGGCGCCGGGCGAACTGCGCCAGGATCGAATCGCGGGTGTGCCGGCGCACGCAAATGATGAAGGGAAAGCCGAACCGGCCGCCATATTCGGCATTGAGCGCGGTGAAGCGGGCGAATTCCTCCTCACCCAGCCGGTCAAGACCGAGCGCGCCCTGTTCCGCCATCGAGGCCTGCGTCAGATCGCCGGCGCGCGCGACCTTGCGCCCAAGCTCGGGATGGCCGCGCAGGAGCGCGAGCTGGCGATCGCGCGGCGCGGCGTGGAGGCCTGCAACCATGGCCGCATGCAGCGCCGCGACCGTGGCGAAAGGGCGCGCCGCCAGCGTGGCTTCGGCGACCCATGCCGCATGCTCGAATATGTCGCCGGTTGCCGCGACGAATTGCGCGTCCGTCATGCGGTTGAGCAATTCGAGCGGGATTGCTTGCTGGGACATGGTCAAGACCGTAGCGGGAGATCGAAACGGCAGGTAACGCAGGGTCGCGGCCGAAATGCTTGCCCAAACGGGGGATTCGAGGGCATTCTATGGCAAAGTCGGCGCCTTGGCCGCGAAATGTTGCCGATCTCGCGGGCGGCGGGATCGGCCGCACGTGGCCCGAGAAGGATAACCATGATAGCGACGCATATTGGTATTGAAATACCAAAATCCGTCGTTCACGAAGATTTTTCGCGCGGCCGCGGCAATGATTGAACCTGGCCGCGATCTTCCATCACTAACCTCATGAGCCGACTGTTGGGCGCAACCCAGACGACCCCGGACGAGGTCCTGATCGAACGGATTGCGCAAGGCGACCGGCTCGCCATGCAGGTGCTGTTCGCGCGGCACCATGTGCGGGTCTACCGGTTCGTGCTTCGGCTTGTTCGTCATGCGTCGACGGCCGAGGATCTGATCAGCGACGTGTTCCTCGACGTTTGGCGGCAAGCCGACCGCTTTGAGGGCCGCTCCGCGGTGACGACCTGGATGCTGTCGATTGCCCGGTTCAAGGCATTGTCCTCACTTCGGCAACGCAAGGATGCCGAGCTTGATGAAGAGCAAGCGGAAGCGATCGCGGATACGGCCGATGACCCGGAGGTCGCTGTCCAGAAAATGGACAAGGCCGAAATCCTGCGCAAGTGCCTGACCGCGCTTTCGCTTGAGCACCGGGAGATCATCGACCTCGTTTATTACCACGAGAAGTCGGTCGAGGAGGCCGCCGCCATCGTGGGGATACCGGTCAATACGGTGAAAACCCGTATGTTCTACGCGCGAAAAAAATTGGCAGAACTGCTCAAGGAGCAGGGAATCGATAGGGGTTGGCCATGATCGCGAACAAGAAAACGGCGCCGGATCGCGGCGAAATCGAGGAATTGCTGCCGTGGCATGCGGCGGGGACGCTCTCGCGCCGGGATGCGGCGCGCGTGGAGGCGGCCATCGCCGCCGATCCCACGCTGGCGCGCAATCTGGAAATCGTGCGCGACGAGTTGCATGGCGCCATCAATCTCAACGAATCGCTGGGCGCGCCCTCGGCGCGTGCGGTGCAGAAGCTGTTTGCCGCCATCGACGCCGAGCCGGCGCGTGGCACGACGCCGCGCCTGGCCCATGCCATCGCGGCGCGCGTCGCGGGCTTTTTCGCGGGCTTTGCGCCGCGCACGCTCGCCTGGTCGGCGGCGGCCGCGGCGGTGGTCATTCTCGCCCAGGCGGCGGTGCTCACCAGCGTCTATGTCGGCGAGCCGCGCTACCAGGCGGCCTCCGCCCCGCATGTCGCGGGCGCGGTGCGCGGGACCAATGACGTGCTGGTGCGCTTTGTGTCCGACGCCGGCGCCAGCGCCATCACCAAGTTTCTCGATCAATTCGACGCCTCGATCGTCGAAGGGCCCATGTCCGGCGGGATTTACCGGCTGCGCATCGCTCCCAAGGGGCAAACGAAGGACGATATCGCCCGCCAGGTGGCGCGCATGCAGGAAGAACGGGCGATCGTGAGCTTTGCCGGCCCGGCAATGTGATAGGCTCACGTTTGCAGCGGGCGGACCCAGAAATGGCGAAATCCTGCGCAAGCCTGTGTCAGACGCGACGACTGTCCCGGCAGATGTGAGGGGTATGCGTGTCATGGCCGAAAAATTCCCAAATACGCAGGTTCGGCGCTCCGCGCACCAACCTGGCGCGGCGCTCGCGGCGGTTGGCGTTTCAAATAAATCGCAATGCGCGCGAGCTTCTTTGGCTGTGGCGTATTTTCTGTGGCGAAACGGTTCCCACCTCGCCGGAAAATGCTCTCGCCGTGCGCTGCTAAGCGCCGGTCTTGCCGTCGTCCTGGTCGCCGCGACCGGCCTGGCGGGGGCCATGGCGCAGGGTGGAAATTCGCCGTCCTCGCGAGCGCAGGCGGCGAATTCCGCCGCCGAGGGTCAGCTATCGTCAAAACCCGCGCGCGCGGTGCATCCGCAGCTGGCGCAGCGCGCCAAATCGACCGATCAGCCAGCGGCCGCGACCCGCGCGCTGGCGCCGCGCGCGGCAACCGGCGTGCCGCCCGCCGGCGAGCAGCGCCTGCTGGCCGACGAAGTCGTCATCGAACTCGCGGGCGATCCCTCGCAGCGCGAGGTCGAGGCGCTGGCCAGCCGCCATCGCCTGGTGCGCATCGAATCCAAGCTCATGCCGTCCACCGGCACCACGTTCTATCGCTGGCGCATCCCCGACCGGCGTTCCATTTCAACGGTGGTGCGTGAGCTGGAAGCCGATCCGGCGGTGCGATCAGTGCAGCCGAACTACGTCTATTCGCTGCAGCAGACGGCGGCGCCGGCCACGCGCTCGGTGCAATATGCGCTCGACAAGCTGCGCTTGTCCGAGGCGCATGCGCTGGCGCGCGGCGAGCGCGTGCTGGTCGCGGTGATCGATTCCGGCATCGACGTCAATCATCCCGACATCGCGGGTACGATCATCGACCAGTTCGACGCGCTCGGCAGCGGCGAGAAGGTGCACGCGCATGGCACCGGCATTGCCGGCATTATCGCTGCGCATGGTAAGCTCACCGGCGCCGCGCCCGGCGTGCGCATCATCGCGGTGCGCGCCTTCGCGGTGACGCGGACCGGGACCGAGGGCACGACGTTCAATATTATCAAGGGCCTCGACTGGGCGCTCGACCGCGGCGCGCGGCTGGTGAACATGAGTTTCGCCGGACCGTTCGACCCGGCCTTGGCGCGGCTTTTGTCGGCGGCGCATGCCAAGGGCGCGATCCTCATCGCCGCCGTGGGCAATCAGGGGCCGGCGTCGCCGCCACTTTATCCCGCCGCCGACGCGCACGTGATCGCGGTCACCGCGATCGACGCCGACGACGAGCTTTTCGCCAAAGCCAATCGCGGCAGCTACGTCGATGTCGCCGCGCCCGGCGTCGACATTTTGATGCCGGCGCCAGGCGGCGCCTACCAGGTTTTGTCCGGGACGTCGTTCGCGGCGGCCTATGTCAGCGGTATTGCCGCGCTGATCCTCGAGCGGCGGCCGCGGCTCCTGCCCGACGCGCTCAAGCGCATTTTGCTGCTGACCGCGCGCGATCTCGGCCCCAAGGGGCGCGATACGCAATTCGGCGAGGGCGCCGCGGACGCCTATCGCGCATTGATGACATTCGAATCAAAGACCGAAACGGCGGCGTCCGAGGCCGAGGGCGCGCGCTGAACGCGGGCTGCCGACGGCGCATATTATTGGTATTATCAGGATGTCAGGACGACCAATCGCCCACGGAAACGGCTGCCGACAGGCCGCCGCCGCGCGGCCTGAACCGGCGAGGTCGCAATGGCGACTAATGCGAAGGCAGGGTGACTGCGCCCGATTGACCTAATCCTTCGACAAGGGAGGCTGCGATGAGCCTGTACGACAAACGCAACACACGCGCCGGCAAGGCTGCCTTGGCAGCCGCGATCGGCGTGACCTTTACATTGATCGGGCCGGCATGGGCGGACGATATCGTCGTTCCGTCCGACCCGATCGAGAAGGCAGCGTTCGAAGTTCTCGAAAAGCACTGCGCGCGCTGCCACCAGGATGGCAAATTGGTGGGCCGCGAGCGGCCGGCGAAGAATTTCGCCAATGTTTTGCGCATCAACGAGCTTGCGGATACACCGAGCCGCATTCTGCCGGGCAATCCCTATGGCTCGAAAATGTTCAAGCAGATCGTCGACAAGGAAATGCCCTACGACACGATGCAGGAAGGCGCGGCCGGTCCTGACGTGACCGAGGCCGACCTCAAGGCGTTGGAAACTTGGATCAAGGCGCTGGCGGCGCCGGCGGATTCGCGCAAGATCGCCGTCGAGAGTGCGACGCCGGCGGCGCCTCCGGCGCAGCAGCAGGCGGCGGCTCCCGATGCACCGGCGCCTCCGGCGCAGCAGCAGGCGGCGGCTCCCGATGTGCCGGCCCCCCCCGCGCAGCAGCAGCAGCAGCAGGCGGCGGCGCCGGCATCTTCCGGCCCACCCGGCGCGCCCACGCCGGTGCAGGTATCGGCGGGTCCCGTCGGACCGCCGGCCGTCGCCGGTTGCGGCGCGCACAAATACGTGAGCCCCAAGGACATCATGTCCCTGATCGCCGCCGACCTCGACGCGCAGCCCAAAGCGCGGGTCGAAACGACGCGCTATCTCACGCTGACGCACCTGACCAACCTGTGCACCAAGGAAAAGTCGATGGACGTCTATCGCCTTGGCGCCATCAAGCTGCTCAACAGCGTCAGCCGGTCGCCCGACGTGGTGCGGCTCGAAACCATCGATCCCGACCGCAGCATCCTGCGTATCAACCTCAACGATCTCGGTTGGGAAAAGTCGGATTGGGACGATCTGATCGCGACCTATCCCTATGCCGTGCAGCCGGAAACGCAGCTCGCCCAGCTCATTGAGAACGCGACCGGCACCAAGATGGCCTATGCGCGCGCCGATTGGGTTGCGTTCGTCGCCTCGCGACCGGGTGTCTATGAAAAGCTGCTCAAGCTGCCGACGACGTTCCAGGCCCTGGCCAAGGAACACGCCGTGGACCTCGACGGCAACATCCGCAAGTTTATCGCCCAGCGCGCCGGATTCCAGAAGTCGGGCGTGAGCCGCAACAACCGCCTGATCGAGCGGCATCCCTCGCGCAACGGCTATTTCTGGACTTCCTACGACTTCGCCGGCAACAGGAGTGAGCAGAGCCTGTTCGAGCGCCCGCTTGGGCCGACCGGCCCCAATGCCTTCAAGCATGACGGCGGCGAGTCGATCTTCAGCCTTCCCAACGGCTTCCAGGCCTATTACCTCAACACCGCCGACGGCAAGTCGCTGGACAAGGGGCCGACGTCGATCGTGCAGGATCCCGGCCGCAAGGACCTGCAGGTGACCAACGGTATCTCCTGCATGGGCTGCCATGACCAAGGCATGCGCAAGGCCAAGGACGACGTGCGCCAGAACGTGCTGGTGGCCGCCGGCCGCTCGTTCGCCAAGGATGTGCGCGACAAGGTCGACGCGCTCTATCCGCCGCACGAGAAGATGGATGGCATCATCGCCGGCGACGGCAAGCGGTTCAACGACGCCATGGCGCGCGCCGGACTGCTCACGGAATCGCCGCGGCGGAGATCGGCCTGTCCAAGGAGGAGTTCATCCAGCGCTCGGGCGACGTCGATCGCAAGATCAAGCCGATCATTCGCCGCCTCGACCAGGACATCGTGCCGCGCGACCAGTTCGAAACCATCTACAAGGATCTGGCCGCGATCGCCGACCTCGAGCCGGTCGCGCTCAAGGGCACGGCACTCAAGGCGGCGCGGGCGGAATCGGTGGGAACCGACCTCACGCTCATCGCCGACAAGGATACCTACAAGGTCGGCGATACCCCGACCTTCACGGTGATCTCCAAGAACGATTGCTTCCTCACCTTGACCAATATCGACAGCAAAGGCGGTGAAGGCACGGTCATCTTCCCCAATAAGTTCCAGCAGGACAACAAGATCAAGGCCAAGGTCGAGATCAAGTTGCCGGGGGCCAGCGCGCCGTTCCGCTACCGCATGCAGGATCCCGGCACCGAGGAAGTCATCGCCGTATGCACCGAGGCCAAGGTCGTGGTCGACGGCATCAAGCAGGACTTCAAGAAGGAGGACTTCACCGCGGTGAACAACTACACGCGCTCGGTGGCCAACTCGCTCTCCCGCAAGATCGCGGTGGAAAGCGCGGCGCCGGGGGCCAAGGTCGCGGTGGCCAAGGTCGTGGCACCGGCGAAGGGCCGGGAAATTTCCCGGGCGGCGATCAAGATCTCCGTCCAGTAGGAAATGGCGGCACGCGGTCGGGCCGATGCCCGGCCGCGCGCCTGCCTAAAGGCGATCTGCCGGCTGTCGCGCCAGTGACAGCCGGCATTTTCTTGTCCACGCATGTTGCGCGTTTGCTATGCATTATGCCCACGACGATATCGGCCGGGGCGCCATGCCGCGCCCGCCGGCGGCAAAGGGAGCAATCGTATGAACGCCGAAGCGCGCATCACCCAACTTGGCATCAAGCTCCCGGACGTTGCGGCGCCGGCGGCGAATTACGTGCCGTTCCGCGTCGTCGGCAATCTCCTCTACCTCTCCGGCCAAGGCCCGCGCGAGGATGGCCGCACGCTATCGGGCAAGGTCGGCGAGACGGTCGGTGTCGAGGAGGCCTATCGGCGCGCGCGCCTGGTCGGGCTTGGCCTTCTCGCCACGACGCGCGCGGCGCTGGGTTCGCTCGATCGCGTCGAGAGCGTGGTCAAGCTCCTCGGCATGGTCAATGCGCTGCCGACATTCACCGACCATCCCAAGGTGGTCAACGGTTGTTCCGACCTGTTCGTCGAGGTGTTCGGCGATGCCGGGCGGCACGCGCGCTCGGCCGTGGGCATGGCATCATTGCCGCACCAGATCACCGTGGAAATCGAAGCCATCCTCGCGATCAGGCCGTAACCGGCGCCGCGGTCCGACTGTTCCCGTCGTGATCGCCGATATCCTTCCCGCCGCCGCCGAATCCCGCTTTTGTGAGTCCGACCCCATGTCCAGTGCTCTGTTCACGCCGCTGGCGCTTGCCGGCACGACCTTGGAAAATCGCATCGTCGTCTCGCCGATGTGCGAATACAGCGCCAATGACGGCGTCGCCGACGATTGGCATCTCACGCATCTCGGCATGCTGGCCAATTCCGGCGCCGCGCTCGTGGTCGTCGAAGCCACGCATGTCGCGCGTCACGCGCGCATCACGCATGGCTGTCTCGGCCTCTATTCGGACGCCTGCGAGGCTGAGCTCGCCCGCGTCATCGCCCATTGCCGCCGCATCGGAACCGCGAAATTCGCCATTCAGATCGCCCATGCCGGACGCAAGGCGTCCGCGCAGCGGCCGTGGCAAGGCGGCGGCGCGCTCACGCCGGGTGAGGACCCATGGCCGACCGTGGCGCCGTCGGCGATTGCGTTCGGCGCGGGGTGGCACACGCCGCGCGCGATGGGCGAGGATGACATGGCGGCGGCGCGGGACGCCTTTGTCGATAGCGTGCGCCGCGCCATGCGTATCGGTTTCGACGCCATCGAATTGCACTTCGCGCACGGCTATCTCGCCCATAGCTTCCTCTCGCCGCTATCCAACCGGCGAACCGACGCCTATGGCGGGAGCCTCGACAATCGCATGCGTTTTCCACTGACGGTGGCGCGGGCGGTGCGCGCGACGGCGCCGCGGCCGCTCGCGCTCGGCGCGCGCATCACCGGCAGCGACTGGAAGGATGGCGGGCTCACGCCCGACGACGCCGTGGTTTTTGCCAAGGCGCTCAAGGCGGAGGGATTGGATTATATCTGCGTCTCCTCCGGCGGCATCACCGCCGACACGCGCAATCCCGGCGCGCCGGGTTACAACGCGCCGATCGCCGAACGCGTGCGCCACGAGGCCGCGATCGCGACACGCACCGTCGGCCTCATCGCCACGCCGCGCCAGGCGGAGGCGATCGTCGCCGAGGGAAAGGCCGACATGGTGGCGCTTGGGCGCGCGGCGCTCGACGATCCGCATTGGGGCTGGCACGCCGCGCGCGTGCTTGGCGCTGAAACCACCATGCGCCGGCCGCCGCAATATCTGCGCGCCGCGCCCCAGCTGTGGCCGGGCGCCGCATTTACGGACTGACCTGCGGCGCGGCCGGCCGCCGGTGCGGATGCGCCGGCGGGTGACTTTACAAAACTTTACATTGGCGACAACCGGCCGCAACCGGGCGCGGGCACATTGCGATGGGGGCGTCTTCATCCCAATGTGCAACGCAGGAGCCGACATGAGCACCGACCGCAACCCCTCGCCGCCCTTGAGCGGGACGCTGCGCCGCAGGGGCCGCCTGCGCCGCGCGCTGATCGGGAGCGCCCTCGTCCTATGTGGAATTGCGCTCGGCCTCGGAACCGCGGCGATCGCGCAGGATTACGGTCACTATCGCGGTGGCTCCGGCGGCCCCGGTTACGCCGGTCGCGACGATGGCGGCGGGCGACCGGGGTGGTTCGGCTGGCATCGCGATGATGGCGGTCACGGCGGCTGGCATCGCGGCCGCGGCTTCGCCGGCCACGGCGGAATGGTGCTCACACCCGGACGCATCGAGCGCATGGTCGATCGGCTCGCCCATGCCGTCGACGCCAGCAGCGAGCAAAAACAGAAGATCGCCGCGCTCATGCAGGGCGCGGCGGGCGAGCTTGAAAAATTGCGCGCGCAACATGTCGCCGGCCGCGCGCAGATCCTCGACGCGCTGACGGCGACAAGCATCGACCGCGCGCGGCTCGACCAGTTGCGCGGCGCGCAGCTGGCGCTCGGCGACCAGGCGTCGAAGGTCGTGACCGGCGCACTTGCCGACGCGGCCGAGATACTCACGCCGGCGCAGCGCGCCGACCTGGCGCGGCGGATCGGCGAGCGCGGGCGCTGGCATCGCGGCTAGCGTGCGGTCGGAATCTCGGACTGAACGTGAGTGAAAGTGATCGCGGGCGCCGGCGCCGGGATGGTCTCGCGCTTGCCGGCGTCCGATAATGCGGCAATGACGAGCCGCATTCTCATCATCGACGACGACCTGCGCCTGGCCGGGATGGTCGCCGAATATCTTGGCGCCGCCGGCCTGCGCGTGGCGCAGGCGGCGAATGCGCGCGAGGGCCTCGATCGGCTCAAGCGCGAGGCCTTTGACGCGCTGGTACTCGATCTTATGCTGCCCGACGCCGACGGCCTCGATCTGTGCCGGCGGCTGCGCACGACGTCGGACATTCCCATCCTGATGCTCACGGCGCGCGGCGATGCCATGGATCGCGTCGTCGGGCTGGAAATCGGCGCCGACGACTACCTGCCCAAGCCGTTCGAGCCGCGCGAACTCCTGGCGCGGTTGCGCGCGATGTTGCGGCGCCGCTCCGCCGGTTCCTCACCCGAATTGCGCCGTTTCGGCCGGCTGGAAATCGATCGCGGCGCGCGCAAGGTGCGCCTCGACGGCGAGGAACGCGCGCTCACCAGCTATCAGTTCGCGCTCATCGACGCGCTCGCCGAGCATGCCGGGCGGGTGATGTCGCGCGAGGCGCTCATGGACCTGGTCAAGGGCGAGCCGGCGGGCGCCTTCGACCGCTCGATCGACGTGCACATCTCACGCATCCGCGCGCTCATCGAGGACGACCCGAAACGCGCGCGCCGCATCCTCACCGTGCGCGGCGCGGGCTATGTGTTCGCGCGCGAGCAGGATCGCTGACTTGTTTTCTCGCGGCGGCGCAACGCGGGTAGCGCTTGACAAGCCAAAAAAGGCCGGCGATTGGCGCGGCGGCCGTCGGGCGGCGGCGTCGATGCCGCAGCCCATTGCGCGCGCGCCGGCAAACGGCCACTTTATCAGTGGTATGAGTCTATGGCGCAACAAGACGTCCCGCGATGGCCAAAGAGCGTAAACCTCCCGCTGCCGTGCCCCCAAGCCTGGGCGGGACGGCGCACGCCGTCTCGCCACCGGCGGATATCGACGCGTTCCTGGCGCAGATTCGCGCGCGCGAGCCGGTCAAGGGAACGGGAAAGCGTGGGCGCCTCATCTTTGCCCTCGACGCCACCATGAGCCGGCAGCCGACCTGGGATACCGCCTGTCGTTTGCAGGCGGAAATGTTCTCGCAGGCCGCCGCCGCCGGAGGGCTCGACATTCAGCTCGTGTATTTTCGCGGCCTGGGCGAGTGCCGCGCCTCGCGCTTTGTGTCGGATGCCGGCCGCCTTGCCGCGCTTATGGAAAAGATTGCCTGCCGCGGCGGTCATACCCAGATGCGCAAGGTTCTCGCCCACGCGCGCCGTGAGACCGAGAAAGCCAAGGTCCACGCCCTGGTCTTTGTTGGCGACGCCATGGAGGAGCCGATCGACGACTTGTGCGCGACCGCCGGCGAGCTCGGTCTTCTCGGGGTTCCCGCCTTCATGTTCCAGGAAGGCGGCGATGCCATCGCCGAGCAGGCGTTCCGCGAGATCGCCCGCCTCTCGCGCGGCGCCTATTGCCGCTTCAGTTCCGGCGCCGCGCGCGAACTCGCCGAATTGCTGCGCGCTGTCGCGGCCTATGCGGCGGGCGGACTGGCGGCGCTGGACGATCTCACACGCCGCAACAATGCCGGCGCCGTGCAACTCTTGGCGCAATTGAAATAGCCATGCCCAGCCTGATATTTGGCATTCTGGTGCTGGTGCTCGTCTGGTGGGGAATGAATGCCTTCGCCAAGGCGGACCCTAAGCTTCTGTCGCGCGTGCTGCGGCCGGCCGGCGGCATTGGCACGCTCGCGGTCGCGGTGCTCGTCGGATTGCGCGGCCATTTCGAGTTCGCGCTGCCGCTTGGCATCGCCGGCCTGAGCATGCTCGGGTGGCTGCCCTTCGGCCCGGCAGGCCTTTCGCGGCGCACGCATAAGCGTTCGGGCGCAACCTCGCGGGTGCGCACCGCCGCCGTCGAAATGGAACTCGACCACGATTCCGGCGCCATGCGCGGGCGCTTCATCGACGGCCGCCATGCCGGCGAGACGTTCGATGCGCTCGACGTCGCCACGCTGGTCGCGCGGGCGGGGGAAATCGACGCGGAAAGTCGCGCCTTATTGGCCGCTTATCTTGACCGCCGGGCGGCCGGATGGCGCGAAAACGTCGAGGGTGGTGCGGCGGCGGGGCAGGGCGGCGCGTGGACGTCCGGAAAAATGACGCATGAGGAGGCCTATCAGATCCTTGGCCTTGAGCCGGGGGCGAGCCTGCAGGACATCGCTCGCGCGCACCGCGCGCTGATGAAGAAACTGCATCCCGACCAGGGGGGCTCGACGTACCTCGCGGCGCGCGTCAATCAGGCTAAGGATGTTCTTCTTGGACGACATGGCTAACTCAACTCCAACTCGTGGCGCGCGCGTTCGCGTGATCTTGGTGCATCGCCCGCTCAAATCTTGAGCGCGAGGCAGGCGAATTCCTTTTGCTTGAGAATCTTGCAGGCTTGTTGCGCGGCGTCCTTGTCGAAGCCGGCAAAGCGCGCCCGAAAGAGCGTCTTGTCGCCCTTGACCACGCGCTCGGTATAGGGATCGGCCCGGCCAAGCGCGGACTTGGCCTTTTGCCGCGCCGCGCCAAGCCGCTCGCGCGCCTCGGTTTCGGCGTCGAAGGCGCCGATCTGAATGGCCCAGCCGCCGCGCGCCGCCGCGTCGCGCGGCGCTGCCGGCCCGCTCGCAGCCTGCGTGACGGGCTTTGGCGCGGGCGTCGCCGCCCGGCCGGAGTGGATCGCCTCCGCTGGGTCGGGCGCGGCCGAGACGTGTGTGCCGTTTGCTTCGAGGGCGCCCGGCGCGGCCGCGATCTTTTCCGCGGCGGCGTCGGCCGCGCCTGCCGGCGCGCCGTGCGCGGGCAAGGGGCCGGCCAGCGGCGCATGCGTCGCGCTCCTTATTGCGCCAGGCCGCACCAATATCGTCTTGATCGCGACCGGGCGCAGCGGCTCGCTCGATCCCGGCGCGGGGGCTTGCTCGCGCGCCGCGACCTTGGGCGCGGGCGCGGGCGCGATCTTGGCGCGGCGTGGCGCCGCCTGCGGCAGCGGTGGGGCGGAAATCGCTCCGGTCTCGACCGGCTCGCTCTTGACCGTCTCTGTGGACGACGGCGCGACGATGTTTTCGGTCGATGCGACGCGCGTGGCGCCGCGCTTGGCCGCGCTCGTGTCGGCGATCGCGGGGGCCGTGCGCTTGGTGCTCGCATCGTCGATATTAGCGGCGATGATCTGGCGCATGCGCGCGTCGCGCGCTGACGCCGAGCGGCCGCCGAGCACGACGGCGACGATGTGGCGGTTGCCGCGATTGACCGAGGCGACGAGATTGAACCCGGACGCGCGCGTATAGCCGGTCTTGATGCCGTCCACGCCCTCTACCCGCCCGAGCAGGCGATTGTGATTGCGCATCGCCATGCCGCGGTAGTGGAAACTATGCGTGGCGAAGAACTTGTAGTAGCGCGGGAAACGCTCGCGGATGGCGCCGCCGAGCAGCGCCTGTTCGCGCGCGGTGGTGACTTGCTCGTCGTCGGGCAGGCCCGAGGCGTTGCGGTAGACGGTGCGCGTCATTCCGAGCGCGCGCGCCTTGCGCGTCATGAGGCGCGCGAATTCCTCCTCGTCGCCGGCGATGGCCTCGGCGACAACCACCGCGGCATCGTTGGCCGACTTGGTAACGAGCCCCTTGATGGCGTCCTCGACGTCGATGCTCTGGCCGGGCTTGAGGCCGAGCTTGGTCGGCGCCTGCGCCGCGGCATGGGCGGAGACCGGCATGGCGCTGGTGAGACGCAGGCGACCGCTTTCGAGCTGCTCGAACAGGAGATACAGCGTCATGACCTTGGTCAGCGACGCCGGATGGCGCAGGCTGTCGGCGTTGGCCGCGTGCAATGTCTTGCGCGAATTGGCGTCGACGACGATGGAGGCGCTTGGCGGGTTGTAGGCCGACTTGCGCGCCGAGCGATTATTCCTCCGCGCCTCGGCATTGTCGGCCGACGCGACCAGCAGCGCGATGGCGGCAATGAGGACGATCGCGATCGCGCGGGAACGCCTGGAGACAACAAAACGCACCGACAACCTCCACCCCTCCATGACGCAGGGGACGCCCCGGCAAAGCCCCATTGGCGGCGCAGCGACGCTACTGGCGCCAATCGTAAAATGTTCCGATTGCCAAAGGGTTAATCACAGATTACTGGCCGCTTTGTCGGCCGTGGCAGGCGCAAAAATCAGCGCTGCCGTGGCATCATTGACTTTTTGTGCATTGCGACATAGATGTAATCGAGTTCGGCTCAATTGCGTTCTGCGGTATTTTCGGGCAGGGCGATCGCCGCTCAGCTGCGAAAAATTGTGTGTGCGTTAACTGGGGTGGACACGCCCTGCGGGTCACGCGTGTGCCGTCGTCGCGGGCCTGCGCGGATGCGTGATATCGTGACCTCACGGTCGCGTCTTGGGTATTCATAGCGAGCGCCGCCGGCAGGCCGATGCCGCCGAAGGCAGCGAACAGCCGGGAAGGAATGTCAATCATGCTCGCCAATTTCGAGGAACTGCAGAAGCTCGGGAAAAACAATATGGACCTCGCGATGAAATCGTTCGGCGCGATGTCGAAGGGGTGGCAGGCGATCGCCGCCGAAATGGCGGAGTATTCGAAGAAGAACTTCGAGCGCGGCACGGCGGCGATGGAAACACTCATGGTCGCGAAGTCGCTGGAAAAGGCGCTGGAAGTGCAGGGCGACTACGTGAAAAGCAGCTATGAGGGCTTCGTCGTCGAGGCGACCAAGATCGGCGAACTTTGCACGGACCTTGCCAAGGAGACCTGCCGGCCGTTCGAGAACGCAGTCGGCAAGACGGCGGCGAAAATCTAGCGCGGCATCGCCAAGCGCTTCTGGGTCGCGTCCGATTGGGGCGCGCCGTGAAGGTCGCTATTGCGCGACGCGCATCTTCGACAGATCGACGCCAATCTGGTCGAATGTCGTAACCACTTGCGACGCCGACGTCAGGTTGAAAAATTTGCTCGGCGAACTCGCGCAATTTTGCAGCAGCGACGCGTTGCCCTGCATTACCAGCACCGTGTAGATCGTGATGCCGGCGGCCTTGGCGTTGGTGCAGGCGGTTTGCATGCGCGCGTCGATTTGGTTGGAATTGCCGGTCCAACGGTCCTGCGTGTTGGTGCCGTCGGTGAGGAAGATAATGATCTTCTTGGTTTCGATGCCGTCATTGACGATGGGCGGGGCGCTGAGCGGCGCGTTCTCGGTCAGCGAATGCCAGGCCCAGGCCAACCCGATGGTGGTGTTGGTATTGCCGGTCGGTGTCATGGCGTCGACCTTGGCATGCAGGCTGGCCCAGTTGTAGGTCTGCGGCAACAGGGCGACGGGACAATTGCTGTATTGCTCGGCCGGAAACAGCGTCGCCAAATTGGTGACCGTCGGCGTCGTGTTCATTGTGTTGTATTGGATCGGCGTATTGTCGCGATCGGTGACGCAGCCATTCCAGGTGAGGTGATTGGCCGGCAGCCATGTACCGCTGGTGCACTGCCCGTTATTGTTCCAATGCAGGCATGGGCTCCAGCTGCCATTGGCGGCGTCCCAATTGGTCCAGCTGATCCAGGTCGCCAAATTGTTCGACGGCCCGACATTGACGTCCTTGGCGAAGGGAATGATCGACACATAGACGTCGCCCGGCTGCGCCGCGACCCCCTGCAGCGTGTTGAGCAGGTTGTGCGTGGCGGTCTTGAGCGCCGTCATCTTCCCGCTCTGCGACATCGACCCGGTATTGTCGAGCGCGAGCGCGACGCGCAGGCGCGCGCTGCCCCAGCGAATGGTCGTGTTGCTGCCGATATTGATCTGCGGAATGCCGATCATGCGCATGAAATCCGACTTGATCGCGGCCGTGGCGCCGAGCGTGAGCTTGGAGCCGCCGGCGGTCGTATAGACCGGCGCCGCCAGGGAGACGTTAAGGACTTCGGGGCGGGTATAGATGGCGTTGAAATAGCTCGGCGTTGGCGCGGGTGTAGTCAACGGCGGCGCCGACAAAACCGATGATCGGGATGATGGCGATCGAGAAGATCAGCGCGACATTGCCGTCGCGGGCGCGCAAAAAGCGCGATGCGGCGGAGCCTGTCTTCTGCAGCCGTGAAATTTTGCGCATGGCGGTGACCCGATTGTATGGTCCGCGGAAGGGACCCTTTCGTCCGGCAGTGTCTGCTGACGTCCCTAAAGACCGGGTAAAATCAATCGCCGAAATATCGCCAACTTGTTCGGGTCGCAGCGCCGGCGCGCGGACATCGGCACGCACGGATAACGATCGGTGAAATCGCGCGCGCAAATGCGCCGTGTGCTCTTCACCAATGCTTTACCCTGAACGCCTTGCGCGCGGACGGCCGCGCCATCGCATCGAGCGGTGAAACCGCGCTAATTGGCGATCCGCAATTTCGACAATTGCGTGCCGATCTGATCGAAGGTTGCGACGACCTGGTCGGCCGCGGTCAGGTTGAAGAATTTTTCGGCGGAGCTTGCGCAGTTCTGCAACAGCGACGCGTTTCCCTGCATCACCAGCACCGTGTAGATCGTCACGTCCGCCGCCTTGGCGTTGGCGCAGGCGGCCTGCATGCGCGCGTCGATGGTGCTTGCGTTGCTGCTCCAGCGGTCCTGCGTATTGGTGCCGTCGGTGAGGAAAATGATCACCTTCTTGGTCTCGATGCCGTCATTGATGACGGGCGGTGCGTTGAGCGGCGCGTTCTCGCTCAGCGACTGCCAGGCCCAGGCCAGCCCGATGGTGGTGTTGGTGTTGCCGGTGGGCGTCATGGCATCGACCTTGGCGTGCAGCGCGCTCCAATCATAGGTCTGCGGCAACAGCGCGACCGGGCAGTTAGCGTATTGCTCGGCCGGAAACAGCGTCGGCGAATTGCCGACGATTGGCGTCGTGTTGAGGGTGTTATGGGCGACCGGGGAATTGTCGCGATCGGTGACGCAGCCGGTCCACGTGCTGTGATTGGCCGCCATCCAGGTTCCGCCGATGCATTGCCCGCTATGGTTCCACTGCGTGCACGGGCTCCAACTGCCATTGCTGGCGTCCCACGCCGTCCATCGCAACCACGTCGCGGCGAGGCTGCCGGCTCCGACATTGACGTCCTTGGCGAAGGGGATGATCGACACGTAGACGTCGCCCGGCTGCGTCGCCGCCGATTGCAGCGTGTTGAGGAGATTATGCGTGGCGGTCTTGAGCGCCGTCATTTTTCCGTTCTGCGACATCGACCCGGTATTGTCGAGCGCGAGCGCGACGCGCAGCCGCGAATTGCCCCATTTGACGGTGGCGGTGCTCGATACATTCATCTGCGTCACGCCCATGACCTTCATGAAGTCGGCATTGACCTTGGCGGTGGCGGTGATCGCGAGCTGCGAACCGCCGACGGACGTATAGACCGGGGCGTTGACCGTGACGTTTTGCAGTTCGGGCCGGTTGAGCAACGCTAGGAAGTAGGACTGCGCCTTCACCTGCAGTTGCGCCTGGCTCAGGGTCGCCGCGTCCTTCGAGAGCATGAGCACCATGGAATCGAGCGCCGACTGCATGGCGGCGCGCGCGGCGTTGGCGCGGCTATAGTCGACGGCCGCGCCGACGAAGCCGACGATCGGCAACAGCGCGAGCGCGAAAGTCATGACAATGCTGCCGTCGCGCGCGCCGAGGAATTCGCGACATCGGCTTGGCAACGTCCGGATCGAATTGACGCAAGGCATGGCGCTGCTCCAGAAAAATGACTGGGCCGACCGAACGATCCGCGGCGTTGCGCGGCGTTCCGGTTGCAGCCGATGGCGCAAGAATGCACGGGCCGATTGAAGGGCGGGTTTCCCGCGGCGCTAACAATCGCCGATACTTGGAGCGGGATTTTTCGACAATGAATCTAAAATGCGAAGTTTGGATCGCGGCGGCCGCCGCGCCGCCGCGCCGTCACTGCGCGATGCGCAGCTTGGTGAGTTGGGTTCCGATCTGGTCGAACGTCGTCACGATCTCGTCGGCCGAGGTCAGGTTGAAGAATTTCGTCGGGCCCGTGGCGCAGTTCTGCAACAACGTCGCGTTACCCTCCATGACCAGGACCGTGTAGAGCGTAATGCCTTGGGCCTTGATATTGTCGCATGTCAATTGCGTGCGCGCGTTGATCGAGGATTGGCTCGTGGTCCACCGGTTCTGCGTATTCAAGCCGTCGGTCAAAAGGATGATGATCTTCTGCGTCGGGATTGGGTCGTTGGGATTGATGGGCGGTGGGCTGAGCGGCGAGGTTTCCGTCAGCGATTGCCACGCCCACACGAGCCCGATCGTCTGGTTGGTATTGCCGGCGCTGATCATGGCGTCGACCTTGCTGTGCAGCGCCGTCCAATTATAGGTCAGCGGCAGCAGCGACGTGGGGCAGGAGCCGTATTGTTCAGCCGGAAACATCGTGGCCGTGGTGCCCGCGACCGGCGTCGTGTTCTTGGTGTCGTTGTTCTGGTCGCGGTCCATCACGCAGCCATTCCAGGTGTTGTGATTGTTCGGCACCCAGGCCGACCCGTTCCAGGTGCGGTTTTGCTGGTCCCAGTAGGTCCAATTGATCCAGTTGGCGTTGACGTTGGCGGTGCCGACATTGACGTCGCGGTTGAAGGGAACGATGGAGACATAGACGTCGCCATTCTGCGTCGCCGCGTTTTGCAGCGAGTTGAGCAAGTTATGCGTGGCCGCCTTGAGCGCCGTCATCTTGCCGCTTTGCGCCATCGACCCGGTATTGTCGAGCGCGAGCGCGACGCGCAGCTTGGAATTGCCCCATTTGACGATCGCCGTGCTGCTGACCGAGAGCTGCGAATATCCGACCATGCGCATGAATTCGGTCTTGACCTGGGCGCTGGCGGTGATCGTCAATTGCGAGCCACTGGCGGTATTGTAGATGGGCGCGTTGACGGTCACGTTCTGCGCGTCGGGCCGGTTGAACAGCGCGATGAAATAGTCGTGCGCCTTTTGCTGCATCTGGCTCTGGTTGAGACTGGCCGCGTCCTTCGACAACATCAGCGCCGTCGAATCGAGCGCCGCCTGCAAGGCGGACTTGACGGCGTTGGCGCGGCTATAATCGACGGCGGCGCCGATGAACCCGAAAAGCGGAATGACGGACAGCGCGAATAACGGCAGAACGCCGCCGTCGCGGCAACGGAAAATGCGATCAAGAATCATGGCGCGGGCTCGCTGGTGATTTGGCGCATCATGACCGTGGCCGCTTGCGATTGTGTTGCGCGCGGCGGCTGAATTTGGCCGATCCGCGGACCAACTTGTTAACCTCGCGTGGGCCGCCGGGCGCGCGGTTCGCCGGTGAAGATGCTCTCCCGACCGGTTTCCCGGTCGCCGTGCCTCAACGGCGGGCCTTGCCTGGCTGCGCGGCGGGCCACAGGCGCCCGATTCGAGCTCGAACCGAGGGTATTTCGCCGCAATTCGCGCCAATGCCGGGCATTGCGGCGGGCGCGCCGACGCCTGGCCGGGCGCATAAAGCCGCGCGCGGCCTTTATCATCGCCCCGGCGGCGCATATTGTTGCGTCAGTCGGGGATCGCGCCGCGCCGGCGGCGCGCCGTCGCGTGGACAGGCCTGTTCGCTATTGATATTACCGCCACTGCCATGATCGAGCCTATCCGATCTTTCCTTGTCGTTGCCGCGGACGCGCAGATCCGGCGGCCGGCGCGCTTGTCGGACGCCAACAAGAAGCGCCGCGGCGATCCTGGCGGGCCTGGGACGGCGGTCATCACCAAGACCAAGCCGCAGACCAAGCGGCCGAGCCTTTATCGCGTGCTTCTGCTCAATGACGACTACACGCCCATGGAGTTTGTCGTGCACGTCATCGAGCGCTTCTTTCACAAGGATCGTGAAGCGGCGACGCGCATCATGCTGCACGTGCATCACCACGGAATCGGCGAATGTGGCGTTTATACGTATGAGGTCGCCGAAACCAAAGTGACGCAGGTTATGGACTTTGCGCGCAAACATCAGCATCCTCTGCAATGCGTCATGGAAAAGAAGTGACACCGGGGGGCACGACGACAACATGGATATGGGACGCTGATGCCCTCCTTCTCCCGCGGTCTTGAACAGTCGCTGCATCGCGCGCTGGCGCTTGCCAACGAGCGCCATCACGAATACGCCACGCTTGAACATCTGCTGCTCGCGCTCATCGACGACCAGGACGCGGCCGCCGTCATGCGCGCGTGCAACGTCGATCTCGACAAACTGCGCCGCAGCCTCGTCGCCTATGTCGAGTCCGAACTCGGCAACCTGGTGACGCAGAGTGGCGAGGATTCCAAGCCGACCGCCGGCTTTCAGCGCGTCATCCAGCGCGCCGTCATCCATGTGCAATCGTCGGGTCGCGAAGAAGTGACCGGCGCCAACGTGCTGGTGGCGATCTTCGCCGAGCGCGAAAGCCACGCCGCGTATTTCCTGCAGGAGCAGGACATGACGCGCTATGACGCGGTCAATTACATCAGCCACGGCATCGCCAAGCGCGCCGGCCTGACCGAACAGCGGCCGGTGCGGGGCGTCGAGGAAGAGGCCGATACCAAGCCCGGCGACGAGCCGAAGAAGAAGGGCGACGCGCTCGACGCCTATTGCGTCAACCTCAACAAGAAGGCGCGCGAGGGCAAGATCGACCCGCTGATCGGCCGCGAGACCGAGATCAGCCGCACCATCCAGGTGCTGTGCCGCCGCCAGAAGAACAATCCGCTCTTTGTCGGCGACGCCGGCGTCGGCAAGACGGCGATCGCCGAGGGCCTGGCGCGGCGCATCATCAACGGCGAAGTGCCGGAGGTGCTCGCCAATGCAACCGTGTTCGCGCTCGATATGGGCACGCTTCTTGCCGGCACGCGCTATCGCGGCGATTTCGAGGAGCGGCTCAAGCAGGTGATCAAGGAGCTCGAGAACTATCCGGGCGCGATCCTGTTTATCGATGAAATTCACACCGTGATCGGCGCCGGCGCCACGTCCGGGGGTGCCATGGACGCGTCCAACCTGCTCAAGCCGGCGCTGGCTTCGGGCACGGTGCGCTGTGTCGGCTCGACGACCTACAAGGAATACCGGCAGTATTTCGAGAAGGACCGCGCGCTGGTACGCCGGTTCCAGAAAATCGACATCAACGAGCCGTCGATTCCCGACGCCATCGAGATATTGCGCGGGCTCAAGCCGTATTTCGAGGAATATCACAAGCTGCGCTACACCAACGACGCGATCAAGGCGGCGGTCGAACTATCCGCGCGTTATATCCATGACCGCAAGCTGCCGGACAAGGCGATCGACGTCATCGACGAATCCGGGGCGGCGCAGATGCTGCTGCCGGAGAGCCGGCGCAAGAAGACGATCGGGCTGAAGGAAGTCGAAACGACGATCGCGACCATGGCGCGCATTCCGCCAAAGACGGTGTCCAAGGACGACGCCGCCGTGCTCGCGCATCTCGAGGAAACGCTCAAGCGGGTGGTGTATGGCCAGGACCGGCCGATCGAGGCGCTCTCCGCCTCGATCAAGCTGGCGC
>JACQAE010000003.1 GCA_016195095.1 Pseudomonadota bacterium
CGGCGTGCGCCAACGCGGCGGCATCGTCTTGGTCGTCGCGCACCGGCCGAGCGCGGTCGCCGGGGTGGATTATCTCCTGGTCATGAACCGCGGGCGCATGCAGAATTTCGGCCCCAAGGAAGAGGTGTTCGCCAAGGTGCTGCCGCGGCCGGCGTCGATCGCACGGTCGCTCAAGGTCGTACCCGAATCGGGAGAGGCGTCGTGAGCGTCCCTGCGCGATCGATCTGGAGCCATTCGATCCGCCGCCATGCCATCGCCGGCATAGCGGTCGTGTTCGTGCTCGTGGTCGGCGTCGGCGGCTGGGCGGCGACGGCCGACATCGCCGGCGCGCTCATCGCGCCCGGCGCCATCGTGGTCGATTCCAACGTGAAGAAGGTGCAGCACCCGACCGGCGGCGTCGTCGGGGAGGTGCGCGTGCGCGACGGCGACAAGGTGCGCGCCGGCGATATCGTCGTGCGCCTCGACGAGACGGTCACGCGCGCCAATCTCGCCATCGTCACCAAGGGCCTCAACGAGATGCTGGCGCGCAAGGCGCGCCTGGAGGCCGAGCGCGAGGGCGCGGACGCGTTGCGCCTGCCCCGCGAATTCGTCGGAAGCGAATCCGATCCCGACATTGCCGACGTCCTTACCGGCGAGCGCCGCCTGCTCGAGCTTCGGCGCAAGGCGCGCGAGGGCCAGAAAGCGCAATTGCGCCAGCGCATCGGCCAGCTCGAGGAGGAGATCATCGGCCTCACCGCGCAACAGAAGGCCAAGGCGCAGGAGGTCACCCTCATCAATCGCGAGCTCGAAGGCGTCAAGCAATTGTGGGAAAAGAAGCTCGTGCAGATGAACCGCCTCACGCAGCTCGAGCGCGAGGCGACGCGCCTGTCCGGCGAACGCGGCCAACTCATCGCGTCGAGCGCGCAGGCGCGCGGCAAGATTTCCGAGATCGAGCTGCAGATCCTGCAGATCGACCAGGACGTGAGCAGCGAGGTGGCCAAGGAATTGCGCGAGATCGACGGCCGCATCGGCGAATTCGTCGAGCGCAAGATCACCGCAGAGGACCAGCTCAAGCGCATCGACATTCGCGCGCCGCAGGACGGCCTCGTCTTCCAGTCCAACGTGCACACCGTCGGCGGCGTCATCACCGCCGGCGATGCGATCATGCTCATCGTGCCGGCGGCCGACAATCTCACCGCCGAGGCCAAGGTCGACCCCAAGGACATCGACCGGCTGCAAATCGGCCAAGCGGTGGTATTGCGCTTTTCCGCCTTCAACCAGCGCACCACGCCGGAAATCACGGGCACCGTCACGCGCATATCCGCCGACATTTCCGTGGATCAGCGCAGCGGGCTGAGCTACTACACGATCCGCGTCGGCATGAGCGCGAAGGAAATCGCGCGGCTGGGCGACGTCAAGCTCACGCCCGGCATGCCGGTCGAGGCCTTCGTGCAGACCGGCGACCGCACCTTGCTGTCCTACCTCATGAAGCCGCTTTCCGATCAGCTCAACCGCGCGGTGCGCGAAAAATGACGCGCGCGCGCGGCGGCACGGCCGGCGACGCGCGGTCATGAAACGCCTCGCCCGCCTCGCGCACGCGTTCGGTCTGGCGCGCGCGCTGTGCCTGCTGCTCCTGGTCGCGCTGGTCGCGCTGCGGGTCTGGGATCCTCCTCCGATCGAGGAGTTACGGCTACGCACGTTCGATTATTTCCAGGTCATGCGCCCGCGCGTCGCCGACCGGCGCCCGGTGGTCATCCTCGACATCGACGAGGCGAGCCTCAAGGAGCTTGGCCAATGGCCGTGGCCACGCACGCTCATCGCCGACATCGTCACGCGGCTCACCGCGCTTGGCGCCGTCGCCATCGGTTTCGACGTCGTCTTTCCCGAAGCTGACCGCATGTCGCCCGCCAACGCGGCGCAGAGTATCCGCGAGCTCGACGACGACACGCGCGCCAAGCTGCGCGGATTGGAGTCGAACGACGAAGTGCTGGCGCGGGCGTTTCGCAACTCGCGCGTCGTCGTCGGCCGCGCCGGGGCGGCGCGGGCGGCGGAGCCGCGCGCCGGCGAGGAGGCGCTGCAAACCGGCTTCGCCATGCGCGGCCCGGACGCGCGGCCATTCCTGGTGACGTTTCCCGGCATCCTGCGCAATGTCGCGGAGCTCGAACAGGCCGCCGCCGGGCGCGGCGTGTTCACGATCAGGCCAGAGCGCGACGGTATCGTGCGCCGGGTTCCGCTCGCCATGGTGGCGCAGGACACGATCGTGCCGGCGCTCACGCTTGAAATGCTGCGCGTGGTGACGGGCGCCGGCGCGATCTTCGTGCGCACCGATCCCAACGGCGCCGGCGTGCAAAGCGTTTCCCTGCCGGGCCTGGACATTCCCACCGATCGCAACGGCCAGCTCTGGCTGCATTTCAGCCCGCATCATCCCGCGCGCTTCGTTTCCGCCGTCGACGTGCTGCGCGGGCGCATCGGGCGCGAGCGCATCGCCGGCAAGCTGGTGCTGGTCGGAACCTCGGCCATCGGCCTCCTCGACCTCAAGACCACGCCGGTCGATCGCGTGATGGCGGGAGTCGAGGTGCACGCGCAGATCCTCGAAAGCGTGCTCGGCAAGTCCGTGCTTGCCTATCCGAACTGGGCGCCGGGCGCCGAAGTGATCGGCGCCGTGGTGTTCGGGCTGGGGATCATCGCGGCGACGCCGGTGCTCGGCGCCGTGCCGGCGTTCATCCTCGGTGGCGCGGTCGCCGCCGCGCTCGCCGGCGCGTCGTGGTACTGGTTCATCGAGCACGACATCATGGTCGATACGACCTATGCGCTCGGCTCCACGGCGCTTCTTTATATCACGCTTGTATTCGTCAATTATTTTCGCGAACAGAAGCAGCGCCAGCGCATCCGTTCCGCGTTCGGCTATTACCTCTCGCCGACGTTGGTCGAGGATCTCGCGCGCTCGCCGGAAAAGCTCGTGCTCGGCGGCGAACTGCGCCGCATGACGGTGATGTTCAACGACGTGCGCGGGTTCACGACGATTTCGGAATACTACAAGAGCGATCCGCAGCAGCTCACCTCGCTGATGAACCGCTACCTGACGCCAATGACCGACGCGATCATCGCGCGCAAGGGAACGATCGACAAGTATATCGGTGATTCCATCATGGCATTCTGGAACGCCCCGCTCGACGATCCCGATCAGGAGGCCAATGCCTGCGATGCGGCGCTCGACATGCTGGCGCGCCTTGAGATTCTCAACGACGAATTCAAGCGCGAGGCGCAGGCGACGGGCGGCCGCTATCTGCCGTTCAATATCGGCATCGGGATCAACACCGGCGCCTGCGTCGTCGGCAATATGGGCTCGGACCTGCGCTTCAACTATTCGGTGCTCGGCGACACGGTCAACCTTGCCGCGCGGCTCGAGGGCCGCTCGAAGGATTACGGGTTGCAGATCGTCCTTGGCGGCGCGGTGGCGGCGGCGGTCGCGGACAGGTTCGCCGTTCTTGAGATCGACCGCATCCGCGTCAAGGGCAAGTATGAGCCCGAGGCGGTGTTCACCGTTCTCGGCCGCGATGAGCTGCGCCAAAGCCAGGGGTTTTCCGAGTTGCGGGGGCTCAACGAGGAGATGACGGCGCTCTACCGGCAGCAGAACTGGACGGGGGCGCTGGCGGCGATCGAGAGCTGTCGTGCGGCGGCGCAGGGCCTGGCGCTGGAAACATTGTACGACGTCTATGTCGCGCGCATCGAGGCGTTCCGCCGCTCGCCACCGCCGCCGGACTGGGACGGGGTCTATGCCTATGAGACGAAGTAGCGCTGGCGCCGCCGATGGCGGCCGCTCGGTGGAGCGGGGCGCCTTCGCGCTCCCTACATGGCGGGCGCGCGGCGCGCGGCAAGCGCGGCGAGCTGACTGCCGGCGATTGCGGCGGGAACCAGCTGGGCGATCGCGGTGGCGGTGACCGCATAAAGCGCGCGGTACTGCGGCGCATGGCGGTCCTCGATCATCATCAACCCACGATTGTCGAGCAGGAGCCAGCGTCCCTCGAGCCTGACCGCGAGCACGGCGTGGTCGCCGCCGCTCGTCTTGTCGCGCACGATGAGCAGGCGCAGGTCGTGCTCGGCCAAGCCAGCCAGGCGCAGCGCGGCGTATTTGACGATCGCGTAATCCTCGCAATCGCCACGGCCCGACGTGAGCGTCGCCAGCGGCGAGTTCCAGAAATCGATGACGCCGTGCTGGGCCATGTCGCTCATCGGGCGAATGGCGAGATTGACGGCGCGGTTGACCTCGCCCAGCCGCGCGCGCCCGGGCTTGGCGGCCGCCGCGTTGGCGATGGCGAGAAGCCGCTGCGCCGCCTTTGACCCGCAGCCGGAGGGGTTGGCGCGGCAGGCGGCAAGCTCCGCCATGTCGGCCTTAAGCGCGGCCGCGAGTTGGAGCCATTTGTCGAGAAGCGGCCCCGGTCGCACGGCGGCCGCGCCAAGGCCGTAGGGCTCGACGCCGGTGCTCCCGCCAGTGCTCGCCGCGCCAATATCCTTGGCGGCGATCTCCGGCGCGGCGATGTCCGTCGCGGCAATCGATGCCGTCGCGCCAATGTCCGCCGTGACAAGCGGGTCGCGGACGATCTCGGCGGCGGCGAATGTGGCCAGGACCGCGTGCGCGCGAGGCGTTGGCCGGTCGCCGGCGGCATGCGCGCCGTCATGTGACGCGGCGCTCGTGTCCGCGCGGCTCACCGCGTCGTCGCCGAGCGCGATGCCCGGCGCGACCGACGCGCGCGCGGCGTCACCGTTGAAATGCGCGCCGAGTTGAATGCCGGAAAAGGCGAGTAGCGCGAGCGCACCGGCGCGCACGTGGCGCGCCGCAATCCCCCGCAGACGCGCGAGACGAGCCATGACGATCCCCTGTCGGCCATGGCGTCGGGCGGCATTGCTCTGCCGTTTCTTGCCTGGCGCGATACCGCGGGATCATTGGCCGGCGCCTGCTGCGGGGCGGTTAAACCGGCGGCTGTGCCGGCGCGACATTCGCAAACGCCGTGTAGGGGTTCGTGCCGTGATCGATCGAACTGTCGCGCGCGCGTTAACGCTTGCGCAACCATGCCGGAGCGTGCCTCGGTTGTGCCGGTGGCGGCATGGTGCATGGCAGCGACGTGGTGTCCTCGGCGCGTGAAAAATGCGCTAGAGCGTTTTCGAGCGAAGTGGGTACCGATTCGCGCGAAGAAAACGCGTCAAAACAAAAAGTGAGAGCCCCGGCTTTGATTCCATCAAAGCCGGAAAGGCACTAGAATAGGTGCGCGGTCGGTCGCGGGCGATGCGACGCGGCCGGCTGCGGACGTGACAGGCATGGCGGAAAAGCTGGTCGGCAAGGCCTCCGAGATCGCGGACGGCGATCGCCGGATCGTATTTCTCGGCGACACGGAAATCGGCGTGTTTCGCCATCAGGGTCACTTCTATGCCTATAGCAATACCTGCCTGCATCAGGGCGGGCCGGCCTGCGAGGGGCTGATCATCGCCAAGGTCGAGGAGCGCATCATGCCGGACAAGACCTCGCGTGGCATGTACTTCTCCGATACGCAGACGCATTTCGTCTGTCCCTGGCACGGTTATGAATATGACATCATGACCGGTGAATTCGCCGGCGACCGCAGCCGCAAGCTGCGCGCCTATCGGGTGGTTGTGCGCGAGGACGAGGTCTATGTCGTCAGCTAAGCCGTCACCGCGCGCGGTTCGCGCGCCGGCCAAGCGGCGGGCGGCGAAGCCCGCGCGCCGATCGGAGACGGTGAGCGCCGACGCCCGGCGACTGGCCGCGACGCTTGCGGGCGCGCTCGCCGTCGGCAAGACCGACATGCTCGCGCCCGCCGCGTTGCAGGCGCTCCTGGCGGCCCTCTGCCGCGTCTATTCCGCGCAGGTCGAGGCCGGCGCGATCGCATTGCCGGTCGCGGCGCGCAGCGTCAACGCAACCGAAATCATGGTGACCGCGAGCGGGCTCCTCAAGTCCTCCAACCTCGCGGTATTCGAACTTGGCATGTGGCAGGGCTGGACCGGCCGCTGACGCCCGTCGGCGCATCCAGCCAGCGCGGGAGATTGGTTCATGGACCTCGTTTCCGATCGCGGACGGCGCGTTAGCGTCGAGGAACTCAATACCACGCGCCTGTTGTCGCATGCGCGTCGCGAGGCGCGGCGGCGCAATCTCGATGACGTGCTCATCGTCGATGTCGACGCGCATCATTACGAGAACGAGCACATGGCCGATATTCTGCCGTTCATGGAGAACGACGTGCTGCGCCAGGTGGCGCTGGCGGTCGGGGCGAAGGGCGGCCGGCACACGCTCATGCCTTCCAATATCGGCCACCAGGACATGGGCGGGCGGGTCACGCGCTATCCGCTGCGCGGCTCGGAAAAGACCGAGCCCGGAAAGCCGCGCGACGTGCAGCTCGGGCACCGCTGGATGGACGCCATGAGCGTTGATTATTCCTGCTTGTTTCCCACCGGCATGCTCAGCATCGGCTTGCATCCGCAGGTGGAAATGGAGGTGGAGCTGTGCTGGGCCTATAACCGCTGGGTCACGGAGAAGGTTCTGCCGGAATCGGACGGACGCTTCTATTCGCTGCTGTGCCTGCCGTTTTCCGACGCCGAGGCCTCGCTGCGCCATGTCGAGACGTTCGGCCACCGCAAGGGGGTCGGCGGCTTCATGGTGACGACCGTGCGTCACAACCCGGTGCACGACAATTGCTACATGAAGGTCTATCGCGCCATCGAGGAGCGCGGCCTGGCGCTGTCGTTTCATTCTGGCTTCAATTGGGGCGAAACGGTTTTCCGCAATTGCAACCGCTTCCTCACCGTGCACGCGCTCGGCTTTTCCTTCTACAACATCCTTCACTGCGCCAACTGGGTCATCAACGGCCTCGGCGAGCGCTTCCCCAAGCTGCCGGTGATCTGGGTCGAGGGCGGGCTCGCATGGGTGCCGTTCCTCATGCAGCGCCTCGACCATGAATACATGCTGCGCACGTCGGACTGCCCGACGCTGCGGAAAAAGCCGAGCGACTATATGCGCGAGATGTACTATTCCACGCAGCCGATGGAGGTGCAGGACCTTGGCGCGCTGCAGGAAACGTTCCGCATGATCAACGCGCACACGCAATTGCTCTACTCGTCCGACTATCCGCATTGGGATTTCGATCTGCCCACCGTGATCTGGGATCTGCCGTTTCTGAGCGAGGAGGCCAAGCACAATATTCTCGGCGGCACCGCCGCGCGGCTGTTCAAGCTTGCCCCGCGCAACCAGAAACAGCGCGAGAATCTCGCGCGCTTCGGCAATCTTGCCGCCTGAGCCATCGTCCCCCGCCGCCGCCGCGCGCACGCCGACCGGATGCGCCCCGGCACGTGTCGGCCCGCGCCGCCCGCCGCAAGGAATGATCCCAGATGCGTGAATTTGCCCTAGGAAGCTCGCTGCCGCGCATCGAGGACCCGCAATTGTTGCGCGGGCAGGGCCGCTATACCGACGATATTTCGCTTCCGGGGCAGGTGCACCTTTATGTGCTGCGCTCCGTGCATGCGGCGGCGCTGATCCGCGGCATCGATATCGCGGCGGCGCGGTCCGCGCCCGGAATCGTCGCGGTCGCGACCGGCGCCGACCTCCTGGCCGACGCTGTCGGCTCGTTGCCGGCGCGCGTGCGGCGCAAGCGCGCCGACGGTGCCCCAAGCTTTCATCCGCCCTATCGCGCGCTCGCCACCGAGCGCGTCGCCATGGTCGGCGACCCGGTCTGCGCCATCTTCGCCGAGACGCTGGCAGCCGCCAAGGATGCCGCCGAACGGGTCGCGATCGACTACGCGCCGCTGCCATCGGTCACCGATGTCGCGGCGGCGGTCGCGCCGGGCGCGCCGGCGGTTTGGCCGCAATGCGCCGACAACATCTGCTTTCGCGAGGATGTCGGCGACCGTGCCGCGGTCGATGCCGCGTTCGCGATCGCGCGCCATGTGGTGCGCCAGCGCCTCGTCATCTCGCGCGTCGCCGTCAATTCCATGGAGCCGCGCATGGCGCTCGGCGCCTGGGACGCGCGCGAGGCGCGCTACACGCTCTATTCGGGAATGCAGGCGCCGCATCTCACGCGCGCGGACCTGGCCGAGTTCGTGTTCAAGGAGCCGGCGAGCGCCTTTCGCTGCGTCTCGCCCGATGTCGGCGGCGGCTTCGGCATGAAGGGCGGGCTCTACCCCGAGCAGGTGATCGTGCTGTGGGCGGCGCGCAAACTCGGGCGGCCGGTCAAATGGACCGGCGAGCGCGGCGATGCCTTCATCTCCGACTTCCAGGCGCGCGACAACGTGTCGGACGTGGCGCTGGCGCTCGACGCCGCGGGCCGTTTCCTGGCGCTGCGCGTCGAAACGCTGGCCAGCCTCGGTGCCTATGTGTCGACCAACGGCGCCGGCGTGCCGCTCAACAATATCGGCGGGCTTGCCGGCACCTATACGACGCCCGCGATCCATGTCGGCGTGACCGGCGTTTATACCAATGCCAGTCCGACCGGCCCCTATCGCGGCGCCGGGCGCCCGGAGGCGTCTTACTGCATCGAGCGCATCATCGACATCGCGGCGGCGGAAATCGGCATCGACCGCATCGAATTGCGGCGGCGCAACATGATCCCGCCAAGCGCCATGCCGTTCAAGACCGGGCTCGTCTACACCTATGATTGCGGCGCGTTCGCGCAGACCATGGACATGACGCTGGAGCTTGCCGACTGGAAGGGCGCGCAGCGCCGCCGGGCGCGGGCGCGCGCCGCCGGCAGGCTCTATGGGCTCGGCGTGGCGAGCGTGATCGAGATCGCGGGCGGGCCGTTCCCGCGCCCGTTCGAGGAAGGCGCGGAGGTGCGCTTCGAGCCGACCGGCAGCGCCACCATCCTCGTGGGCTCGCATTCGCACGGCCAGGGACATGAGACGAGCCTGCGCCAGATCGCCTTCCATGCGCTCGGCCTGCGGCCGCACGAGGTGCGGCTCGTCTGCGGCGATACCGATCAGGTGTTCCACGGCCGCGGCACCTTCGGTTCGCGCACCATGGCGAGCGGCGGCGCCGCGCTGATGCGGGCGGCGCAGCGCGTCATCGAGAAGGGCAAGCACATCGCCGCCCATGTTCTGGAGGCCGACGCCGGCGACATCGCCTTTGCCGGCGGGCGCTTCAGCGTTGCCGGCACCGACCGTGGCATCGATCTCGTGGAGGTGGCGAGAATATCCTATCAACCGCAGCGCATGGTGCGCGACATGGAGCCTGGCCTGCAGGCCAACGCCATCGTGATCCCGGACGGGGCGAATTTCCCCAACGGGTGCCACGTCTGCGAGGTCGATATCGACCCCGAAACCGGGATTGCCGCGATCTTGCGCTATGCCGTCGTTGACGACGTTGGCGTCACCGTCAATCCCATGCTGCTCAAGGGCCAGGTGCATGGCGGCATCGCCATGGGGGCGGGGCAGGCGATGGGCGAAGTGGTGCGCTACGACGCCGATAACGGCCAGCCGGTCACCGCCTCGTTCATGGACTACTGGATGCCGCGCGCCGATGATTTCCCTGCGCTCATCGTCGGCAGCAATGACGTGCCGACCAGGAACAACCCGCTGGGCGTCAAGGGGGCGGGGGAGGCGGGGGCGGTCGGCGCGCTGCCGGCGGTGCTCAACGCCGTCAACGACGCGCTGTCGCCGCTTGGCATACGCCATTTCGAGATGCCGGCGAGCCCGGAGCGGCTCTGGCGGGCCATTGCGCAGGCGCCGGCACGCCGGCGCTGAGCGCGGGGCGGGGCGGCCTTTACCCCACTGGATTATTGCCCGCGCAGGCCGTAAGTTGGTGGCATCGCGACAGCTCGCCTTGAGCGGAAGGAAAATTGGTCATGGCCTGGACGACGCCCACCCTCGTGGAAATCTGCATCGGCCTTGAGATCAACGGCTATCTGCCGGCTGAATTCTAACGCGCGTTCCGTTTCACTTGAATCGGAAAGCGCTGCGTTACTCTTTCGCTTTGTCGCATTTTCCGCGACGAACCGGTTTCCGCTTCGTCGGGAAATGCTCCAGGGCATTTCCGGCAATGGCGGGTTTTTGTTCGCTCGCGCATTTGCGGCCGGACACGGTGATCGCGCCCTTGCTTGGTGCCGTCCGGCATGAGGGCGCGGCGAGTGCGTATTGTCGCGATCGCGCCCCATGGAGCGCCTGACCGCCATCGTCCTCGGCGCGGCTGCGGGCGGCGGTTTTCCGCAATGGAATTGCCGCTGCGATACGTGCACGCTTGCCTGGGAAGGCGACGCGCGCGTTTGCCCGCGCACGCAGGCAAGCCTCGCGGTCAGCGGCGATGGCGAAAGCTGGCTCCTGATCAACGCCTCTCCCGACCTGCGCGCCCAGATCGCGGCGACGCCCGCCTTGCATCCGCGCGCCGCGCCGCGTGGCAGCCCGATCGCCGCGATCGTCCTCACCGGCGCCGAGATCGACCAGATCGCGGGCCTGCTGAGCCTGCGCGAGGGCACGCCGTTCGCGCTTTACGCTACCGCGCAAACGCACGCCACGCTTGCGGCCAACCCGATCTTCGCCGCGCTCGCGCCCGGCGTGGTAACGCGCACCGCGATCGCGCCGGGGCGGGCGATACTTCCGCTGGCGCGGGTAACCGTCGAAGCCTTCGACGTACCGGGCAAGGTCCCGCTCTATCTCGAAGGCGCCGTGGATGCGCGCGCGGGCTCGGCCAATATCGGCCTCGCCATCAGCGCTGGCGGGCGTATGCTCCTTTATGTGCCCGGCGCCGCCGCGCTGACGCCTTCGATCGTCGAGCGGATGGCGCGCGCGGACGTCGTCATGTTCGACGGCACGCTCTTCCGCGACGACGAGATGATCGTGACCGGTACCGGGGGCAAGAGCGGGCGGCGCATGGGCCATATGCCGGTCGGCGGGCCCGACGGCTCGCTCGCCGCGCTTGCCGGGTTCGCCGCGCGCCGCCTCTACGTGCATATCAATAACACCAACCCGATGCTCGTCGCCGGGTCGCCCGAACGGCGGCAGGTCGAGGCGGCGGGCGTTGAAATCGCCAGCGACGGCATGAGGATCGAGCTATGACGGCGTTGTCGGCGCCGGCGCTCGCCGCCGCGCTGCGCGACATCGGCGCGCGGCGCTACCATCATTTGCACCCGTTCCACCGGCTGCTGCACGAAGGCCGCGCCAGCAAGGGCCAGGTGCAGGCCTGGGCGCTCAATCGCTATTACTACCAGGTCATGATCCCGGTGAAGGACGCGAGCCTGATCGCGCGCTGCGACGATTCGGCGGTGCGCCGCGCCTGGCGCGGCCGCCTCGTCGATCACGACGGCCTCGACGCCGCGGATGGCGGCATCGCGCGCTGGCTCAAGCTGACCGACGGGCTTGGCCTCGAGCGCGCCGAGGTGACCGCGCTCGCGCGCCTGTTGCCGGCGACGCGGTTCGCGGTCGATGCCTACGTGCATTTCGTGCGCGAAAAAACGCTGCTGGAGGCGATCGCCTCCTCGCTGACCGAGCTGTTCTCGCCGCAAATCATCAGCGAGCGCATCGCCGGCATGCTGGCAAACTACGATTTTATCACACCCGATACGCTCGCCTATTTCACGAGCCGCCCGGCACAGGCGACGCGCGACGCCGATTTCGCGTTGGATTATGTCCAGCGCCATGCGCGCACGCCGCCGGCGCAGCAGGCGGTGCTGGCGGCGTTGCAATTCAAGTGCGACGTGTTGTGGGCGATGCTCGACGCGCTCCACCACGCCTATGTCGCGCCGGGACATGTTCCACCGGGCGCGTTCGTGCCGACGCCAAGCGATATGCAATCCGCGCGCGGTTGAGCGGGGCGGGCGGCGATTGCGCGCCGGAGGCGATCGAACGGCGCGGAACCGGCTTTCCGCTATTGTGATCGCGGCGGGTGGCCGCGATCTGGTAGGTTGGCGCCTCCGCGCGCCATCGCGAAAAGTTGCGGATTTGCCGAAGAGGATTTGCTCAAGGGCATTTTCCGGCGAAGTGGGAACCGGTTCGCCGCGGAAAATGCGACAACGCCAAGGAAAATGGCGCGCTCTTTGTTTCGATGGAAACGCGTAACGCTCTCGCCCGGAATTGCCGCGTGCAGGAACCCTCGGCGCCCGACATCGCCCCCGACGCCCGGCCGCGCCTGCCGCGCGGCGTGCGGCTCGTGCATAACGCCGCGCAGGGCGGCTGGGTGCTGCTCGCGCCCGAGCGCATTTTCCGCCCCGACGCGGTGGCGCTCGCCATTCTCCAGCGCTGCACCGGCGCGGCGACGTTCGCCGCCATTGTCGATGACCTCGCCGTCGAATTCACGGCGCCGCGCCAGCGCATTGGCGCCGACGTCGCGACCTTGTTGCGCTCGCTCGCCGACAAGAAGCTGCTGGAGCTGTAGCGTGGTGGCGCCAGCGCAGGAAAGTCCGCCGCGCCCGCTTGGCCTCCTCGCCGAGCTGACGCATCGCTGTCCGCTCGGCTGCCCCTATTGCTCGAACCCGCTCGATCTTGACGCGCGCGCCGACGAGCTTGATACGGCGACCTGGGCGCGGGTCATGCGCGAGGCGGCCGCGCTCGGCGTTCTGCAGGTGCATCTCTCCGGCGGCGAGCCGGGCGCGCGCCGCGATCTCGAGCACATCGTCGCCGCCGCGCGCGAGGCTGGCCTTTACACCAATTTGATCACCGCCGGCGTCGGGATTTCGACCGCGCGGCTTGCCGCGCTGGCCGCCGCCGGGCTCGACCATGTGCAGGTGTCGATCCAGGACAGCGAGGCCGCGAGCGCCGACTGCATCGCGGGGTATGACGGCGCCTTCGCGCGCAAACGCGCGCTCGCCGGCGACGTCGTGCGGCTCAAGTTGCCGCTGACGGTCAACGCCGTGATTCACCGCGCCAATATCGAGCGCGTCGGCGCCATGATCGACCTCGCGCTCGCGCTCGGCGCCGGCCGCGTGGAGATCGCGCACGCGCAATATTACGGCTGGGCGCTGAAAAATCGCGCGGCGCTGATGCCCGCGCGCGAACAGGTTGGGCGCGCGATCGCCGTCGTCGAGGCGATGCGTGAGACGCATCGCGGCGCCATCGTGATCGACAGCGTGGTGCCGGATTATTACGCGCGCTATCCCAAGCCGTGTGTCGGCGGCTGGGGCAGGCGTTCGCTCAACGTCACGCCGTCCGGCGTCGTGCTGCCTTGCCACGCGGCGGCGACCATTCCCGGGCTTGATTTCTGGAACGTGCGCGAGTACGCGCTCGCCGACATTTGGACGTCATCGCCGGCGTTCAACGCGTTTCGCGGCACTGACTGGATGGTTGAACCGTGCGCGAGCTGCGCGCGGCGCTCGGTCGATTTCGGCGGTTGCCGTTGTCAGGCGCTGGCGCTCACCGGCGACGCGCGCGCGGCCGATCCGGTGTGTCATCTTTCCCCGCATCACGCCGGATTGGCCGAGCTCGCCCGATCCGATGCCGATGCGGCCTATGTCTACCGCCGAATATGAACGGATTCTGACCGCTTTATGCCCATATTCCCCATTGCGCGCGGGAGGTTAAATATCCGAGACTTGCGCCGCTACGGGTACGGGTGCGCGTGCGGCCGGTTGCGGCGTCGCCGCCCGGCCATCGTGCAATGGAGGAGAACATGCCCACATTGTCGCAGCGCATCGGCCTTTGTTCGGCCAGCGCCTTGGCCATCCTGATTGCCGCCACATTGCCGGCCGCGACGCAGGCGCCGCCGGGATTCAGCCCGCTGGATAAATCCAATCCCGCCGCCAGCAAGCAGGACGGGAGCCTGCGGCCGCATGCGACGCCGCCGCTTCCCGCCGCATTGGACAAGCTTCCCGTGGACAAGCTGAAACTTCCCCCCGGTTTCAAGGCCGAGGTGTGGTCGCATGGCCATGCCGGCGGGCGCACCATCGTCATGGGGCCGAAGGGCACCGCTTTCATCGGCTCGCGCATCATCGGGCGTGTCTATGCCGTGACCGAGAAGGCTGGTAAGCGCGAGGCCAAGGTTTTGTTGCAGGGACTGACCCAGCCCAACGGCCTGGCGGTCAAGGATGGCGCGCTTTATGTGCTCGCGATCAACAAGGTGCTGCGCTACGACAATATCGAGGACCGGCTCGACAATATCGGCACGCCGGTGGACCTCACCGACAAATTCAATCTGCCCCCCGATATCCACCACAACTGGAAATACGCCGCGTTCGGTCCCGACGCCAAGCTCTATATCCAGGTCGGCGCCAACTGCAATATTTGCGAGGTCAATCCCGGCGTGCATGGCCAGATTCGCCGCTACAATCCCGATGGCTCCGGCATGGAGATCGTGGCGCGCGGCGTGCGCAACACGGTCGGGTTCGATTGGCATCCGGTGACCAAGGAGCTGTGGTTCACCGACAATGGCCGCGACTGGGCGGGCGATGCCGGCCCGGAGGACGAACTCAACCGGATTCCCAAGGACAAGGAGGGCGCCAATTTCGGCTTCCCCTATTGCCACGCCAACGGCATCCCCGATCTCGACATCAAGCGGCCCGACCCCTGCGCCGGCGTCGTAATGCCCGCGGCGCTGACCGGGCCGCACACGGCCGGCCTCGGCATCAAGTTTTATACCGGCGGCATGTTCCCGGCGCAGTACCAGAACGTCGCTTTTATCGCGCGGCGCGGATCGTGGAACCGCGGGCAGAAGACCGGCTATGACGTCATCATCGCCAGGCCGCAGCCGGACGGAACCGCAAAGCTTGAGCCGTTCATGACCGGCCTTCTCGATACCGGAAAGAACGAGTTTTATGGCCGTCCGACCTATCTATTGCCGCTGGCGGACGGCTCCATGCTCGTTTCCGATGAGCAGAACGGGGCCATTTATCGCATTTCCTACGCGGCGCGGTAATTCCGCGCCCGCTCGTCGGCGATGATCGGTGCTGTTGCATTCTGGCGGTCGCTGGCGTTTTCGCTGGCGACCGTCGCCGTTTGCGTGCCGCGCGCCGGCGCGCAGGCGGTGCCGCTCGCGGAGCGCATCGAACAATGCGGTGGCTGCCATGGCGCGGACGGCAACTCGCCCATCGAGAAAATCCCCTCGCTCGCCGGGCAGCCGGAATTCTTTCTCCTCAACCAGCTTTTTCTCATGCGCGAGGGTGTGCGGCTGATCGAACCAATGACGCCATTCGTCAAATCGCTCGCGGATGGTGAAATGGCCGCGCTGGCGAAGCACTATGCCGGGCTGCAACCGAAATTGACGGGCGCGGGTCCCGATCCGGCCGTCCTCGCCCGCGGCGCCGAACTTGCCGCCGCGCGGCGCTGTGCCTCCTGCCATCTGCCGTCACTCGCCGGCCAGGAGCAGATGCCGCGGCTGGCCAAGCAGCGCATCGATTATCTGATCCATGCGCTGACCGACATCAGGGACAGCCGGCGCTCCGGCGCCGATACAGTGATGAGCGCCTCGGTCGTCGCTTTATCGGACGCCGATCTCGCGGCGCTGGCGAACTACGCCGCGTCGAAATAGTGCGCCATCAAACGGCGGTCGGGCGACCGTCTCGCTGGAAATCGCGCGCATTCAGTTCTTGTCGCCGATCTCCGCCTTGGCGAGGCTCGCTCGCCAATCACCGCGCCGAAACAGCGCGGCGATGCCCGAATAGGCGAGCAGTCCGATGCTCACCGCAAGCAGCGTTCCCGCGATCGGACGCTCGAAGAAGATGGTCCAGTTGCCGCTGGACATGACCAGCGATTGGCGCAGGCTCAATTCAAACGTCGGCGCAATCACCAGGCCGAGGACGAGCGGAGCGGGATCAAAATCGAATTTGCGCAGCAGATAGCCGACAACGCCCATGATCAGCATGATCCACACGTCGACGACCGAGTGATTCACTTCGTACACGCCAATAATGCAGAACATGACGATCAGCGGATAAAGATACGAATAGGGAATGCGCAATACCGTCACGAACATGCCGACCAAAGGCAGGTTCAGCGCCAGCAGCATCAGATTTCCGACATACATCGAGGCGATGAAACCCCAGAACACTTCCGGGTGATCGTTGACCAGCATCGGGCCCGGCGGCACGCCATGAATGAGAAGCGCCGCCATCAGCACGGCGGTCACCGGCCCGGTCGGCAGGCCAAGCGCGAGCATCGGCACGAATGCGCCGGTCGAGGCGGCGTTGTTCGCCGATTCCGGGCCGGCGACGCCGGCGACCGCGCCCTTGCCGAATTCCTCGGGATGCTTCGAGATGCGCTTTTCGAGCGCGTAGGACAGGAAGCTTGAGATGATATGGGCCGATCCCGGTATGACGCCGACGACAAAGCCCAGCAGTGTGCCGCGCGCGATCGGCATCGCCGACTGCCGCCATTCCTGGCGGCTGGGCAGCAATTCCGCGAGGCGTGGGGTGACGACCTGCGCCGTCACCGACTTGCTCGGGGTCGAGAGAATTTCGCCGAGCCCGAATAGCCCAACGGCGACCGGCACGACGCCGATCCCGTCACCCAGCGCCGGAATGTCGAAGGCGTAGCGGAAGTGGCCCGTCATCACGTCGATGCCGATGCACCCGAGCATCAGCCCGAGGCCCGCCATCAACAACGTGCGCGCCAGCGAGGTCGACGACATGTAGGCGAGAAAGACAAGCCCGAGGATAAGGAGCGCGGTATATTCGGGCGGGCCGAAGCGCAACGCGAACGCGCCCAGCGGCGGCGCGATGACGGTCAGCGCGAGGACACCGAACGTACCGGCGATGAACGAGCCGACCGCGGCAATGCACAGCGCCGCGCCCGCCCGCCCGCGTTGCGCCATCGCGTAGCCGTCGATGCAGGTCATCACCGACGACGCCTCGCCGGGAATGCGCATCAGTATCGACGTCGTCGATCCGCCATATTGCGAGCCGTAGTAAATGCCGGCCAGCATGACGATGGCTTTCGTCGCGTCGAGGCCGAACGTCACCGGCAAGAGAATGCTGATGCCCGCCAGCGGACCAATGCCCGGCAACATACCGACGAGCGTGCCGACGAGACAGCCGAGAAAGGCATAGAGCAGTACGTCCGGCCGGAAGGCGACCGAAAATCCGAGGAGCAGGCTGTCGATCGTGGATTCCACTAGAGCGCCCCTGTGCTGGGCACAATCGCGCGCGCTCCATCTCTTTGTTTCATCGCATTTCCGCGCGGCGAACCGGTTTCCACTTCGCCTGGAAACGCTTTTGCATGATCAAAACCAAATTAGGCCGCGCGGCAGCGGCGATTTCAGCAGCGAGCCAAATACGGCATAGGCCACGAGCGCGACGCCGAGGCTGACCATCGCGGCGCGCACGATGGCGCGGCGCTCGACAAGGTAGATCAGGCCGAATAGCAACAGCGACATCGTCGCCAGAAAACCAAGCGTGACATAGAGCGCGGTCGCCAGCGCGCAGGCGACAACGACGCGCAATGCATGCGGTGCGTCGCTCCAATCGATGCTTGTAAGCGGGGGACTGCCGCCGGCCCCGGCCAATAGCGCAAAACCGAGGAGCGTCGTCAGAGTGAGAACCAGCGTTGGCAGCATGCCCGCACCGGGCGAGGCTAGCGACCCGAAGGGAAGGTCGCCGCTTGCCGCATAAACGAGCATACTGCCGGCGACAAATGCGCCGCCGGCGATGTGGTCTCTGCGCAAAATCACGGCGCTCACCTAGCCCTGGACGGCGAACCGATTCCGACGCCGGTTGGAAATACGCTAGACCTTGCCAATCTGGCGCACGGCATCCTCGACGCGTTTGGCGTCCGCGTCCCAGAAGGCGCGGAACTCCGGTTGGTCGAGGTAGGCCACGTCCTGTCCGATATTGTTCATCGCCTGCTTGAAGCGATCGCTTATCGCTACCTTACGGCTCTCCTCGCGCAGCCTGGAGACGATCGGATCGGGCGTTCCCTTGGGCGCGAATAGTCCGACCCACAGGTAGAATTCGATGTTGTAACCAAGCTCCTTGAGCGTGGGCACGTTGGGCAGCACCGGCGCACGCTTGTCGCCGAAGCAAGCGAGCGCGCGCGCCTTTCCGGCCTTCATCTGTCCGCTGGCGGCCGCGATCGAGGATACCAGAACGTTGGAGTTGTTGCCGATCAGCGCGGTGAGCGCCGGCCCGCCGCCATTGGTCGGCAGGTGCTTCATCTTGATGCCCGCCGCCTGCATGAACAGGGCGGTCGGCAGATGCAGCGCGCCATATAATCCTGACGAGCTGAAGATCAGCTTCTCGGGATTCTTCTTGAGATCGTCGACCAGTTCCTTGAGCGACGTGTAGGGCTGCTTGTCATTGACCAGCAGCACCATCGGATCGGCGATGAAGCGCGCAATCGGGATGAAATCGGCGCGCGTGAATTTTGCGGCGCGGCCAAACAGCTTGTCGACCTCGGCGAAACCGGAAATCGAGACGATGTGGATGAGGAGCGTATATCCGTCGGGATTGGCGCTGGCGGCGAATTGCGCGCCGACCGCGCCGGCCGCGCCGGCCTTGGTCTCGATCACCACGGGCTGCTTGACCAGCGGTTCGAGCAGGGCCGCGAACGGGCGGCCGACGACATCGGCGGCGCCGCCGGGTGGAAACGGATTGATCAGCGTGATGGGGCGCGAAGGATAGGCGTCCTGCGCGCGCGAAGGACCAGCCGCGACAAGTGTCGCGGCGGCCGCGGAACCGGCGACGAATTGGCGTCTATCCACGCTTCATCCTCCCTTTGTTTGCGATCCGGCGCGGGCAAAAGCACACGTGCCGTGCCGGTGCGCAATTATGGCTTTCGTGGAATGCTAGGTGCGCCCGCCATCGCGGTCAACCATGCTTCGCAACGCCGATGTGGGCAGGGGTCCCGCTCAGTCCATGATGGCCACCGCGCGGGTCCAGCCGGCGGAGCCGCCGCGAATTTTGACTGGAAAACAGCTGACCGTGAATCCACGCGATGGAAGTTTTTCCAGGCCGTGCAATTTCTCGATGTGACAATAGCCGATCTCGCGGCCGGCCTTGTGTCCCTCCCAAATGAGGCGCGCGTCCCGCGTCGCAGCATACTTGCGCGCGGTATGGATGAACGGCGCGTCCCAACTCCACCCGTCCGTGCCGGTGACACGCACGCCGCGCTGCGTCAGATAAAGCGTCGCCTCGCGTCCCATGCCGCAGCCGCGCGACACGTAATCGGGGCTGCCATAGGCGGCGCCCGCGCCGGTATTGACCAGGACGATGTCGAGCGGCTGCAGCGTGTGGCCGATGCGCGCGAGTTCCGCCGCGATGTCGTCGGCGGTGATGACGTCGCCGTCGGCGCGGGCGCGGAAATCGAGCTTGACGCCGGGCCGGTAGCACCAGTCGAGCGGAACCTCGTCGATCGTCATCGCGCGCTGGCCGTGGTCCATGGTCGTCGCGAAGTGCCAGGGCGCGTCGAGATGGGTTCCGCAATGCGTGGTGAGACGCAGCCACTCAATGGCCCAACCCTCGCTGTCAGGCAGGTCGCTTTCGCGCATTCCAGGAAAGAAGCGAACGAGGTCGCGCGCCGTCTGGCGGTGGGAGTGATAGTCGATTGTCGGTCCATAGCCGGGCGGGTCGGCGGCAATTTCGTTCTCGATGGGTAGCGAAAGATCGATAATCGTCGGCATGGCTGGTCTCCGGCCTGCAATCGAATATTGGCTTGCAAGCGTGGGGAAAAACGCCGCACGCTGCACGGGCAAGCAACGACGACGGAGGTTAACATGCCTGCCTATTGGGTCGCGCGCTCGCGGATCATCGATCCGGTCGAGTACAAGAAATATACCGACCAAATTCCCGCCATCCTGGCGCGTCACGGCGGCAAGGTGCTGGCGCGCGGCGGCAGATTTCAAATCATGGAGGGGCCGGACAAATTCCACCGTTTTGTCGTCATCGAATTCGCCACGTTCGAACAGGGGGTGGCGTGTTTTGAGTCGGCGGAATACAAGGCGGCCGCCGCGTTCCGGCGCGGCGGCGCGGGCGAGGTGGAAACCGTGATGGTCGATTCCGGCGACGCCACGCCGCGCTGACGTGGTGTATACTGGAAGGCGCCCGCGATCGGTAATAGGGTGAGCGGGATCGTAGCGGCAGTTTGGGAGGATAACGAATGACGTTGCATCCGGAACACGACAGGCCAAGTTTGCCCCTGGCCGCCATTTTGGCGTCGGTGGCGCTGATCTTTTCGGCGGGCTCCGCCGCCGCGCAAGCGCCGTCGGGCGAGCCGGTCAAGATCGGATTTTCCATGGCGCTGACCGGCCCCTTGTCGCCGAACGGCAAGCAGGCGCTGCTGGGGATGAAGATCTGGGAAGAGGAGACCAACGCCAAGGGCGGCCTGCTCGGGCGGCCGGTCAAGCTGATCTTCTACGACGATAAGAGTTCGCCATCGGAAGTGCCGAGCATCTATACCAAGCTGCTCGACGTCGACAAGGTCGATCTCGTGCTCGGGCCTTATGCCACCAATATCATCGCCCCGGCGATGCCCGTGGTCATGCAGAAGGGCAAGGCGTTCATCTCGCTGTTCGGGCTCGACGTGAACCACGTCTTCAACTACCCGAAATACTTCTCCATGCTGCCGACCGGGCCCTCGACCAAGCCGTCGTTTACCGAGGGCTTCTTCGATGTTGCGATCGCGCAGAATCCGCGCCCGCAAACGGCGGCGCTGGTGGCGGCGGACGCGGAATTTTCGCGCAATGCCTGCGACGGCGCGCGCGAGAACGCCAAGCGGCACAAGTTCCGCGTGGTCTACGACCGCACCTATCCGCCGTCGACGGCCGACTTCGCGCCGATCGTGCGCGCGATCCAGGCGACGAATCCGGATATCTTGGTGGTTTGCTCCTACCCGCTCGACTCGGTCCTCATGGTCAAGGCCATCAACGAAATCGGATTCAAGCCCAAGATGCTGGGCGGCGCCATGGTCGGGCTGCAAGCGACGGTGTTCAAGAATCAGCTTGGCCCGCTGCTCAACGGCATCGTTAATTACGAAACCTGGGTCCCGGACGCGAAGCTGACATTTGATGGTACCGACGCGTTCTTCAAGAAATATCAGTCGCGCGCGGCGGCGGAAGGCGTCGATCCGCTCGGCTATTATCTCGGCGGCTGGGGCTATGCCTATATCCAGGTTCTCGGGCAGGCGGTGAACGGCGCCAAGACGCTCAACGACGACAAGATCGCCGACTACCTGTCCAAGAACACGTTCAAGACGATCATGGGCAACGTCAAGTTCGGCAAGGGTGGCGAGTGGGCCGAGGGCCGCATGCTGCAGGTGCAATACCACGGCATCAAGGCGGGTGCCGGCCTCGATGTGTGGCGCGGCATGTCGTATCAGACCGTGCTCACCCCGAGCGGCCTGAAAACCGGCGCCGCGATCTATCCTTACGAAAAGGCCAAGTAGCGCCGCAACCGACGACGCCGAAAAATACACTGCGCCGCGCCAACCGCGCGGCGCCTTTTCTTTTGTGGTTTGGCCGCCCAAAGGCGGTCAGGCGATGCCGGGGCCTTGCGGCTCGCCACGGATGCGTTTGGCTCACAAACCGAGATAGAATTTTCGGATAAGGTCGTTGTTGTTGAGTTCCGCCGCCGAGCGACCCTCGAAGGCGATCTTGCCGTGAACGATGACGTATCCGCGGTCGGCGACGCGCAATGCCTGCGGGAAATTCTGCTCCGCCATCAGTACGGTGAGCGCGTATTTGTCCTTGAGTTCCTTGATCTTGTCGATCGTGCGGCTGACGAGAACGGGGGCAAGTCCGACGGATGGCTCGTCGACCAGCAGAATGCGTGGCGCCAGCATGAGCGCGCGCCCGAGCGCCAGCATCTGCTGCTCGCCGCCGCTCATCGAGCCGGCGAGCTGCTTGCGGCGTTCGGCGAGACGTGGAAAGCACTCGAAACAAAAGTCGAGATTGGTCTTAATGCGCGCCCGCGCTTTCGGCCGAAACGCGCCAAGCAGCAGATTCTCCTCGACCGACAGTCTCGGAAACAGCCGCCTTCCCTCCGGGACAAGCGCGATGCCGAGATCGACGATATCCTCGGTTGCGAGGCCCACCAGGTCATGGCGCTGACCCTCGATTTCCGCGACGATCGTTCCCGCGCTTGGCGGCACGATGCCCATGATGCTCTTCATGAGCGTGCTCTTGCCGTTGCCATTGGTGCCGAGCAGGACGACCGTCTCGCCCGCGTCCACGCGCATGGACACGTTCTCCAGCACGCGCACCGCGCCATAGGCAGCGTCGAGCTTGTCGATGCGAAGACTATTGACCAAGATACGCCCTCTCGACCTCCGGATCGCGGATCACGTCGTTGGGCAATCCGTCGGCGATCTTGCTGCCGGACACGAGCACCACCAGGCGCTGCGAGAAGCGCATCACCGCGCGCATGATGTGCTCGATGAGAATCACAGTGACGCCACCCTCGTTGAGCCGGATCAGCAGCGCCACGATGTCTTCGACCTCCGAAGGCGAGAGGCCGGCCATGGCCTCGTCGGCGATCAGAAGTTTCGGTTGCGCCGCCATGGCGCGCGCGAGTTCAAGCTTGCGCATCTCGACCTGCGTCAGGTCGCGCGGAAACCGCGTTGCCCGGTCCTGCAGGCCGACCATGGTGAGAAGTTCGCGGCATCGCTCATCGATGCGCCGCGCCGACATCGCGCCACCGCGCCGGGCACCGACGGCATAAAGCAATGGCACGCGCATGTTGTCGGCGATGCTCAGGCTGGTAAACGGCCGTGGCAACTGGAAGCTGCGCGCCATCCCGAGGCGCGCGATCGTGTGCGGCTGGTACGTCGCGATCTCGTGTCCGGCGAAGGTGACCTTGCCGCTGTCAAAAGTCTGCAGCCCGCAGATCATGTCGAACATCGTCGTCTTGCCGGCGCCGTTGGCGCCGATGAGCGACGTGATCGAGTTCTTCGCCACGTTGAAGCCGACGTCGTCCA
>JACQAE010000176.1 GCA_016195095.1 Pseudomonadota bacterium
GGTGGAGGGCCTTGGCGCGACATTCGTCAATTCCGGCATCCCGGCGATGTACAATGCCGTGCAGACCGGCATCGGCGAAGGCGTATTGCTCATTCCCTCCGGCGCGATCCCGATCAAGCTGCACGAGGTCGCGCCTTACGTGACCTACATGGATATGGGCGCGGTCACTTTCGGGGCGTTCGCGGCTAACCGGAAGAAATGGGATAGTCTGCCCAAGGAAGTACAGGACGTGTTGCGCCCAATCGCGATGGAATATGCCGCCGAGAATATTCGTATTGTCAAGGACCGCGAGGTCAAGGGTCTTGAGCGCATCAAGAAGGAAGGCGCTAAGATCTATACGCTGCCGGCCGGCGAGCGCGTGCGCTGGGCAGCGCAGATGCCTGACCTGGCCAAGGCATGGGTTGAGGACAACGAAAAGAAGGGTATCCCCGCGCGCCAGATCATGAAGGACTACATGGCGGCGATGCGCGCGGCTGGTGCGAAGCCGGCGCGCGACTGGGACAAGGGCCTCTGAGCCACAATCCGCCATTGGCGCGCACGTCTGCTTTTCCGCGGATGTGCGCGCCGACGGTCTGGACCGGCCGCGCGCGTGGTCGGGGGCGGTAAGTACAGATGCCACGCACCATCACCGAAGCAGACCGGCCCGCCGCCGTGAGCACCGCGATAGCTCGCGTCGATCGTGGCATGAATTTCCTCCTCTCGGCGTTTAGCTCGGTTTGGATTTTCGCCATCATGGCGCTGGTTTGCGTCGACGTCGTCATGCGCAACGCGTTTAATGCGCCGATCTCCGGCGTGGCGGAATTCATCGCGCTTTCGATCGCCGCATGCGTTTTCCTGCAATTACCGAGCGCGATCGCGCAACGGCGTTTCATTCGCGCCGAAATGCTGATCGAAGCGCTGGAAACGAACCGACCGCGCCTCGCGGCCGTACTCAACGTCGTATTCGTGGGCATCGGCGTTTTCGTGTTCTGGAACATCCTGGCATGGGCGTGGCCTGATTTCGCCAAGGCCTGGCGCACGGGCGAATTCGCCGGTGCGCAAGGCGCCTATACGATACCGGTATGGCCGTTCAAGCTGGCGCTGATCGTCGGTGCCGCGTTCGGGCTGTGGCAGCTCCTGCAACAGTTCGTGCTCGAGGCGCGCATCCTCGTACGTGCGCCGGTCGCCGCGCCGGACGCGGCCCGAGGCTTTGATGCGACTAGCGTCGGGGCGGCGGCGGCCTTTCTCGCCGCGGTGGCCAGCTTTGTCGCGTTCCTGTTTCTCGGCGACCTGCGCGCATTCGACGTTGGCATGTATTGCCTCGCCGCCATGCTGGCGTTGGTTCTGATCGGCATGCCCATACCGTTCGTGCTGATGGGCCTGTCGTTCATCGGCATTTGGATCGTGCGTGACAGCGAGGTGCTGGCCATCAACACGCTTGGGCTCGCCGCCTCGACGGCGGTGGCGAGCTACGAATTCGGCGTCATCCCGCTGTTCATCATGATGGGCCTCGTGCTGGAGAAGGCGGATGTCGGCCGCGATGCCTTCCAGGTCGCCGCCAGTCTGATGCGGCGCGTGCGCGGCGGGCTCGGTATTGCAACCGTGTTCGCCAACGCCATTTTTGCTTCGATCGTCGGCTCATCGATTGCGTCCGCCGCGGTATTCAGCCGCATCGCGGTGCCGGAGATGGTCAAGCATGGTTATACAAAACGCTTCTCGGTCGGCTGCGTCGCCGGCTCGTCGGTGCTGGGCATGCTCATTCCGCCGAGCCTGCTGCTGATCATCTACGGACTGATCGCGGAGGAATCCGTCGGCAAGCTGTTCATTGCCGCGGTCGTTCCCGGGATCATACTCTCGCTCGCCTTCGCCGCGGCAATCTACGCGATGGCGTGGCTGATGCCGAGATTCGTTGGCGCAACGCAACGCGCCGACGATATCGAACCCGCGACCTGGGGCAAGATCGCGTCGCAACTCGCACCTATCGTCTTTCTCGTCGTTGCAGTCATCGGCGGAATTTACGGCGGGATATTCACGCCGACCGAGGCCGCAGCCACCGGCACCGCGCTGGCATTCGCCATCGCCTTTCTCAAGCGGCGCATTGGCTGGCGTGAATTCCACGCCATCGTGATGGAGACCGGCTACGTCTCCGCCGCCATCCTGTTCCTCATCATTGCCGCCAATCTCTACGCGCGCCAGGTGGCGTTGACAGGCATTCCCGGCAAGGTCGCCGACTGGGTGGCCGTCGCCGGTCTCGACATGACCGGATTCCTCGCGGTCTATTTCGGCATCCTGCTGCTGCTGGGCATGATCCTCGACTCGGTCTCGATCATGCTGATCATGCTGCCGATCATGATGCCGGTACTCGACGCGCTTGACGGCAACAAGATCTGGTTTGGCATCGTCACCGTGATCGCGATCGAGATCGGGCTGTTGACGCCACCCTTCGGCCTCTCCGTCTATGTGGTCAAGGGCGTGCTGCCCAAGGATTTCATTTCCTTGCCGGCGATTTTCGCCGGCGCGGTTCCTTTCGTGATCGTCATGATTCTGGTCACGGTGCTGATCATGGCCGAGCCGGAAATTAGCCTGTGGCTGCTTCGTTTCTAGTACCACCTATCCGAAGTTCGATTTCCCCTGCCGTGCCTATTGAGCGGACCTCGAAATCGCAAAGGACACGAGAGCGAATAAAGCAAAACGGAGGCGGGAGCCGCCGAGCGTGGTCGCGACGCGCGCACGACCGCCATTGGTGCCGGTTGCGCGGGGGATAAAATGGGCGCGGTGCTGAGCCTTTACGAAGATTCACTCTGCAGCAACGCCGCGCCAGTCCGCCTCCCGGCGCTGCCGCGGCTTCTTTACGTGACGCACGGCATCGCCAAAATTGACGGTCGCGCGATCGGCGCCGGCGAGGCCTGGAGCGGCGAGGACGTCGCGACGCTCGCGCCAGGGGAATGCGGCGTGACGCTGTGGCGCTTCGAGTTCGCGCCAGCAGGTGGTGACCGGCGCATATCGGCTTATGGCGTCGCCTCGACGTCCAAGCTTTCCGCCGATTGCGTGGCGCTTGCGCCGGGCGCGCTGTTGCTGCGAGGCGATAGCGTCGCGTTTCCTCCGGGCGCCTGCGCCTATCTCCATCGCCACCAGGGACCGGGAATTCGCTGCCTCGTCGAAGGCGGCATCCGCATCGATTCGCATGGCCACTCGACATCCTATGGCCCTGGCGGTGCCTGGTTCGAGAGCGGCCCCGATCCGGTCTTTGCGCAGGCTTCGCATGGCGGACCAAGCCGCTTTGTCCGGGTCATGATTCTTCCCCTGTCGCTGCACGGCAAGAGCTCGATCGTTTACCTCAATCCCGCGGACGGCGAAAAACCCAAATCTCAGCAGTACAGAATATTCGCCGATATGCCGATCACGCCGTAGCGTCTTGCCTTGATTTCGAGTCTTCCGCGGGCGCGCGAACCTGGCGATGGTTCGCAAACGGGTTCTTGCTAATCGGCGATATCGCGCTGGCGACGACGGATGGCCGGAAATGCCATGACCACGAGGATGGCAAGCGTCGCGAGAATGAAGACGAGGCTGATCGGACGCGTGACGAACACCATCGGATTACCGGCAGCCTGCAACAGCGCGCGGCGTAGATTTTCCTCGAGCATCGGACCGAGCACAAAACCGAGCAACAGCGGCGCCAGCGGAAATCCGAGCCGCATCCATACCAGGCCGAGCACGCCGAAAAGCGCGGCAAGATAGATTTCAAGGGGTGAGTTGTTGACGCTGAAAACGCCGATGGCGGAGAACGCCATGATGGCGGGATAGAGCAAGCGATAAGGCATGCTCAGCAAGCGCACCCACAATCCGATCAGCGGCAGGTTGAGAATGACCAGCATCAAGTTGCCGATCCACATGCTGGCGATAAGGCCCCAGAACAGCTCCGGGCGTTGCGTCATCACTTGCGGGCCCGGCTGGATGCCCTGGATGGTCAGCGCGCCGAGCATCAGCGCCATGACGCCGCTCGCTGGCAATCCAAGCGTGAGCATTGGAATGAACTTGCACTGCGCGTCGGCGTTGTTGGCCGATTCGGGCCCCGCCACACCCTCGATCGCGCCGCGCCCAAATCGGTCGGGATCGGCGGCCAGCTTCTTTTCCAGCATGTAGGAGGAGAATGACGCGATCGCCGGTCCGGTGCCAGGAAGCACGCCAAAAAATGCGCCGAGCGAGGTACCGCGCAGCACCGGCCCGATCGAGCGCCGGATATCCTCGCGGGTGGGAAACAGGTGCGTTACCTTGGCCGTCTCGACCGTGCGCCGCGTCGCGTCGCCGAGATTGCTGATGATCTCGCCAATGGCGAACACGCCGACGGCAACAACGACGAAGCCGATGCCGTCGGTCAGTTCGGTGACGCCGAAGCTAAAACGCGCAATGCCGGAATTGACGTCGGTTCCAACGATGCCGAGCAGCAGGCCGAGCACGACCATGGCCAGCGATTTGGCCATGTCGCCCTGGGCGAGCACCGCCGCGGCCACCAACCCCATGAGCATGAGCGAGAAATATTCCGGCGCCGCGAAGCTGAGCGCGAATTCGGCGAGCGGCGGGCCGGCAAGCGCGATGAGAAGCGTGCCGACGGTGCCGGCGAAGAACGATCCCAGCGCGGCAACGGCAAGTGCCGGTCCCGCGCGGCCTTGGCGCGCCATCTGATAGCCGTCGATGCAAGTGACGACCGACGATGTTTCCCCCGGCAGGTTGACCAGGATGGCGGTGGTCGAACCGCCATATTGCGCGCCATAATAGATGCCGGCCAGCATGATCAGTGCCGCGACCGGCGGCACGCTGAACGTTATCGGCAGCAGCATGGCGATGGTGGCCAGCGGTCCTATGCCGGGCAGGACGCCGATCAGCGTGCCAACAAGAACGCCGATGAAACAATAGAGCAGGTTTTGCAGCGAGAGGGCGACGCCAAATCCAAGGACGAGGTTACCGAGCAGGTCCATGTCGCCCGCTCAGAATCCGAAAACCAAGGGATAGGGTAGACCAAGGCCAACGACGAAGATGAGCACGCAGAGCGCGGTGAGAAATGCGGTCAGCGCGAGAACCTCGACTAGCCGAAAATCGCGCCCGGCCGCCGCCGCCCCGAAAATCAACACCGCCAACGCCGGCACAAACCCGGCGCGGTCGATGAATACCCCAAACAGGACCAATGACAGCGGCAAGACGAGGAGCGCGCGCGGCGACCATCCGCCCTCGATCACCGCGCGGTGGCGCAGGCCCGAAACGCCAATCCAGCAACCAAATGCAATGAGTATCCATCCAAGGACGCTTGGAAAATATCCCGCCCCCATACGCAACGTGGTGCCGAAGGGGTAGTCGCGCGCCATCAGCACGGCACCCGCGCCGATGCCAACGAGCATGACGCCCGCCCACAAATCTCTATTGTTGCGCAGCACGGCAATCATAAGCCCGCATCCACCAAAGTCGTCATCGGCACGACCACCCTATGCGGCGTGCGTTGGCTGATTTGACCATCCCGCGCACGCCATTTCCGCCGTCACGCGCTGGACCGGCACCTGCCATTCCGGCCCGCTATTCGGCCTTGATCTTTGCTTCCTTGACCACCCGACCCCACTTACTCATTTCCGTCTGCATGAATGCTCCGAATTCGGCGGTGCCCATCTGCAACGTATCTGCGCCCTGGGTCGCGAATTGCTGTTTGACGCTTGGTGCCGCCTGCACTTCCGCGACCGCCTTGTAGATGCGTTCGACGATTTGCGGCGGCGTGCCGGCGGGAGCGACGAGGCCCCACCAGTTGACGGCTTCGTAATCGGCGACGCCGCCCTCCGCGATGGTCGGCACGTCCGGCAGCACTGGGTTGCGCTTGACTCCGCCAACGCCCAGCGGTTTGAGCTTGCCGGCCTTGATGTTTGGCGTCGTTTGCACTAGCGAGGAGAACATCACCTTACTATGTCCGCCAACGACGTCGATCATTGCCGGACCGCCGCCCTTGAACGGCACGTGCAGCAAATTCACGCCGGCCATCAGCTTAAACAATTCGGCGCCGAGGTGCTGAAAACTGCCAATGCCCGCCGAAGCGTATTGCACTTCGCCCGGCTTTTGTCGGGCAAGCGCGACGAGATCTCGTACCGAATTGACCGGCAGGCTTGGATGCACCACCAACACGTTCGGTCCGGTCGCCAAAACCGCGATGGGCGTGAATGCCTTTATCGGGTCGTATTTTAGCGGGTAGAGCCAAGGATTGACCGCATGCGCCAGCGAAATGACGAGCAGCGTATAGCCGTCGGGCGCGGCGTTCGCGGCGATTTCCGTGCCGATGACGCCGCCAGCGCCGGCGCGGTTTTCGACGATGACTTGTTTGCCCAGCCGCTCACCAAGATTGCTCGCAACCAGGCGCCCGACCACGTCATTGCTGCCGCCCGGGGGAAACGGGATGATCAGCCGCACGGGCCGGGTCGGATAATCCTGCGCGGCGAGCGGCGGCGCGGCCAGCCAGATACCGAGCAGCGAAAGCAGCAAGACGCGCAACTTTGTCATGGCGACCCTCCGATACGTGGCGTTGCGGTTGACCCCCGCCTTTGGCTGAATTGCCAATAGGCTCCCATTGCGCGGCGGCGCGGTCAACATGCGTCACGCGACCTCGGTTCGCTGCCCTCATCCATCCAAGGTCGATTGTGGCTGCACCGCACCGCTAGCCGTACGGTCTCGATGCAGCGGGCGGTTGCGGCGGCTTCGCGGCGATGGTGGTCCCGCAGGCGTCACGCACGGCAACGAATCCGCCGGCGATGTCGCATACCAGGACCGGGGGACGCGCGTGTTTTGGTTGGACGCCGCAGGGCGTTCTGCGGCAGAATTGCGCCGTCGCGCGCACCGGCGCCGACGCCGTCGGTCGGGGATTTTCATGACCTACGACACGAATTTCAGGGCGATCAAGGACGAGGTCAGCGCGGACGAATGGCACGCGCGCGTCGAACTTGCCGCCTGCTATCGCCTCATCGACAAGTACGCGATGACCGACCTGATCTACAACCACATCACCGCGCGCATTCCCGGCAGCAAGGATCACTTGCTGATCAATCTTTACGGCCTGCTCTACAAGGAAGTAACCGCGTCAAGCCTGGTGAAGATCGACGTCGAGGGCAATATTATTTGGAAGCCTGACACCGACTATGGGATCAACGTCTCCGGCTACGTCATCCACGGCGCCATTCATAAGGCGCGCCCACAAGTCGGCTGCGTCATCCATACCCATACGCGGGCCGGCATGGCGGTTTCGGCGATGCGTTGCGGTCTGTTGCCGATGTCGCAGACCGCGATGCGCTTCGTGGGACATATCGGCTACCATGACTACGAGGGTCCGGCCGTCAACAGCGACGAGCGCGAGCGTATTGTCGCCGATCTCGGGCCGCACGATGCGCTGATCATGCGCTGCCATGGCCTCTTGACCTGCGGTGCGTCGATTCCAGAGGCATTCAATACGATGTATCAACTCGAACTATCCTGTCGCGCCCAGGTCGATGCCATGGCCTCGCAGGCCGAGCTTGCCCTGCCGCCGGCGAACGTACTCGAATACACCGCGCATATGTACCAACCGGGCACGCGCCGGCCCTATGGTGTGCTCGAGTGGCCGGCAATGTTGCGGCTGCTGGCGGCGGAAGCGGGAAATTCCAGTTATCAACCATACTGGAATTGAACGCATTTTGCGGCGGCGGCACAAGGCCTGCGCGCTGTCGGTCAATGCGCTGCTTCCAATGGCCAACCGAAATCACCCTCACCCGCAACCGCAGGGATGCGACGCCTTGACGGTGAAATTTTGTTGGCGCCGGACATTGCGATCGCTGGCGCCACTGTTTGAAGCGCTTGCGCACAAATGAGTTAGCACCTTAAGTTGTGGCCAATTCGGTAAAGGGGAAGAATGGAAATGGCTAAGTTTGGGATCGGTCAGGCGGTGCGGCGGGTTGAGGATCAGCGGTTCGTGACCGGACACGGACGCTATGTCGACGACATCAGCCTGCCGCGCATGTGCTACGGCGTCACCGTCCTCTCCCCGCACGCGCACGCGCGCATCACGCGCGTCGACACGAGCAAGGCCAAGGCCGCCCCCGGCGTTCTGTGCACGCTCACCGGCGCCGACGCCAAGGCGGAGAAGCTCGGCAGTTTAACCGCGCATCTTATGCCCGAAGACTTCGGCGCGCCCAAGGGGCATCGCACGTTTCTGCCGATCCTCAACGCTGAGAAGGTGCGCTTTGTCGGCGACCGCGTTGCCTTCGTGGTCGCGGAAACTCTGTTGCAGGCGCGTGACGCCGCCGAGCTTGTCGAGATCGACTATGAGCCGCTGCCGGCAGTCGTGGCACTCGAGGATGCCGCCAAGGACGGCGCCGCCAAGGTCTGGGACGATTGTCCGGCCGGCAACGTCGCCTTCAGGCTGATGTTTGGCAACAAGGACGCGACCGACGCGGCCTTCGCCAAGGCCAAACACGTGGTCAAGCTGCGCGTCGATAACAATCGTCTTTCGCCGGCAACGATGGAGCCGCGCGTGGCGATCGGCGACTACGACGCCGCCGACGAAAATTGCACGCTGTACGCCACCTCGCAGAATCCGCACGGCCTGCGCATGGAAATGTCGCATGTCTTTCATATGCCGGAAAACCGCATCCGCGTCGTATCCCCTGACGTCGGCGGCGGCTTTGGCCTCAAGGGCGCAAACTTCCCCGACGACGCGCTGGTGCTGTGGGCGTCGCGCCGGCTGGGCAGGCCGGTAAAATGGACCTCCACCCGCTCCGAAAGCTTGCTCAATGACACCTGTGGCCGCGACCTCGTCTATTTTGGCGAAATGGCGCTCGACGAGAACGGGCGCATCCTCGGCGTGCGCGCGCAATGCCTGTTTCAGGTTGGCGCTTATTTCGTCGGCGCCTGCCTTGCCGCCGGCGCGTTCTCGCTGCGCTTTATCCCGCAAGCATATGACGTTCCGGCAATTCACATCATGTCGCAGGGCCTATTCACCAACACCTCGCCGAGCGGCCCTTATCGCGGCGCTGGCCGCCCGGAAGCGGCATATTTCACCGAGCGCCTGGTCGAGCACGCGGCATGCGCGATCGGAATGGACCCGACCGAAATCCGGCGCATGAACCTGCTGGCGCCGAGCAGGCTACCCTATACGACGCCGACATTTTGGACTTTCGACAGCGGCGAATTCGCGCGCCTGCTCGATCGCTGCGTCGAACTGAGCGACGTCAAGGGATTCGCGGCACGACGCAAAGCCTCGGAGAGGGCCGGCAAGCTGCGCGGCCGCGCCGCGACCTCCTACATCGAGTTTGGCGGCATTTTCAACGAACGCGTCGACTTGCGATTCGATCCGGGCGGGTCGTTGACGATCCTCGCCGGAACCCACTCGCACGGTCAGGGTCACGCGACGGTCTTCGCACAGATCGCGCATGAATTTCTCGGCGTGGAATTCGAGAGCATCCGCTTTGTCCAGGGCGACACCGCGCAGGTGCCGATCGGCCGCGGAACCTATGCCGCGCGCAGCGCCACGGTCGGCGGCAACGCGCTCAAGGTGGCGGCGCAGGCGATCATCGACAAGGGCAAATCGCTTGCCGCGGCGATGCTCGAAGCGGACGCGGCCGATATCGATTTCAACGCGGGGCGCTACCGCGTCACCGGCACCGACAAGTCCATATTGCTGGTCGACGTGGCTAAGGCGTCTTATGCCCCGATGGGTCCATTGACCGAGAAATTCGGCGTTGGGCTTGAGGCCAGCGGCAGCTACAGCGCCAATCCACCGAGCCATCCCAATGGCGCGCATGTCTGCGAGGTCGAAATCGATCCCGAAACCGGGGCGGTTACCATCGCTCGCTACCACGTCGTCGATGACCTCGGACGAGTTCTCAACCCCATGATTGTACGCGGCCAGATCCAAGGCGGCGTCGCGCAGGGTATCGGGCAGGCGCTGATGGAACATCATTTCTATGACCGGGAGTCCGGCCAGCTCATGTCCGGCAGCTTCATGGACTATGCCATGCCGCGCGCCGACGCACTGCCGAATATCGAATCGGAACTCGAGGAAGTTCCGTGCAAAACCAATCCACTGGGCGTGAAGGGTATCGGCGAGTCAGGCACGATCGGCGCGCCGCCGACCGTGATCAACGCCATCCTCGACGCGCTTCGGCCGATGGGTGTCGCAACGATCGAAATGCCGGCAACGCCGATGCGGATCTGGGATTGCATTAGGCGTGGCCATGGCGGCGCGGGCGCGACGGGTTAGGCGCCGGCGATTTCCGGCACCTGCACGACCGGGCCGTGCGCTAGCCGCGATCCCCTCGCGACGCGCGGTGTCGCCGGAATCGCGCGCGTGGACACGGTCAGGCGGCCATCGGCCCGGAAGCCTTCACGCAGAAATTCGTCAGGATCTGCACCAGGCGCTCGCGGTCGAGCGGCTTGACCAATAGCCCGTCCATGCCGGCCGCGAGGCAGGTTTCGCGATCCTCGGCAAAGGCGTTGGCGGTAAGGGCGACAATCGGCGTGTGCGCTAAAGCCGTTTGCGCTTCGACCGTACGTATGCGCCGTGTCGCCTCTATCCCGTCGCATCCTGGCATGTCGATATCCATGAATACAATGTCGAAGCGCTCGCCGGCATCCAGCGTCGCGCGCCAGGACGCGGCGGCGTCGTTGCCATTAGTGGCGACGGTCACATGATGACCGAGCTTGCCAAGCATGGCGCGAATCAACAATGCGTTGATGTCGTTGTCCTCGGCGACCAGCACGTTCAGCGCGCGCGATAAATTGGACGACGCGGGCGCGCGCCCGCAGCCCAGGTCGCGCGCGTCGTCATGCTCGAGCTCGCCTTTGCCAGGGAGGAATCGCGCCGCGAGCGACGCGGTGCGCACCGGCTTTACCAGATAGCCGTCATACCCGGCGGCGATCATATTCGCGATCTCCGCACGCCCGGCCGGCGTGGTGATCACGATCCGCCGCATGCCCCGGCTCGCCTCGACACGCGCCAGCGCGATCGCCGCCGCGCCGCCGATGGCGCGATCGACGACAAGCGCGCCCCACGCGGCCTCCCCGAGTGCGCGGAGCGCCGTCTCCGCGTCGGTGACAAGGCGCGCGTGCGCGCCCCATGAACCGAGCCGCCGCGCAATAAACGATGCTTCAACAGGGTTCGGCGCCACGACGAGGATTTGCGCTCCGGCAAGATTGGGCATCTTCTCGGAACCGCCATTCGCGGGATGAACGCGCGGCAAGGATAGCGCAAATCTGAAAATCGAGCCCACGGACGGTTCGCTGTCGAAGCTGATACGGCCACCCATGCGCTCGAGAATGCGCCGTGAAATCGCAAGGCCCAGCCCACTGCCGCCGAACCGGCGCGTGGCGCCGCGCTCGGCCTGCTCGAATTCGGAAAAGATCCGCTGCCGCGCTTCCGGCGCGACGCCAATGCCAGTGTCGCTGACCGCAAATTCCACCTCGTCCGGCGTCGCGCCCGGCTCCACGACCACGCTGACGCCGCCGGACAGGGTGAACTTCACCGCATTGCCGACGAGATTAAGCAGAACTTGGCGCAGGCGCGCGGCGTCTCCAATGACCTCCTCCGTCAGTTTCCGGTCAACATAGGCGGCAATATCGATGCCCTTGCTATGCGCACGCGGGCTAAGAAGCTCGACTGTCTCTTCAACTAGTGCCTCTATGCGGAACGGGCGTGCGTCAAGGTCCATCCGGCCCGCCTCGATCTTTGAGAAATCGAGGATATCTTCGATCAATCCCAAAAGGGTCTGGCCGGACGCGCGGACCGCGGTCGCGTAGGCGTTCTGCTCGGCGCTGAGCGGCGTTTCGAGCAGCAATTCGGTCATGCCCAGAATTCCGTTGAGCGGCGTGCGGATTTCGTGGCTGACCATCGCCAGGAATCGACCCTTGGCCTGGTTGGCGCTATCGGCCTGGTCGCGCGCGCTGGCCAGCGCGCGCTCGCCGATGACACGCTCGGTTACGTCGCGGCCGACGCTTTGGACCTGCACGCCACCCTCGCCGTGAATCGTAACGTCACGCCATGCGATCGCGCGCGGGCCGTGGGCGGTGGCGACGGTTTGATCATGCGCGCGGGTTCCGTCGCAGAGCACGCGGATTTCGCCCTGATGGTCGACGCTTAACGCAAAATTACCGCCGATAAGCTGTTCCGGCGGGCGCGCGGCGAGCGCACAATAGGCTTCGTTGACGTAGCTGATGACGCCGTGCTGATCGCGGCGGACAATCAAGTCGCCAAGTGCCTCCAGGAGACTGCGCAGACGCTCCTCGGCCTCGCTCGCCTTCCAGTGCAGATCGCTCGTCCGCTCAAGGCTTTGTTCAAGACCGCGAATTTCGCAACGCATGCGCCGCGCGTGCACGACGACGAGACCGAGCAACCCGCAGGCCGCGACCAGCATCGCGGCAAGACCGCTGACCAGCAAAGCCGGGGCTTGCGCGCCCGCGGTCGCTCGCAACGCCCAAGCGTAGCCGAACGCGCCCGCGCCCGCGGCGAGAACGACGACGACGAGTTGCATCGCCACGCGCAGCGCCGGACGCATGAAAACCGCATCGATGCCGTTGCCAGTAGCCGTCAGCGACCACATTCTTGACGTCCGTTGTTCACCGAACTTGCGCCGCAATTATCGCTTCATGCGCTTGCGATATTATTCCGCCACCGGCGTTCCCGCGTACGAGCTGCCCGAACGGTTGACGAAACGTTGCGTGGGCGCGCCACGAGCGGCCGCCGCCGACGCGTCACGGTAAAGATGCGGTTAATCGTTGCGCGCGCGACCGATGACCGGCGAATAACCAAAATCCGCGAATGCGGCGTGTCGTAACGGCGCACTAACTGCGGGATGCTTAAAAATCGTGCGCCAATAGAAAAAGCCATCATGTTGCGGATTTTGTCCAGTCTGGGGATTGAGCACGATTGGCGGTTGCTTGCGCTTGCTGCGGTCGTCAGCATTCCCGCCGGCGTCGTGACGATGGCCCTCGTCCAATGCGCGCGCTCCGCGCGCGATCGCGTGCGCCTTGTTTGGATGTTGGCAGCGGCATCGGTCGGTGGCTGCGGCATCTGGATGGCGCACCTGATCGCCATGCTGGCCTATCGTCCGGCGGCGGCCAGCTATGATTTCATTCTAGCTGCTTTGTCTTTGGCCAGCATCGTTTTCGCAACCGGCCTTGGCATCGGCGTCGCGTTATCGCGCAAGGGATCGATGCCGGCGGCAATCGGCGGCGCGATCGCAGGTGTCGGAATGGCCGGCACGCATTACCTCGGAATATTGGCGGCCGAAAATGGCGCGCCGATCGCCTGGTCACGCAACCTGATTGTCCTGTCCGTCATTCTTGCCGCAGCCCTTGGCGCGGCGGCCTTTCTGCTCGCCGGCCAGGAGGAGCGCAAACGGCGGATGTTGGGTGCCGGGCTGCTCCTCGGCCTGACAGCGCTGTCGATACATGCCGTTGGCATGGGCGCAATGGCGGCATCGGCCTCCCCCGACCGGACGATCGCCATTGCCATTGCGCCGCCCATGCTGGGATTTCTGCTGGCGATGACCGCGATTGCCATTCTTGGCACAGGTATTGGCGCGGTGATTTTCAATCGCCGCCTGCGCGCGATCTATCGTCGCCAGCGCATGCGCCTCACCGAGGCGGTCGATAACATGGGACACGGCCTTGTCATGTTCGACGCCCGGGGCCGTCTCGTGACTTGCAACACGCGTTATCTCGAAATGTATGGCCTCTCCCGCGATATCGTGCGGCACGGTTGTACCTTGCACGAACTGATCGCGCTGCGCGTCGCCGCAGGCCACGGCCCCGGCCAGGATCCCGACCGCTACATCGCCAACCTGATGGCCAACCTCGCCAAAGGCGAGCGCAGTAGCCAGTGCGTGCAGCACGACGATGGCCGTAGCGTCCAGGTGGTCAATTCTCCGCTCGCCGATGGCGGATGGGTGGCAACGCATGAGGACACCACGGTGCTACGACGTGCCCAGCGGCATCTTGAGGAAACTCGCAATTTTCTCATGACCGTCGTCGAGCATGTGCCGGTGCCGATTATCGTCAAGAACGCCCATGACCTGCGCTACGTGTTGATCAATCGCGCCGCTGAGGACTATTTCGGCATGCCGCGCGATGGCATCATCGGAAAATCCGCGCAGGAAGTCTTCCCGCTGGCAGTCGATATCATCACACGGCACGACAGCCTGGCGCTGGCCGCCAGCGGCCCGCTGTACCTGGAAGAACATCCGGTGCAGACCCCGGCCAATGGCGAGCGCATCGTCAGCGCGACGCGGCTGAGCATTGCCGACAATGATGGCAAGCCGCAGTACCTTGTCGCGGTGCTGCAGGATGTCACCGAGCGCCGGCGCGCGGCGGAGGAATTGCAACGCACGCGCAACTTCCTCGACACGGTCATCGAGCACGTGCCGGCGACGATCTTCGTCAAGAGCGTTCATGACTTCCGCTATCTCCTGGCCAATCGCGCCTGCGAGAAATTCTTTGGCATTCCGCGCGAGCAGATCATCGGCAATACCGCCTACGACTTCTTCCCGCGCAACGCGGCGGATGTCGTGGCGATGCGCGACCGCCAGCTGCTTGAGCGCGGCAGCCTCGAATTCCCCATCGAAAAATCGTTCCATCGGCCGGGCGAGAGCGGCCGTATGATCTCGACCAAGCGGCTGATCATTCCCGGTCCGGCGGGTGAGCCAAAATACATCATGGGCGTGATCGAGGACGTCACCGATCGTCTCGAAGCGGAAGCGAAGATCGCCCATCTCGCAAACCACGACATATTGACGGATCTGCCGAACCGCTCGGCGTTCAACGAGCGGTTGGGGCGCGCGCTCGAGGAGGCGGAGAGGACAAAGGCAGCGGTCGCCGTGCTGACGCTGGGCGTGGATCGGTTCAAGGAGGTCAATGACGTCTTCGGGCTGAACCTCGGCGACGCGTTGCTGCGAGCGCTGTCCGTGCGCCTCGCCGCCCATGCCGGCGGTGGTTTTCTGGCGCGGCTCGGGGGCGATGAATTCTCGCTCTTTGTCGCCGATGCCCAAGCCGCCGAAATCGAGCGCCTCGGCGATCGGCTGCTGGAAGTCGCCGGCGAGGAATTCACGCTCGAGGGCCGCCTCGTGCGCATCGGCCTGAGTGTTGGCGTGGCATTCTACCCCAATGACGGCAACGATGCCGCCGCGGTCCTGGCCAACGCCGACGCCGCGCTCAACCGCGCTAAGGCGGCTGGCGGCGGAATTGCGCGGTTTTTCGCCGCCGACATGGACCGACGGTTGCGCGAACGCCACGCGCTGGTGCACGATCTGCGCTCATCGCTCGCGCGCAACGAGATACTTGTCTATTATCAGCCGCAGGCTGACATCAATGGCGCGATCACCGGTTTCGAGGCGCTGGCACGTTGGCAACACCCCGTGCGTGGCCTGGTTTCGCCGGGCGTTTTCATTCCTGCGGCCGAGGAAAGCGGGCTCATCAATTCACTCGGTGAATGGATCCTGCGGGAAGTTTGCCGCGAGGCGGCGTCGTGGCCAAAACCACTGAACGTCGCGGTCAATATTTCGCCGATCCAGTTCCTGCATGGCGATCTGCCCGCGCTCGTGCATTCCGTCCTCCTCGAATCCGGCCTCGCCGCCGAGCGACTCGAGCTGGAAGTCACCGAGGGCGTGCTGATTGACGATCTTTCGCACGCGCTCTCTGTGCTGCGCCGGCTCAAGCTGCTGGGCGTTCGAATCGCGATGGACGATTTCGGCACCGGTTACTCATCGCTTTCGACCTTGCAGGCGTTTCCCTTCGACCGGATGAAGATCGACCGCTCGTTCATCCTTAACCTCGACCGCAATCCGCAGTCGGCGACGATCGTGCGCGCCGTTATCGGTCTCGGGCGCGGGCTGGGGCTGCCGGTAATCGCGGAAGGCGTCGAAACACGCGAGCACCTCGCGTTTCTGGCGGCGGAATCGTGTGACGCCGTGCAGGGTTTCCTGATCGGCAAGCCGCTGCCGATCGCCGCTTATCAGCGCTGCGTCGGCCGCAGCGCGGTCACCAAGCGCAGGCGCGCGGCGGCGACTTGACCCGCCTGCCGCGAATGAGCGCCCGGCATGACGCCGCGGCGCCAACCGCCGGCACCCGCTTGGCCTTGACATGATCTTGACCCCATGACCCCGCGCGGCGGCGGCAACCTGCGCGCGTGCCGCAGGATCCCTTGTCTCGTCGCGATTACGCTGCTTGGCGAACCTCATCGACCAGCGCCCGGTAAGAGAGCGCCTCTGCGAAATGTGCGCGCCTGACCTTCTCGCAACCCTCAAGATCGGCGAGCGTGCGCGCGACGCGCAACACGCGATGGTAACCGCGCGCCGTCAGTCGCATGGCGTCGGCGGCGTCGCGGATCAGTGTCAGCCCGGCGCCATCAGGCCTAGCCACTTCCTCCAGAATCGGTCCTTGCGCCTGCGCGTTGGTGCGCACCTGCGCGAGCCCCAGCTTTGCATAGCGTCGCTCCTGCATCTCGCGCGCGCGCGCGACGCGCTGCCCAATCTCGCGGCTTCCTTCCGCCGGCGGCGGCAGGATCAAGTCGGCGGCCGTCACCGCCGGCACCTCGATATGCAAATCGATACGGTCGAGCAGCGGGCCGGAAAGCCGCGTCTGGTAGGCGGATATGCAGCGTGAATTCGGTCCACGCCTGCATGCGAAGCCAGCGTCGTTCGCCCGTCCACAGCGGCACGGATTCATGGCGGCGACCAACATGAAGCGCGCCGGATATGTGATTCGGTGATTGGCGCGCGCAATGGCAACCTCACCAGTCTCCATTGGTTGCCGCAACGAATCGAGCACACGCGGATCGAACTCGGGAAACTCATCGAGAAACAGCACCCCGCGATGCGCCAACGATATTTCGCCCGGTCGAACCCGCAACCCACCACCGACAAGCGCCGGCATGCTGGCGGAATGATGCGGCGCCCGAAATGGACGCCGATCGGTGAGCGCGCCGCCTTCGATCGCCCCCGCGACCGACGCAATCATCGAAACCTCCAGCAGCTCCGGCGGCGCGAGCGGTGGCAGAATTGTCGGCAGGCGCTGCGCCAGCATCGATTTGCCGGAACCCGGGGGACCCACCATGAGAAGGTTATGCGCGCCGGCGGCAGCAATCTCGAGCGCGCGCTTGGCGCTCTCCTGACCCTTGATATCCTTGAGATCAAATTCGGCAATTCCAGGCTCGCACACCTTCGGCTGTGGGCGCGAGAGAACCTGCGAACCCTTGAAATGGTTGGCCAACTGAATGAGCGACGTGGCGGCGATAATCTCCATCTCTGGGCTCGCCCAGGCGGCCTCCGCGCCGCAGGCCGCCGGGCAGATCAGTCCCTCGCCGCGCGCATTCGCGCCGATTGCCGCCGGCAACACGCCGGCCACGGTGGCTATCGAACCGTCAAGGCCAAGTTCGCCAAGTACCGTATAGCCGTCGAGCGCGTCGCGCGGCACGGCACCGATCGCGGCCATCAGGCCAAGCGCGATCGGCAGGTCGTAATGGCTACCCTCCTTAGGCAGGTCGGCGGGGGCAAGATTGACCGTGATGCGGCGCGCGGGCAGCGCCAGTCCGGAGGCGATTAATGCCGCGCGTACCCGCTCGCGCGCCTCCGAAACCGCCTTGTCGGGAAGGCCGACAACGTTGAAGGCGGGAAGCCCGGGAGCAACCTGCACCTGCACGTCGACGGCGCGTGCTTAAACGCCCTCGAATGCTACCGTCGATACGCGCTGGACCATCATGCCCCCCGCCTGCATGAGCGATCTTAACTCAGCGCGCCCGCCTTGAAAAGAACATTTAGCGAACATGAACGAGTGACCGCGGCCAATTCGCTGCCGGTTCGGCTGCAGGCAGCGCGTCCGCCGGTTGTCCCCTGAACCAACCGAATTGCCCGCCATGTCCGATCCGGCGGCTCGCAGGGTATCGCCACGGTTTTCGTGCCGGCGCGCTTTTGCGCGGATGCGGTCTTGTGTTTCGCGGTCATGTTTCAGATGTTTGCGCATGACTTTCGCGAAAATCGGTTCTTACTTATTGCGATGACGCTAAGGGGAACGCGAAAGCGCCGCGATCTTTGGTCATGCTGCTGACATTCGCGGGATGGGTGTCGTTCGCAACCGTCCGAAACCGCGCCGGTCGAGGAAAAATGCCAAAAATTATCAGTCTCGCCGCATTGGCGATGATAGGAATACTATCCGTGTCCGCGCCCGCGCTTGCGCATGCATTTTTTACCGGCTTTCCCTGGGATGGGCCGCAATACGAGCACTCATGGTGCGCGCAACATTACAATTCTATCCGCGATTGCCGCTATGACTCGCTCGCGCAATGCCGCGCGACAATCAGCGGCGTCGGCGGGCATTGTGAAGAAAATCTCTTTTTTCGCGACCGACCCGCGGCGGCACGACGACCCTATCGCAAGGCGCGCCAATTGCGGCGTAAGCATTAGCGCCACCGGACAAATGCGGCTGCGGATTGAGGCGGGCGCGACCGCGGCCAAAATCAACGGCGGTCGCGGCCGGGACGCCGGCCCGGCCCGCGTTCCGGCCCCGGGCGATAGAAGGCGTTTTCGCGGCAGAACCCGCCATTGCCCGATACCGCCCACTGGCACTGCTGCAACGTCGCAAAGTAGCAATTGGTCATATTACCTTCATGATCGCCCATTTCCGCGCACCAGCGGTAGGGGATTTCCGAAGCCGCTTGGGCTGGAACGCCGAACATCCCCGCACCGAGCATTCCTGCAGCGTATAGTGCAGCCAGGACGCGCATGAGCAAGTCCCCCTCGGAAACCGAAACGCCGCTGCCTGCCCGCGGGGCAAACTGCGCCACGCGGCAGCCGACCGTGCCGCCAGGATCCGTCCGCCGCTACGATATCATCGACGCTTGCCGTGCGCTTCATCATAAAACAAATTGCGCGTGCAGAAGCCGCCATTGCCCGACAATGCCCATTGGCACTGTTCGTAGGTTGCAAAATAACAATTCGTACCGCCGCCGCGGCCCCCACCATAGTTGGCGCACCAGGGATAGGTTTGGGCGGACGCGGTATCCACCGCCGAACTGATCATGATGGCAGCGACGAGCGCCAGAATGATTCTCATATTCGCCTCTTTTGGTTTGGCCGCTGTTGGCCGATGAAACACATGCGTGCAACTGCGCGGGCCCGTGCAGCCGCCTCCACGCAAATTTAGCCGCGATTTGAAGTGCCGTTGGGCTTGTCGCGGTAGGCCGGGTAAAAGGCATTCCGCTCGCAATATCCGCCATTACCGGATACCGCCGCCCTGCACTGCTCGATCGTTGAAAAATAGCAGTTGGTGCTCCCGCCGAACGCGCCGGCGTAGAGCGCGCACCAGGGATAGACCGACGCTGAAGCAGGGCTTGACGTGGCGGCAATCGTCGCCGCACCGATGAGGCCAAGCGCCGCGGCAAGAAAAGTACGCATGGTTGCATCTCCTGTTTCGGGCCGTTAGGTCCGGCCCCTTCGCTTCCGGGCGCCCTTGCCCCGCTCATGGCGTGCCCGCAATATTACGCCTGATCGCACGCAATGTTTGGTCCGCACAGAAAATTGATGCTCGGGTCGCGTCCGTTTCACGCCGCCCGCACAAACACGTGAGCGGAATGCCTATGAGCCGCCGGCCCGCTGCAAGCGCGTGGCCTTGATGTTAGTGCGCTTTGCGTTTCGTGAGAATTCGGAGTGCGCTCAAAATCGATCGACCTCCGATATGCAATAATTGTAGCAAAACAACGAAATGCCAGAGAACCCGGTTCCTTATTCTGGCCCGGAAAATCGCTGCATATCGCTGTTTTCTTGACAGTTTCGGCTGGTAGCGCCATAAGCGTCGCGCGTGGCGTGGCGTCCCCGTAAACGCGGTTGCACCGCGCGCGCGAATAAACCGTAAATCCTGATGCCGGAAGCTCGCCCGGACCCGTGCTCCGACGGCCCGAGCGCAATGAGGAAATAATGATGTTCGCGGTCATTCGAACGGGCGGCAAACAGCACCGTGTCGCCGCAGACGACGTGTTGAAGATCGATAAGATCGACGGCGAGCCGGGCACGATTGTCGAATTTTCCGACGTTCTGATCGTCGGCGGTGATCCGGCGCTCATCGGCACGCCCACCGTTTCCGGCGCGAGCGTTGCCGCCGAGGTGCTCGACCAGGCGCGCGCGCGCAAGGTCATCGCCTTCAAGAAGCGCAGGCGCAAGAATTCGCGGCGCAAGCGCGGTCACCGGCAGGAATTCACCACGGTGCGCATCACTGAAATCCTCACCGATGGCAAGCGGCCGTCGTTGGAGGCGCGCCCGCGCGTCGCACGGCGGAAACCGAACGCCGCCGACGCGGTGCAGCCGACGGCCGGCTGAGGCGAAATCCTTGGCCGGCGCCATCGATATCGACGCAACGGCCGCGGTGCAGGAATTCGCGACGGCGGCGCGACCATTTCGGTGATGATTTTGTCACCGAATTGGGTTATGTGGTAAATCGGGCTTAGGGAATCGAACATGGCGCATAAGAAGGCAGGCGGGTCCTCGCGCAACGGCCGCGATTCGGCGGGCCGGCGTCTTGGGATCAAGCTGTTTGGCGGCGAAAGCGTCGTTGCCGGCAATATTCTGGCGCGCCAGCGCGGCACCACTTGGCATGCCGGTCGCAATGTCGGCATGGGCAAGGACCACACGCTTTTTGCCCTGCGTGATGGTCGCGTTCAGTTTCACAAGAAAGCCAAAGGCCGCACGTACGTATCCGTTGTTGCGACGATGGAGGCAGCGGCCGAGTAAACGGTGGACGAAATCGAGGTCCGCCGGCATCCAGTCAAACCGGCGGAACCTCACGGGGTTCTTTGCAAAGGGGAGACGGGATGCCGGCTCCCCTTCTGTCATTTTTGACCGCAAAGGAGCCTGCGTCATGACTGGTCTGGAAGAAAGCGGCCCTGAAGCATTCCGGGAAGGCAGTATCCCCGTCCTTGAGACCGCGCGCCTGATTCTGCGGGCGCCGCGCCTTGGGGACGCTAAAACGGTAGCGACGCTCGCAAACGATCGTCGCATCGCCGAGAATACCGCGCGCATGCCGCATCCTTACCTGGCCGACGACGCACAGGAATGGATCGCGCTGACCAACACGCGCGCCGGCGTGGAGAGCTATCTGATCGCCCTCGCCGACGGAACCCCGATCGGTGCCTGCGGTCTCGACCTGCGCGACGACCCGGTGCCGGAAATCGGCTATTGGCTGGGCTTGTCGTATTGGGGCAAGGGCTATGCAACGGAGGCGCTGCGCGCCCTCATCGACCGCGCCTTCGGCGACCTCACCCATGACGCGCTCCAATCGGGTGCGCGCGTCACCAATCCGGGCTCGCGGCATGTCCTTGAGAAATGCGGGTTCCAGTGGACCGGCGTCGGGTTATGCCGCATTCGCGCACTCAACTCATCGGCCCCCATCGACCAGTTCCGCCTTGAGCGCCGTATCTGGGCGTCGCTCAAGAAATGGGGAAAAGTGCGCCGGGTGGCATGAACGGATGGGAGACCTGCGTCCGCGTCCGTCGGCCGTACCAATCGACTATAGCGTGATGCGACCATGAAATTTCTTGACGAGGCCAAGGTCTATATCCGCTCGGGCGACGGCGGTAACGGCTGCGTGTCGTTCCGCCGCGAGAAGTTCATCGAGTTTGGCGGACCCAATGGCGGGGATGGCGGGCGCGGCGGCGACGTGATCGGCGAAGCCGTCACCGGTCTCAACACGCTGATCGATTACCGCTATCAGCAGCACGTCACCGCACAGAATGGACGCGCCGGCATGGGCAAGGACCGACACGGCGCCAATGGCGCGTCAATTGTCATGAAGGTTCCGGTCGGCACGCAGGTCTTCGAGGAAGACGGGGAGACGCTGCTGGCTGATCTTTTGGACGTTGGTCAGCGCGTCGTATTGGCGCGTGGCGGCAATGGCGGCTTCGGCAATGCGCATTTCAAGACCTCCACCAACCGCGCCCCCCGCCACGCCAATCCTGGCCTAGCGGGAGAGGAGCGCACGATCCGCCTGCGCCTCAAGCTCATCGCCGACGCCGGGCTGATCGGCTTACCCAACGCCGGAAAATCGACATTTCTCTCTGTCGTGAGCGCAGCGAAACCGAAAATCGCCGAATACCCGTTCACGACCTTGCATCCGCAACTTGGCGTCGCGCGCGTCGACGACGCCGAATTCGTGCTCGCCGACCTGCCCGGCCTGATCGAGGGTGCGCATGAAGGGATTGGGCTCGGCGACCGCTTTCTTGGCCATGTCGAGCGTTGCCGCGTTCTGTTGCATCTCATCGACGGCACCGGCGATCATGCTGGCAATGCCTACGCGATGGTTCGCGCCGAACTCACGGCCTACGGACATGGGTTATGCGAAAAGCCCGAAATCGTCGCGCTGACCAAGGCCGATGCGTTAACACCGGAAGAGACCAAGCGGCAGCGCGCATTGCTCAAGCGTGCCGCGGGAAAGACGCCGCTGGTTATTTCTGCGGTGACAGGCGTCGGCATCGTCGCCGCGCTTCGCGCAGTACGTTGCGCCATAAAGCCGGGCGGCACCGCCGATGCACCGACCGTGGCCAAAGCGGCGGAATGGACTCCGATGCCGTAAAACAGCGCCACAGAGGCCATTTTATCCCTCGCCGCGTTGCAAACCCGCCCGCCTTGTGGGAGATGGTCGCGCACCGCGAGCAAATCGATGTCCCACCAAAACCTTTCAGTTGCCAGATTTCGCCGCATCGTGGTCAAGGTCGGTTCCTCGCTCCTTGTTGACGCCGAGCAAGGCCGGGTGCGCGCGGGCTGGCTTGCCTCCCTGGTTAGCGATATCGCCGGGCGCCATCGCGACCGGTGCGATATCATGGTCGTCTCCTCGGGCGCGATCGCGCTTGGGCGCAGCATGCTGCGGCTGCCTTCCGGCGCGCTGCGGCTTGAGGATTCGCAGGCCGCCGCCGCGGTCGGACAGATCGCGCTGGCGCGCACGTGGTCGGAGGCGCTTTCCGGCCATGGCATCACCGCCGGCCAGATCCTGGTGACATTGCAGGACACCGATAATGACCGCCTGGCGGCGCGGGTGGCGACGATGACCAGTGCCGACCTTCTGGTCCTGCTCTCCGACGTCGACGGTCTCTACGACGCGCCCCCGGATCGCGCCGGCTCCCGCCATTTGCCGGTCGTCGAGCGGATCACGCCACAGATTGAGGCGATGGCCGGCGCCGCAGGCTCCGAGCATGCGCGCGGGGGGATGGCGACAAAGATCGAGGCCGGCAAGATCGCGACGACGGCGGGCACGCATATGGTGATCGCGTCGGGGCGCATCGACAACCCCCTGGCGGCCATCGACCGCGGCGCGCGCGCCACATGGTTTGTCACGCCGGCCAATCCCGTCACGTCACGCAAGCG
>JACQAE010000210.1 GCA_016195095.1 Pseudomonadota bacterium
GCATTGGCGCCGCCTGCGTCGGCGCCGCCGGATCGATCCTGGTGCTCATTATCGACGTCACGCCCGCGCTTGGTCCGACGCTGACGCTGCTCGCCTTCATCATCGTCATCACCGGCGGGCTCGGCTCGATGCCCGGCGCGCTTCTCGGTGGCGTGCTCATCGGCCTGACCGAGGCGATGGCCGGGTTGCTATTCTCGCCGTCGGCCAAGAGCATGTTCTCCTTTGCCCTTCTCGTCCTGGTGCTGTTGTTCCGGCCGCAGGGCATTCTCGGCAAGGCGCGGGCATGAGCGGGGTTTTCACCGGCGCCGTGCGGCCAGGGGCATGGGTGTTCCTGTTTATTTTCCTCGCCGCGCTCCTGGTCGCGCCGTTCCTCGCCAATGATTACGTTCTCACCATCCTCATTCTCATTCTCTATTTTGCTTATGTTGGCCAGGCTTGGAACATCATGATGGGCTTTGCCGGCCAGCTTTCGCTTGGCCATGCCATCTATGTCGGGCTTGGCGCCTATACGACCGCGGCGCTCTACGTGCATTACGGCGTCGGTCCCTGGATTGGGCTCATCGCCGGCATGGCGATCGCGGTGGCCTGCGGGGCGCTGATCGGGTTCCTCGCGTTCCGCTTCGGCGTGTCTGGCGTCTATTTCGCCATCCTCACGATCGCGTTCGCGGAATTCGCGCGCATCGGCTTCGACCATTTCGGCTGGGTCGGCGCCTCGGGCGGGTATTTTCTCCCCGTCGCGCAGTATAGCCACAACGACGTGTGGAACCTGCGCGGCAAGCCAATCATGTTCTATTACCTCATGCTCGCGCTCAGCATGGCGGCGTTCGCCATCTGCGCGCTGCTGCTGCGCAGCCGCATGGGCTATTTCTGGCAGGCGATTCGCGAGGACGAGGAGGCCGCTCGCTCGCTCGGCATCGACACGTTCCGCTACAAGATGTACGCGGTCACGATCTCCGCCGGCATGACCTCGGTCGCCGGAATGTTCTTCGCGTTCTATTACAACAATCTCTTCCCCGAGCAGGTATTCCACATCTCGCGCTCGATCGAGCTCATTCTTGGTCCGATCATCGGCGGCATCGGAACGCTGTTCGGGCCGATCGTCGGCGCCGTGCTGCTCACCGGCCTGGCCGAGGGACTGCGCGAGATCATGGACTATTTCGGCTATGACGCGCCCGGCGCCAAGCAGGTGTTCTACGGCGTGTGCCTGCTGGTGGTGGTGCTGCTCGTGCCCAACGGCGTATGGCCGCCGCTGGCGCGGGCGCTGCGGCTCACCGGCGGCGAGCGGCGCAAGACGGGCGAGGGGCACGCGGGGCGCGAGACCGGCGAGGGGCGCGATCGCTGACATGGGCGCCATTCTTGCGATCGACGGCGTCAACAAGCGCTTCCACGGCCTGCGCGCCGTGCAGGACGTGAGCTTCGAAGTTGCCGAGGGCGCGATCTTCGCGGTGATCGGGCCGAACGGCGCCGGCAAGACCACGCTGTTCAACATGATCGCCGGCGTGTTCGCGCCCGACGCGGGGTCCATCGTCTTCGCCGGCGAGCGCATCGACGGGCTGGCCCCCGACGCCGTATGCCGCCGCGGCATCGGACGGACGTTCCAGATCGTGCGGCCATTCGCGGGGCTCTCGGTGGAGGACAACGTCATGGTCGGCGCGTTGCTGCGCCGCCCCGACCGCGCCGCCGCGCGCGCGCATGCGCGCGACATTCTCGCGCGCCTCGATCTGGCCGACAAACGCGACGTCGCCGCCGCCGCGCTGACGCTGCCCGACCGCAAGCGGCTCGAGGTCGCGCGCGCGCTCGCCACCGGCCCGCGCTTGCTACTGCTCGACGAGGTGATGGCCGGCCTGCGCCCGACCGAGACCGATCGCATGGTGGCGATCCTCACCGAGCTCAACCGTACAACCGGCCTGACCATCCTCCTTATCGAGCACGTCATGCGCGCGGTGATGGCGCTGGCGCACACGGTCCTCGTGTTGCATCACGGCGCGCGCATCGCCGAGGGCGTCCCCGACACCGTGGTGCGCGACAAGGCGGTGATCGAATCATACCTCGGAAGCGAGGCGCCGGCATGATGCTGCGCGTCGAAGGGCTCGACGTCTTCTACGGCGACGCGCAGGCGCTCGACGGCGTCGCGCTCGACGTGCCGGAGGGCTCGATCGTGGCCATCATCGGCGCCAATGGCGCCGGCAAAACGTCGCTCATCCGCACCATCGGCGGCATGATCCGCCCGCGCCGCGGCCGCATCCTCTATCGCGGCGAGGACATTGCCGGCTGGCCGAGCCACCGCGTGTGCGATCTCGGTATCGGCCAGGTCGCGGAAGGCCGGCAGATCTTTCCGACCCTCTCGGTGGCCGAGAACCTGGAGATGGGCGCGCTCTTGGCGCGCGCGCGCGCGCTGCGCAACCGCAACCGCGAGCGCGTGCTGGCGCTGTTTCCCATCCTCGCCGAGCGCGCGCGGCAGGCGGCCGGCACGCTCTCGGGCGGCGAGCAGCAGATGCTGGCGATCGCGCGCTGCCTCATGGGGGCGCCCGACCTCGTCATGTTCGACGAGCCCTCGCTCGGCCTGGCGCCGGCGATCGTGCAGGACGTGCTTGCGACCATCGCCGAACTCAACCGCGACGGGCTCACCTGCGTCTTGGTCGAGCAGAACGTCGCGGTGTCGTTGCGGCTCGCGGCGCGCGCCTACGTGCTCGAGAACGGCCGCGTCACGCTTTCGGGCACGGGCGGCGAGTTGCTCGCCGACGACCGCGTGCGCAAGGCCTATCTCGGATTGTGACCTTTCGGCGCCTCAGGTCGGTCAAGCCGCTATTTCAGCGGCTGGCCGATCGTGACGCTTAGCGTGCCGACGCCCGCGATCTCGCACGCGAGCTTGTCGCCAGCGACGGTCGCGGCGACGCCGGCGGGCGTTCCGGTCATGATGATGTCGCCGGCGTCGAGCGCGACGATCTCGGAGAGTTGCGCGATGATCTCCGGCACCGACCAGATCAACTGCGCGAGATCGCCGTCCTGGCGCACCTTGCCGTTGCAGGTGAGCGCGATGCGTCCCTTGGCCGGGTGGCCGATCTCGCTCGCCGCGCGCAGCGCGCCGCACGGCGCCGAGGCGTCGAACGCCTTGCCGACTTCCCATGGCCGCTTGAGCTCGCGCGAGGCGATTTGCAGGTCGCGGCGGGTGAGGTCGATGCCGACGCAATAGCCCCAGACGTGATCGAGCGCCTTGGCGGTGGCGATATTGCGCCCGCCGCTCTTGAGCGCGACCACGAGTTCGACCTCGTGGTGTAGGTCCTTGGTGCGCGGCGGGTAGGGCACGGTGCCGCCATCGGGCACGATGGCATCGGCGGGCTTGGCGAAGAAGAATGGCGGCTCGCGCGTGTCCTGGCCCATTTCCTTGATGTGCTCGAGGTAATTGCGCCCGACGCACCAGATGCGGCGCACGGGGAATGTCTGGCGCGTGCCGGCGACGGCAAGGGCGGGTTGCGCCGGGGGCGCAATGACGTATTGGCTGTCGGTCATCGTTGCTTCTTGCCTGCTGGGGGGGGGGGGGACGCTCGCGGCAGCGGCATAACACATCGCCCGCCGCCGTCAAAGCGCGCGCGCCATGCCGTGAATGCGCACCGGTGCGTCAGCGCGCGCGCGCAGCGAGCGTGCGCTCCCAGGCCAGGGCGTGGGTGACGATGGTGGCAAGGTCGTCATAGTCGGGCCGCCAGCCCAGCCGCGCGCGGATGGCCTCGGAGGCGGCGACGATCCGCGCCGGGTCGCCCGGCCGTGGCGGCGCGTAATTGACCGTGAAGTCGCGGCCGGCGACGCGCTTGACCGTTTCGATCACCTCGAGCACGGAATAGCCGCGTCCATAGCCGCAATTGAGCGTCAGCGATTGGCCGCCGCCGCGCAGGTGGGCGAGCGCGTCGGCATGTGCGCGCACGAGGTCGCTGACGTGAATATAGTCGCGGATGCAGGTGCCGTCGGGCGTGGGATAGTCGGTGCCGAACACGTCCATCTTCGCGCGCTGGCCGAGCGCCGTCTCGACGGCGACCTTGATGAGATGCGTCGCGCCGCGCGTCGATTGGCCGGTGCGCCCGCGCGGATCGGCGCCGGCGACGTTGAAGTAGCGCAGCACCGCGTAGCGCAGCCCGTGCGCCAGGGCGGCGTCGCGCAGCATGATTTCACTCATCAGCTTGGAAGAGCCGTAAGGCGACATCGGCAGCGTCGGATCGTCCTCGCCGACCGGCACGCGCGCGGGATTGCCGTAGACCGCCGCGGTCGAGGAAAAGATGAAATGTGCCACGCCGCCACGGATCGCCGTCTCGATGAGCGCGCGCGAATTGACGGTGTTGTTGCGGTAATAGCCGAGCGGATCGCGCACCGAATCGGGAACGACGATGGAGGCGGCGAAATGGATAATCGACACGACGCCATGCTCGGCGATCAGTTTGCCGACTAGCGCCTGGTCGCCGCTCTCGCCCTCGACGAGCGCCACGCCCGCGGGCAGCGCCCAGCGAAACCCGCTGGAAAGGTTGTCAAGGACGACGACGCGCTCGCCGGCATCCGCCAGCGCATGCACCATGTGGCTGCCGATATAGCCGGCGCCGCCGCTGACCAGGATCGCCATGGCACCTTCCGCCGCTTCCATTGACCGCCGGCCCGATTTGCGCCGTTTCGCGGGCGAAGTACAGGGCGGCAGGCGCGTTAACTAGCCCCATGCTGATGAAAATCCCGTTACGCCCGCCCGCCCAGGCCGGCCGGCGGGTGACAAGGCACGCGGCGCTGTGTACTCGTGGCGCGGCAGGCCAACCGGGCACCGGCCCGCCGCCGCCGCTTCGCGTTGCAGGAACCGCGCCGACGATGACGGAAATATTGTTCATCAAGACCTCCTCGCTCGGCGACGTCATTCACCACATGCCGGCGATGACCGACGCGCGGCGCTGGCTGCCGCAGGCGCGGTTCACCTGGCTGGTCGAGGAGCCCTATGTGCCGCTGGTGCGCCTGCACCCGGCGGTGGACGACGTCATCGCGGTGGCCTCGCGGCGCTGGCGCTGGCGCCCGGCGATGCCCGCCACCGGCCGCGAGGTCGGCGGTTTCGTGCGCGCGCTGCGGCGGCGCGAATTCACCGAGATCATCGACACGCAGGGCCTCCTGCGCTCGGCGCTGATCGCGCGGCTCGCGCGCGGGCGGCGTCACGGCTATGACGCGACCAGCATCCGCGAGCGCGCCGCCGCGTACATCTATGAGCGCAAATACGAGGTGGCGCGCGATCTGCACGCCATCACCCGCAACCGCATGCTCACCGGACGCGCGCTCGGCTACCTGCCCGACCAGGCGCTCGATTATGGGCTCGACCGCGCCAAATTGACCGCGCAGACGACCGAGCGCTACGCGCTGCTGCTGCACGCGACGGCGCAGCGCGCCAAGGAATGGCCGGAGGAGAACTGGATCGCGCTGGCGCGCGGCCTCGGCGATCGCGGGCTGGCGCTGGTGCTGCCGTGGGGCAGTGCGCGCGAGCACGCGCGTGCCGCGCGCATCGCCGCCGCCGCGCCGCATACCTATGTCGCCGACCCGCAGCCGCTCGACGGCATGGCGCGGCTCGTCGCCGGCGCGGCCTTCGTCGCCGGCGTCGATACCGGGCTTGTGCATCTCGCCGCCGCGCTGGCGGTGCCGCTGGTCGCCATATTCACCGGCAGCGCGCCGACGCTCACCGGGCCGATGGGGCCTGGACAAATCGACATCGTCGGCGACCATGGCGCGATGCCGGGCGTCGACGACGTGGCGGCGGCGATCGCGCGCGTCACCTGAGCGGGGGGCGTCCGGCATTGGCGGTCAATATTGCCCGGCAATCGCGGCCTATGTCGCCTTCGCCCGCATAATCGCCGTGCGACGCGCCTTTAATTTCAAACGATCCCGAGAGCGCCAACGTGTCTTTCTTGTTGCGCCTCTGGAGCCGTGTCGCTGCAGGCCGCATCGCGCGACGGCTCCGGTCCATTGTTCGTGCATGATCTTGTCGCAAAAGCGCTTCCCGCTTTTCGCCGTCGCGCTCTAAATCAGCCCCGCGATGTCGTCCTCGACCAGGCCGCAGATCGCGTGCGCGGCGACGATGTGCAGTTGCTGCACCAGCGCCGTATCCTCGCCCGGCGCCGCCAGTACGATATCGCAGCGCGCCGCCATGTCGCCGCCCATCCCCGTGAAGCCGATGCCGACCACGCCGATGGCGCGCGCCGCTTCGAGCGCGGCGATGATGTTGGGCGAGCGGCCGGAGGTGGAGATGGCGATCAGCACGTCGCCCTTGCGCCCATGCGCATGCACCTGGCGCGCGAACACCGCCTCGAAGCCGAAATCATTGCCGATGGCGGTGAGCACCGAAGTATCGGTGGTGAGCGCCATCGCCGCCATCGGCGCGCGCTCGCGGCGAAAGCGCGAGAGAAATTCCGCGGCGATGTGCTGCGCGTCGGCGGCGCTGCCGCCATTGCCGGCGAGCATCACCTTGCCGCCAGCGCGCAGCGCCCGCGCGATGGCTTGGGCGCTCGCCAGGATCGCGCCGCGCAGCGCCGGGTCGGCGGCGGCGCGCTGCATGGCGGCGAGCGAGCGTTGCAGATGCGCCGACAGGGCGGCCTCGCGCGGGTCGGTCATGGCGATGTCCTGTGGCTCGGGTCGGGAAGCGCATGCGCGCGCCGCGGCGGCGGGCCCCCAAGCGCGCGGTGGGTCGCCGCCAAGACGCGCTCGACGGCGATGTCGCGCATGCAATGGTGGTGCTGCAGCCGGCACACCGGCTTGTGGCACGGCCGGCAAGGCAGCGCGCCGCTGGTCTCGATGACGGCGGCGAGCGGATTGAGCGGGGCCCACAAGAGCGGGCTCGTCGGGCCGAAAATTCCGATCGCCGGCCGGCCAAGCGCGGCCGCCACGTGCAAAAGCCCGGAATCGTTCGACACCGTCACTGCCGCCGCCGCCAGCGCCAGGATCGCCTGGCGTAGGTCGGGGCCGGTCAGGTTGCGGATACTGGTCGGATCGACCGCGGCGATTTCGTCCCCGACCTGTCTTTCCGCCGGGCCGCCGACGACAAAAACGCGCAAGCCCGCGCCGGCCAAGCGGCGCGCGAGGTCGGAATAATAGGTGGCCGGCCAGCGCTTGGCAGGGCCGACCGCGCCCGGCGCCAGTGCCACGACCGGGCGCGGGTCGGACGCCAACGCCAGGCGTTGCCGCCAGCCGGCGATGGCGGCGGCGGGAACGACGAGTTGCGGCAACGGCCACTCCGGCGGCAGCCGTTCTCCCCTGTCGAAGACCAGGACGGCGCAGCGGTCGATCATGCGTGGCAGGCGCTTTTCGCCGAAGCGCATGTCGTTGATGAGCCCGACGCGGGCCTCGCCGAAAAAGCCGGTGCGCCGCGGTATACCGGCGAGACTTGGCGCCAGCGCCGCCTTCCAGGTGCGCGGCATGACCAGCGCATGCCCATATTCCTCGCCGCGCAGGCGCCGCGCCAGTGCGCGCTGGCGGCGCAGCGCCAGCCGCCGCCGTGGCAGGTCGCAGACGATCCCCTTGCGCACGCCCGGCATGAAATCAACCAGCGGCGCCGTATTGCTCGACGTGAGCAGATCGACCGCGCGACCCGGATAGCGCTGCCGCAGCAGCGTCACGACCGAGTGGCAGCGCACGAAATCTCCGATCCACATGTAGGGAATCACAAGAATCGGGCGCTCGTCCGGCCCCGGCAGACGGTCCGTCAACGCCTCGGGAAACTGTGAACTCTCATTCATTATTAACGCTTGCGACCGCGCCGGCATTGGTTCCGCCATCGCACAGCCCTTTAGCATGGCCCGAGGCTTGGTTGCACCTGCCATGCTGTTGAGGCAAAGGAGGGCATCGCCTGTCGCCGCCACGCCGGCGCGGCACGCGCGCGATCGGGTTTTGTGACATGCTGCTGGTGACCGGCGCCGCCGGCTTTATTGGATCGAATCTTGTGGCGAGCCTCAACGAGGCCGGCCGCAATGATATCGTCGTCAGCGACATTTTTGGCGACGACGGGAAATGGCGCAACCTGCAAAAGCGTCAGGTATGCGACATCGTGCCCGCGAGCGATCTGTTTGGCTGGCTTGACGGTCGCCGGCTCGAAGCCGTCGTGCATATGGGCGCGATATCGGACACGACGGCGCGCGACGCGGACCTTGTCATCGCCACCAACTTTCGCTTGCCGATGCGCCTGCTCGAATGGTGCAGCGATGCGCGCACGCCGTTTATCTATGCGTCGTCGGCGGCCACCTATGGCGACGGCGCGGCGGGGTTCGTGGACGATTGGAGCGTCGATGGGTTGCGCCGCCTCACGCCGATGAATCTCTACGGCTGGAGCAAGCACCGCTTCGATGTTGCCGTGGCCGAGCGCCACGCGCGCGGCGACAAGCTGCCGCCGCAATGGGCCGGGCTCAAGTTCTTCAATGTGTTCGGTCCCAACGAGTATCACAAAGGCGAGATGATGAGCCTGTTGGCCAAGCGGTTCGCGGATATCCGCTCGGGCCGCGCCGTGCGCCTGTTCAAGTCGCATCGTGCCGGCATTGCCGACGGCGATCAGAGCCGCGATTTCGTCTATGTCGACGACGCCGTCGCGGTGGTGCGCTGGCTTTTGGCGACGCCGTCGGTCAGCGGAATTTTCAACGTCGGCAGCGGGACGGCGCGCAGCTTCCGCGCCATGATGGAGGCCGCGTTCGCCGCGCTGGGACTGCCGCCGGCGATCGAATTCGTTGAGATGCCGCATGCTATTCGCGATCAATATCAATATTTTACCCAGGCCAGCCTGGACAACCTGCGGGCCGCCGGGTGCAACGCGCATTTCATGCCACTGGAGGCGGCGGTGGCGCGCTATATTGGCGGCTTTCTCAGTCGAGCGGACCGCTACCAGTAGCGAGAGGGCGAAGGCTAAGTGAGCAGTAACCCGATGCCGGATTTGGACGCCACGCTGCGGCGCGTCGCCGGACAGACCGTGCTCTGCGTCGGCGATCTTATGCTCGATGTCTTCGTTTATGGCGAGGTATCGCGCATTTCCCCGGAGGCGCCCACCCCGGTCATCGCAGTCCGGCGCGAGGACCGCGTGATCGGCGGGGCCGGCAATGTCGCGCGCAACATCGCCGGCCTCGGAGCCAAATGCCTGTTCGTCGGCGTCATCGGCGACGATGACGGCGGCCGCGTCGTTGCCGACGACGTGGCCAAGCTGCGCGGCCTGATCGAGGCCGGGCTGGTGGTCGACCGCACGCGCCCGACGACGCGCAAGGTGCGGTTCGTTTCCGAGCATCACTCGACGCACCTCATTCGCGCCGATTGGGAGGAGCCCAAACCGCTCGACGCTGCAACCGAGGCGGGCGTGCTCGCGCATCTGGAGTCGATGTTGCCACGCGCCGGCGCGGTCATCATTTCCGATTACGCCAAGGGCGTCCTTACGCCGCGCGTGGTGCGCACGACCATCGAGCGCGCGCGCGCTGCCGGCCGCGCGGTCATTGTCGATCCCAAGGGCGCGGCTTTCGCCCGCTATCGCGGGGCGAGCGTCATCACGCCCAATCGTGGCGAACTCGCGCAAGCGACCCACCTTCCCGTCGGCAGCATTTCCGACGTCGCGACGGCGGCGCGCGTGCTGTTCACCATGGTCGATTGCCACGCCGTGCTGGTGACTTTGAGCGAGGATGGACTGCTGCTGCAGGAGCGCGACGCCGATCCCGTGCATGTGCCGGCCTACCCGGTGCGCGTGCGCGACGTGTCCGGCGCCGGGGATACGGTTGCCGCCGTCCTCGCCGCCATGCTGGCCGCCGGCGCCTCCTATGAAGATGCGGTGCGCGCGACCAATGCGGCGGCGGCCGTCGTCGTCGGCAAGCGCGGCACCGCGACGGTCGCGATCGAGGAGATGCGCGCGCAATTGCTGCCGCGCGCGGCGCTGGCGCTCGAGGACAAGGTCACCTTCGATCCTGCCGTCCTCGAGGATCGGCTACGCGACTGGCGCGCGCGCGATTTGCGCATCGGTTTCACTAATGGCTGTTTCGACCTGCTGCATCCTGGTCACGTGCATCTGCTCACCAAGGCGCGTGCTGCCTGCGACCGGTTGGTCGTCGGGCTCAATAGCGACGCCTCGGTGCGGCGGCTCAAGGGCGCCGCGCGCCCGATACAGGACGTGGCCGCGCGCGCGCAGGTGCTGGCGGCACTTGAGGCGGTCGATCTCGTCGCGGTATTCGAGGAGGATACGCCGCTTGAATTGATCAGGCGCGTGCGTCCCAACGTGCTGGTGAAGGGCGCCGATTACCGGCGCGAGGACGTGGTTGGCCGTGACATTGTTGAGGGTGACGGCGGCGCGGTCGTCATCGCCGAGCTGATTGCCGGACATTCCACCAGCACGATCGTGCGCCGCTCGCGCTCGCATCCGCCGCCGGGCGATGGCGCGCCATGACCGCGTCGCGCAACACGTGGCCGACCGCGGCCGCGGCGCCCATTGCGAAGCGGTCGCGCCGGCATTGGCGTGGGCCGCGAAACGGTTATGCTCCTGGGAGATCGCGCGCGAGGGGCGCTGCGATGGTTCGTCTCGGCGCGGGTGGCGTCGATGCATATTGCGCGAGCGGGGCCGCGTGGGCGTGATGGACAAGATTCGCCGATTGCTCAATTTCACGCCGCGGATGTGGCTCATCTTCGCGCATGATCTCATTGCGACGGCGGCGGCAATCGTGGCGGCGTTTTACCTCCGCTTCGAGGGCCCCGGTCTCGCCGAGCGCGCGCATGTGCTGCCGATCATTCTGCCCGCGGTCGTCACCATTGCCGCGATCGTCTATTTGACGCTCGATCTGTATAAGTCGAAATGGCGATTTACCTCGCTGCTGGACCTGCGCGATATCGTGCGCGCGGCGAGCGTGATGGCGTTCACCTTGCTGGCGCTTGATTATGTGATGTTGTCGCCGAACCTCTATGGCGGGTTCTTTTTCGGCAAATTGACGATCATTCTTTACTGGTTCTTGCAGGGAGTTTTTCTCGCCGGTCCGCGCGTCACGTATCGCTATTTTCGCTATACGCGGACCTTGCAGCATGCCAGGGCGGAAGACGCCGAGGCCATTCTGGTGCTCGGCAATGCCGCCGATGCCGACGTGCTGCTGCGCGCGGTGGAGAGCGGCGCGGTGCGGCGGTTGCGCGCGCTCGGCATCCTCTCCCCCTCGCGCTCCGACCGCGGGCAGGCGATACGTGGCGTGGCGGTGCTCGGCGACTTTTCCGATCTCGAACGGCTGGTCGCCGATTTCGGCGAACGCGGCGCGAAAATCAGGCGTCTGGTCATGACACCAAGCGCGCTGGCGCCGGGCGCGCATCCCGAGTCGATATTGATGCGCGCGCGCCGCCTCGGCCTGGTTACCAGCCGATTGCCGTCGCTCGACGAGGGCGGCGAGGCACTGCGATTGGCGCCGGTGCATGTCGAGGACCTGCTGCTGCGGCCGAGCGTGAAGATCGGCTACCGCCGTATCGAGGAATTCGTGCGCGGCCGCGCCATCCTCGTCACCGGGGGTGGCGGGTCGATCGGCGCGGAAATCTGCGACCGCGTCGTTGCCTATGGCGCGGCGCGTCTGCTGGTCGTCGAGAATTGCGAGCCGGCGCTGCATACCGTATTGGAATCGCTTCGCACCAAGGGTGCGGGCGCGCGCGTCGACGGCCGTATCGCGGATATCCGCGACCGCGAGCGGATATCCAAGCTCACGCTCGAATTCGCGCCGGACATTGTTTTTCACGCCGCCGCGCTCAAGCACGTGCCGTTCCTCGAACGCGACTGGAGCGAAGGCGTCAAGACGAACATTTTCGGGTCTGTCAACGTCGCCGACGCGGCCGTAGCGGCGGGCGCCGCGATGGTGATGATTTCCACCGACAAGGCGATTGAGCCGGTGTCGGTGCTTGGCGCCACGAAACGGTTTGCGGAAATGTATTGCCAGGCGCTCGACGCGAATATCGCGCGCGGCAAGGAAGGCAAGGCCGCACAGACACGCCTGATCGCGGTGCGGTTCGGCAATGTCCTGGCGTCCAACGGCTCGGTGGTTCCCAAGTTCAAGGCGCAAATCGAGTCCGGCGGACCGGTCACCGTGACGCACCCCGACATGGTGCGCTATTTCATGACCATCCGCGAGGCCTGCGACTTGGTCATCACCGCGGCAAGCCACGCATTGGGCCCGCAACGATCCGAACTTTGCGTCTACGTGCTCAACATGGGGCAGCCCGTGCGTATCGTGGAATTGGCGGAAAACATGATTCGCCTCTCCGGCCTCGAGCCAGGCCGCGACGTCAAGATCTGTTTTACAGGCATACGACCGGGGGAGCGGCTCAACGAGATTCTATTTTCGCCCGAAGAACCGATCTCCGAGATCGGCATCGAGGGCATTGTCGCGACCGAGCCGGTGCGCTTGGAGTTGGCGACGATGCGCGAATGGCTGGCAAGGCTCGAATTCGCGCTCGCGCAAGGCTCGCGCGCGGACGTTGATATGGTGCTGCGCAGCGCGGTGCCTGATTTCCATGCCGCCGAAGGCGCAATTGGCGAGCGTTTGGCGAGAAATCCCGAGCATGATCCCGAAAAGTGGGAACCGGTTTTCGGAAA
>JACQAE010000211.1 GCA_016195095.1 Pseudomonadota bacterium
GAAAAGATCATGCTCCAGGCAAAGAATCATGATCCCGAAAAGTGGGAACCGCTTTTGCGAAAAGATCATGCTCAAACGAAAGTCATGATCGCGAAAAGTGGGAACCGCTTTTGCGAAAAGATCATGCTCAAACGAAAGTCATGATCGCGAAAAGTGGGAACCGCTTTTGAGAAAAGATCATGCTCAAACGAAAGTCATGATCGCGAAAAGTGGAACCGGCGCGCTACACCACGCCGAGGAGACGTAGCGCAAGTGTCACCTGGCAAAAAAATCCGACCGCGAATGCCGGCGTACGCAGATAGGGAATGCCAAGCGTGTAAACGGCGTAATGTGCCAGACGCGCGTAGAAATAGATTGCGCAGGCCAGCGCCGTCGCCCCATTGCCGGCGCCGGTGGCATGCACCAGGAGCACCAGCGGCGCGAAGACGATGAGGTTTTCAACGGCGTTGGCATGCGCGCGCTTGGCGCGCTGCGCCCAGATCGCCTCCGCCTTGAGAACACCCTCGGTCTCCGACAACGCGGTGGGAACGCCGACATCGGCGATGGTGCGCAAAATATAGGGCACCCAGAGGAGGCCGGTCAGAATGACCGTCAGCAGCAGCCAATAGAGTTCGGGAGCGAGCGGTTTCATCGGTGATGACTCCAATCAATTTTCGAGCACGCGCCGCGATGCATGGCGCGCGCGACCTGATTTAGCGCCAAGTGTGTCGATGCGGCAAAGCGGCGTCCGCATCGGCGGAACGATGCTTTATCACGCGGCGCGCGTGCGCGCACGCCCCGCAACGCGGCGCCGCACGCCGTTCGCATCTCACCGCCACAAATGCACAAGCGCCGGGCAATGCCCGGCGCCTGTCTAGAGGGTGCGCGCGAAATTCAGGACTGCTGGATCGCCGAGAGGATCCAGTTGCCGCCGCTGGCGCGGCGGAAAGTCCAGATTTCCGTGACTTCCTGCGGCCCGCCCTCGATCACGCGGCCGCTCGCGCGCTCGATGCGGCGGTCGTCGAGCGCATAGCGCATCGCCACGGAGGCATATTCCGCCTCGCCCTCGCGCCAGGCTTCCGCCAGGTCGCCCTGCAGGAGCTTGACGTTCGATACCTGGTTGATCTCGCCACGACTGGCATTGTCGGTCAGCTCCTCGGAGAAGTAGGAGAGCATTTCCGCCGTCACCAGCGCGCGCAGGCGGCCAAGATCCTCCGCGCCATAGGCGCTCTGGACGTCGCCAAGCAGACGCTCGAAGGCGTCATAGTCGGCGGGCTCGACGCCGATATCCTGCGCCACCGGCGCGGCCGCGGGCGTGCCTGCCGGCGTTGCGCCCATGCCGCCGAGACCGAGGCCGCCCAATCCCGGGCGGTCCTGCGTCATCTCGCGCAATGACGGGCCGCTCGCCACCGCCGGCTCGCTGCGCCGCTGCCACCAGCGCCACAGCAACACGCCGACAATGACCACGAGGCCGACCTGAATGAGCAGGCCGAATATCGACGCCAAGCCGGCGAGGCCGCCCATGAATCCGGTCCCCATCAGCATGCCGATGAGGCCGGCGCCGAGGAATCCGGCGGCGAGGCCGCCAAGGAGACCGGGCCGGCTGAACATTCCGCCGGGCGCGGCGGCGGCCGCCGGCGCGCCGGGGCGCGCGGCCACGGCCGAGCCAGGCTGGGTGATGGTGCGCTGGAGGGGCGCCGCCGTGGGCGCCGTCGTGGTGACGGGCGGCGCCGAATAGGTGCGCGATCCGCGGCTGCCGAGGCTCCCGCCTTTGCCGCCGCGCGCGTCGGCGTCATGAACGAGCAAGAACAACGTTGCGACGACCGCAAGAAACCCGAGGAAAACGGCAGCGAACGAGCGACGCATGAATGTCTCCCCACGCGCCCCGGGACGGGGCGCAGATGCGGCACCAATATCATGAGCGGCACGCGATAAGGGAAGGGCCGTCCTGCAACCCCGCCGCAAAACTTATTGGATAGTGATAACAACGAGATAACGCGTATGCGCCATGGCCGATGCTACAATTTGCCGCACAATCTCAGCGCCGGACGGGCAGCGGATGATGGCGGTCGTCGTCAATGTCGTCGGGAAACGCATTGCCGTCGTGGCGCAGCGATGGCGGCGGCGGGCGGCGATCGCGCAGCGAGCCGGTGGTAACGGGCTCGCCGCCACGCCCGGCGAGACGCAAGCGCGCGCGCGCGGCAATGACCTCACCGGCGACGGCCTGCGGGTTGCAGATCTGGCGCGTCCCCGAGCGGCGCATCAGGTCGAGATGGATATGGTCGTAGTGATAGACGTTCGAGCCGGGCGCCAGCACGGTGGCGAAACGCTCGCAGGCGGCCGCCTGGATATCGCGCAGGAAGCCCTGCTCCTGCGGCCGCCCGCGCCAGCCGTCCTTAACCGTCACGATGCGCCCGTCGGCAAGCGTGAAAGACGCGATATCGAGCGCGTTGCCGAAAGCGTGCTCGGATATGCGCGCGCGCGGATTGCCGTTCATGCCGCGGCAGGAATAGGCGGATATCTGCTTGATCCCGGCCACCGGCTGCCCGAACCATTTCTGCGCCGCCGGCTGCACCGCCTCGATCAGCCAGCGATCGAGCGTGGAGACGAGCGGACAGGCGAGCGTCGCCGCCGGCGTGACGGTGGCGGCGAGCCGCGCCGCGACGGGCGGCGGGCGCGGCGGACCGAGCGGCGGACCGAGCGGCGGCACGGGCGCCGGAGAGGCGGCGCGAAAGGGAACCGTACCCGGTCCATTGGCCGCCGGCGCGTCCACGTCCTGGCGGCGCGGCGGCAAGGCGCCGCCGCCGACATAGGCGCCGGAGGGATCGGGCGCAGGCGTTGCGAGGCCCGGCGGCGCGAGCGAAACCGGACCCGATTGTGCGTTGACGCCCGCCGCCGGCGCGGCGTTGTCGAACACGCGCGGCGCCTCGCGCCATGCGGGCGGATCGCCGCGCCATGGCGCCGGGCGGGTTGGCGCATCGCCGCGCGCCGGCGGATCCGACCAGACCGGCGGCGTCTGCGATGGAAAGGAAGCGTTTGCCGGCGCCGCCGGCGAGCGCGCGCCGTCAAGCGGGTGGCGGCGCGGAATCGCCCCCGGCGGCCGCAATATGTCGTCGGCATAGCCGAGCGCCGCGCCGTCGCCCAGCGCCGACACCAGCAACGGAAAATCCGCGCCGCACATTCCCGGCCCGTTGATCGGCTTTTGCATGACGATGGACGCGCTTTCGTGCACGCCGCCCGACTTGAGGCATTGCGCTTCCGCCTCGCGCCGCCACGGTTCGCGCTGCTCGACAAAGCCGCCGGCGCAGCCGGCAAGCATGGCCAGGACCACAAAGCACGAACCGACGAGATAGTACCGCACCACGCGCGTCATGTCGCAAGAATGCGAGGGTGGCGATTAACGTCCTATCAACGATGCCGGGTAGGCGCCGGGGACGGCGCCGCGTGGTTAAAAGATCGTGATCGCAACCATGGACGCGAAAAACGGGAACCGGCATTTGAGAAAAGATCGTGCTGCGGCCCTTGATCGCGGCGGCGATTGCACCCTAAATCGCCGCCGCGCGGAGGGGCGGATGCTACGCATGGACCGATTGACGGCACCGGCAAGGCCTGGAGGCCCGGCCGGCATGTTGCGCGTGGTGGAAAAGGCGACCGCACGGCCCGCCCGGCGCGGCCTGCGCGCCAGCCACGGCCGGCGCCGGCGCGCGCGGGGCGGACAGCCCGGCGGGCGCGAATGATGCTCTCCGCGCTTGACCTGGCGCGCCGCATCGAACGTGGCGAGCTGACGGCGGCCGCCGCCATCGACCTCTGCGCCGATGCCATCGCGGCGCGCGAGGGCGACATCGGCGCCTTTGCCGCTCTCGATATCGCGGCGGCCAGGCGCGTGGCGCGCGAGCGGGCCGACGAACTCGCGGCGCTGCCGTTGCGCGGGCTCGCGATCGGCATCAAGGACATCATCGATACCGCCGACCTGCCGACCGAGTACGGCTCGCCGATCTATCGCGGCCATCGTCCGCGCGCCGACGCCGCCCTGGTTGTGCTCACGCGCCGCGCCGGCGGCGTCATCCTCGGCAAGACCGTGACGACCGAACTCGCCTTCCTGCAGCCGGCGGGCACGCGCAACCCGCGCAACCTGGCGCACACGCCGGGCGGTTCCTCCTCCGGCTCGGCCGCCGCCGTCGCCGCCGCCATGCTGCCGGCCGCGATCGGCACCCAGACCGGCGGCTCCGTCATCCGGCCGGCGGCGTTTTGCGGCGTCGCCGGGTTCAAGCCCTCCTACAAGCTGCTGCCCCTGGTCGGGGTGAAATGCTTCGCCTGGCACCTCGACACGGCAGGCGTCTTTGCCGCCGGCGTCGCGGATGCCGCCTTCGTCGCCGGCGCCATCAGCGGCCGCGATCTGCGCATCGACGGCGCGGCGCCGGCGCCGCCACGCATCGCGCTCGCGCGCACGCATCTATGGTCACAGGCAAGCCCCGCCATGCAGGCCGCGATCGATACCGCCGCCCGACTCGCCGAGGCCGCCGGCGCGCGCGTGAGCGAATTTGCCCCGGCGGAAATCCTCGAGTCCGCCTGGGAGGCGCATGCGGTGATCCAGGATTACGAGGCCTTCCGCGCCTTGGCGTTCGAATATGACTGTCATCGCGACCAGATCGGGCCGTTGCTGCGCGACCTCCTCGAGCGCGCCGCCGGCATCGGCGCGGAGAGCTACGACGCGGCACGCCGCACCACCCGCCGCGCCCGCCAGTTCCTGGCCGAGCGCATGGCCGACGCCGACGTCATCCTGACCCCGTCGGCGCCGGGGGCCGCGCCGGAGAGCCTCGCCTCCACCGGCAGCGCCATCTTCAACCGGCTGTGGACGCTGATGGGGGCGCCCTGTGTCAACGTGCCTGGGCTCACCGATCGGTCCGGGTTGCCGCTGGGCGTGCAGGTCGTCGGCCGCTTCGGACGCGACCGCGCGGCGCTGCAAGCCGCGCACTTTGTGGAAATCGCGCTGGCGCGCGCCCGCGGCTGAATGCAGGCGCCAAGGCCGGCGCCCGTTTGCGATGAAATAATTCGTAATTTCAATGCATTATAGAGAAACCAGGGCGCCGGTCGCGCGCCCCCGCGAACGTAAGTTTCCGCCTCCCCGGATGGCGTTTTGCGCACAAAAATTGCCCGACGCGGCGCTCAGCATTGCCGACCGATGCACGGCGGGCACGCCGGCAATTCCGTTTCCGCATGGCCTTGGGGCAAGCTACATGGTGAAAATTTTTTCGTGACCGATCAGAGGCTTGAGTCCGACACCGGCGCGGTTTTCAGCGCGCGGACCGAGCATTTGCTGCGCTGCAGCACGTAACCCGCTTCGGCAGGCGTCGCAAAGTTGTTATATTGCGTACAGCGTCAATGATGCAGGAGACATATTCGTGGACATTGCCTTGCGACTCAATGTGCTGGCGGTCGTGGCGGTCATTGGTTTTGTCGCCGCCATCTTGCTGGGTGCTTTTTGAGTTCGGGGATCCAGCGCATTCGCCATATTCCTTAAGAGCGAACGCGACCATTCCAGCATCGAAAAAGACGTATCGGGCGCCGGGGACTTTCCCCGGCGCTTGTGTTTTCTTAAGGCATGATCGCGAAACGCGGGTATCGGTTCGCCGCGGAAAATGCGCCAAGGCGAACGTGAGCCGCCACGGGAGGATTGGCATGACGGGCGTCGAGTGGGACATGCGGCCGGGCGAGGTTGCCGTTGCGCTTCCCGACGCCTTTGACGCCGGGCTCTACTTCATCGGCGCGATCCGCACGCCGTGGACGACGCGGGCGCAATGTCCGAAAAACGCCCGCGAGGCGCGCGAGCGCGGCATAGCGTGCGCCATCGAGCTTGACGCGCGCTATGAAGCGGGCCTCAAGGATGTCGAGAGCGCCACCCACCTCCTGGTGCTCTACTGGATGCACGCGGCGCGCCGCGACCTGGTGCTGCAGACGCCGCGCCACTATGGCGAACTGCGCGGCACCTTCGCGCTGCGCTCGCCGGTGCGGCCGAACCCGATCGCCGCCAGCGTCGTGCAATTGCTCGCCGTCGCCGGCACGCGGCTGAGCGTGCTCGGCCTCGATTGCCTCGACCGCACGCCGCTCATCGACATCAAGCCCTATTTCGCCTCGGTCGACGCGGTCGCCGACGCCAAGGTCGGCTGGCATAAGCCGCGCGAGGCGTGAACCGCGCGCCAAGGCGCCGACACGCGCCCTGCGCGGCCGCCGCTCACGCCCCGCCGCGAAAACACGAATAGCCCCACGGCGTGCATTTGAACGGCAGGTGGTAATGCTGCTCGGGATCGGTAATCCCGAAATCGAAGGTCACGACGTCGAGAAACGGCAGGCGCGGGAGGGCGACGCTTTGCGCGCGGTAGAAATCCGCGACATGAAAGGTCGCGCGATAGGCGCCGGCGGCGAAGCGGCCCGCGAGCTGCGCGTCGTTGAGCAGGCCGTCGGCGCCGATGGCGCCGGTAACAAGCGCGATCGCCTCCCCACCCGCGCCGACGCGGTGCAGCGCTACGCGCATGCCCGCCGCCAGCACCCCGCGCGCGACATCGACGACGTGGATGGAAATTCCCGGCATGATTTCCCCTAACGCATCTGCCTTGTGAGCCCCGCCATGCGCTCCGCCACCAACATCAGGACGAGGGTGACGATCACGATCAGGCCGGAGACCGCCGCCGTGCGCACATCGAGATTGGTCTCGATCTGCTGCCACAGATGGATCGGCAGCACCTCGGTTCGCTCGTCGGCAAGGAACAGCGACACCGGCACGTTATCGAAGGAGGCCATGAAGGCGAGAAATGCGCCAGCTCCAAGGCCGGGCGCGATCAGCGGCAGCGTGACGCGGCGAAACGTCATCCATGGGCCGGCGCCGAGGCTGGCGGAGGCGTCGAGCAGCGCCGGATCGAGCTGCGAGAGCGCTGCGATGGTCGTGCGCAGGACGAATGGCACGCACACGATCACGTGGCCGAGGACGAGGAACGCAATGCCGGGCGAGAGGCCCAGCCGGTTGACGAAGATGAGCGCGGCAAACCCGAAGGCGAGCGCCGGCAGAACCAGCGGCGACATGAACAGGATATCGCAGGCACGCGCCAGCCGCGCGCGGCTGCGCGCGATGCCGAGCGCCGCGGCGGTGCCCAGCAGTAAGGAAATCGCGGTCGTCCACAGCGCCACGACCAGGCTGTTCCACGCCGCCGCCTGCATCTGGTCGGCCTCGCGCAACGCCGCGTACCAGCGCAGCGAAAAGCCATGCGGCGGAAACTTCAATGACTGCGACGCCGTGAACGAGGTGACGAGGACGATGATTGTCGGCGCCACCAGGAACACGATGGCGACCACGCAAATCCCGCCAAGGACGAAGCGCAGCGACGCCGCCTCCCAGTCGATGCGCGAAGGGCGTTGCCGCAGCCCGCGCGACGGCGCGCCCGCCGGCGCCAGGCCTTGCGTCACGTCAGGCGGCGCCATTGATCTCGCTCCGGCGGCCGATGCGCGTGAGGGCGGCGACCACGGCCAGGACGGCAATCATGAAAATGACCGAGATCGCCGCCGCGAACGGCCAATGATTGGCGCCGATCGCCTGCTGATAGATGTGCAGCGGCATGTAGATCAGGCGCGCGCCGCCGATCAGCGTCTGCGTCACGAAGGCGGTGACGCAGGCCGAGTATGTCAGGACGCATCCGGCGACGATTCCGGGCAGCGACAGCGGCAGCGTCACCCGCCA
>JACQAE010000004.1 GCA_016195095.1 Pseudomonadota bacterium
GAGCGGCTGGCTTGGAAGCATCGGCGATCCAAGCGCAAGGTAGGCCAAGATAGCGCCGCCGGGAAAGAGCACCAGCGCGACCAATGCGACGATACGGCGGCGCCACCGCGCCATGCCAGCGTCGGCGACGTCGGCGGCGCGCGCCCGATCGGCGGCCGCGAGCAGCCGGCGCGACAGCTCGATTCGCGCGGCCTCCGCTTCCTTCGCCGCGATGGCGCCCGCGGCGCGGTCGCGTTCAACCTCCATGAGCTGGTCGCGATAAACGGCGGTTTCGTCGCCGCCCGGCGTGCTCTTGCGGTCGCGCCGTAACGGCCACAATACGGCGAATGCCGCCGCCGCCGTCATCACCGCCAAGAGCAACCACAGCGTCATGATATCGTGCCGATACGCCCGTCCCAGGGCGGCCGTTACATCACGCCCCGTCGCCCGCGGCAATAGCGCAGATCGCCGCCACCCGCACGCCCGCAGGTGCCCGGCCGGGCCCGAACAGGCGGGCGCAGAAACGCACGCTAGCGTCAAATTGCGACTGACGCAGCTTCTGGTCGGTTCCGGTTGAACTGCGCGCAGCCTCCATGAGCGTCTGCGCGCTGGTTTCGAGATAGTGCTGAAGTTCGGAATGGCTCCGCAGTGTGACCTCGCTGACGGCCAATTCGCCGGCGAAATTGCGGCACGCGCACAACAGGTCGATCAATTCCTCGATTTCGGTAACTTCACTGGCGCTAATGCCCGCTGCCTGCGCCGCTTCGCGCGGCGAACGCGCCCGCAGCACGCGGCGAACGCGGCCGGGTATGGAGTCCAATTCCGGCTTGAGCGTGCCGGCGGCATCGCCACGAATGGCGGCAAGTTGCCGCGACCATGCCGAATCGCCCGAAAGATCGATATCGGATCGCAGCCCGCGCACCGCGTCGTGAATCAGGCGTAGCAGGTCGGCGACCGACTTACCTTGGCCGCCCTTGAGGTCGCGCTTGAGCTGGCGCACCTGCTGCTCGACCTCGCTCATCACAATGTCGATAGCGATGGAATAGGGCGTCGCGGCAACGCGCGCGGGACTGTCGCTTTCCGCGGCAAGGGTGGCGAGGCGAACCAACTGCCAGGGCGATTGCAGCCGCTGCATCACCAGCGCCAGCAGATAGGGAAGGCAGTTGGGGCGGGTGGAAATCGAGGAATCCATCAGCGCTTTCGTCGCTTCAAGCTGATCGTCGACCAGAACCGCGGTGCGGTGCGGCAGTCGCGCCGCAAATGCGGTCAATGCGTCGCGGGCCGCCAGGACGGCGACGATTTTGCCCATGTCGTCGAGGCCGCGAGCCGAGCCGATCTGGAATGCCAGGCGGCGATGCGCCATGTCGTCCTTGACCGCCGCCAGCGCCTGACCGAAGCGCAAGACGACGAGATCCTGCAGCGCCAGCGCCGCGGCTTCCGCGTTCGCCAAATCGCCGGCGGCCAAAAAAGCCGATGCGCGCTCGAAATAGGCATTGGCCTCGTCCGGGATGAGATCGCGACCGATCCAGGCCCAGGCCGGATCAAGCGACGCGCGCGCGATGCGGCCGGGATAGGCGTGTTCGGCGCTTGCATCGATCACGAATGGATCCACGGCGCCGAAGAACAGGCGCGTCGGATTGGCAAAGCGCTCCGCCTTGACACCGCTGCCGCGAACGCTGGCGCGCAATTCGCTGAGCACGGCCTCCATGCCGCGCATGGTCTCTCCGCGCAGCCCGGAACGTTCAAGCTCGGAGATGACCTTGGCGCGCAGTTCCGGTTTCATCTCCCGAAACATGGCCCGCAGCTTGTCGATCTGGAAATTTTCGTCGGTCATGAATTCGGCTCCGCGCATGCGTGCGCCGTTGGCCGCCATAGTCATAGGCCAAGCCGCGTTAAGAACTCGTTGAACGGGCACCGCAATCGCGGGGTGACGCTGCAAGTCTTTGGACGATACGGGAAGTTCAGGCTGCCGGCGTCCAGGTGCCGTCGCCGTTGCGGCAGGCGGTCCCGCGGGCGGCCTGCGGGCGGCCGTCGATATAGATCGTGTGGGTATAGGACCGGCAGTCGCGGCCGGCCTGCTGAAAGGCTGGGCCGGGAACCACCGTGCCATAGCGTCCCGAATCGGGATTGCGCCAGTTCACCGGAGCACCGGAGGGTCCGCGCTCAAGCGCGTCTAATTGCGCGGCATAGGCACGCTCGCGGTCGTCATCATCCAGCGCCGCCCCGATCCGGTTGCCGATGAGGCCGCCGATGGCGGCGCCGGCGACCCCGGCGGCGATGCGCGAACCCGTGGTCCCGCCGAACTGTGAACCAATCGCCGCCCCGGCCAGCGCGCCAACGAGAGTGCCCGTATTCTCGCGCGGACCGGTCCCCGAGTAAGGATTACCCGCGCATCCACCCAGGATTATCGCCAGACCCGCGACCACGGCGACTTTCGTGTATGCACGGCATGCGGCGGTCATCGCGTGTCCCCCCTCCTCGGATCCGGATAATCTTGTCCGATCCGGACGCACTTGCATCGAATCGACGCAATATCATAACCGCCAAGGATTCCCATAACCTCGTGCAGGATGTCGCCTGAAAACCACTTCGGGCTTTTCGCCATCATGCGCTTGCGCCAAAAGCCTGCCGCCAGCCGGGTCGCGCGGGTGCATCCGTACGATCGCGCGTCCCCTCCCGCGGCAGCAAGCAGCACGATTAGGGCAAAACTCTGTTAGAGCGGCGGCCCGATTACGCCGCCGGCAGGCTGAGTTCGGCGCGCAAGCCGCCGATCGGCGCGCTGCCAAGCGTGAGGTGCCCGCCATAGAGCGCTGCCAGTTCCAAGACGATCGAGAGGCCAAGTCCGGAGCCGGGCATGGTTTCGTCAAGCCGCTGGCCACGACGAGTGACGCGCTCGCGCTCGGCTGGCGAGAGGCCGCGTCCGTCATCATCGACAACGATGCGCACGACGCGCCGCGCGGTCACCGCCAAGCCCTGTTCGGGCACGATCTCGACGTTGACGCGCGCTTGCGCCCATTTGCAGGCGTTGTCGACGAGGTTGCCCACCATTTCCTCGAGGTCCTGGCGCTCGCCGCGGAAGCGCACCGCCAGCGGCGCGACGACATTGACCGCGATCGTGCGATCGCGGTGCAGTTTTTCCATGGTACGCGTGAGCGCGGTGACCACCGGGGCGACATCGGTCACCGTGCCGACGACGGTGGTGCGCGCCGCCAAGCGCGCGCGTTCGAGATGGCGCGCGATCTGATCGCGCATGATCGTCGTCTGTTCGCGAATTTTTGCTGTGGCGGGATCGTTGCCGAGCGCGCCGACCTCGTTGATGACGACCGAGAGCGGCGTCTTGAGCGCATGCGCCAGGTTGCCCACGTGCGTGCGCGCGCGTTCGACAATTTCGCGATTGGCTTCGAGGAGTTCGTTGGTTTCGCGCGCGAGCGGGTCGATCTCGACCGGAAACGCCCCCACCAGACGCTCGGCCTGCCCCGAGCGGATGGCGGCGAGGCCGGCGGAAATGCGCTTGAGCGGGGCAAGGCCAAAGCGCACCTGGAACGCCGTCGTGAGTACCAGCACGATCGCCAGCGCGCCGAGCGTGATCATCAGCGCGCGATCGAAGCTGCGTGTCTCGTCCTCGATTTCAGCGGTATCGCCGGCGACCGCGACACGAAAGCGGCCATCCTCGCCAAAATCGGCGATGCGCTCGACGATGCGCAATTGTTGGTCCTCGGGACCGCTGGAATTGCCGTGGCGCGTGCCATCAGCGGTGGCGGTCATACCCATTTCGTCGAGATGCGGTAGGCCCTTGTCCCACAACGAGCGCGAGGAGCGCCCTTCCGGCCGCACGGCGCTCAGCCGCGAAACCTGCCAGTACCAGCCTGAAAGCGGCAAGTCGAACAACGGCTCGCCAAGCGTCTGGCTGATGCGCTCGGTGCTCAGGTCGGCGGTTGTAATTTCCGCGACAATGGTGCGCAGGTAGACGGTGAGCCGGCGATCGAAGGACCGCTCGACGGCCTCGCGATAAAGCGACGAGAGAAGGATGCCCGTCGCCAGTAAGATTGCCACGGTCCACGCGGCGGCGGAAAAGAAAAGGCGCAGCGCAAGCGAATTGGCGCGCATCGGGTTAGTCATTTCCACCGTCGGCCATGCCACGTTCCCCGCCTCAGCGCCCCTCGCCGGGGGGAGTGAGCAGGTAGCCAAGCCCGCGCACGGTCTGGATCACGTCGACGCCGAGTTTCTTGCGGATGCGGCCGACGAAAACCTCGATCGTGTTGCTGTCACGGTCGAAATCCTGGTCGTAGAGGTGTTCGACGAGCTCGGTGCGCGAGACCACACGCCCGCTGTGATGCATCAGGTAAGAGAGCAGCCGGTATTCATGGCTGGTCAGCTTGACCGGGTTGCCATCGACGGTGACCCGCCCGGTGCGGGTATCGAGGCGCACCGGGCCGCAGTTGAATTCGCTCTTGGCGTGACCGACGGAGCGGCGCAGCAGCGCGCGGATGCGCGCTAGCACCTCCTCGAGATGGAACGGCTTGGCGACGTAATCGTCGGCGCCGGCGTCGAACCCCTGCACCTTGTCGCTCCAGCGGTCGCGCGCGGTGAGCAGCAGGACCGGCATGGCGCGCCCGGTGCGCCGCCAGGCCTCGAGCACGGACAGTCAATCCATCTTGGGAAGGCCGATATCAAGGATCACGGCATCATAGGGCTCGCTCTCGCCCAGGAAGTGGCCCTCCTCGCCGTCGAAGGCGCGATCGACCACATAGCCGGCATCGGTGAGCACCGTCGCAAGCTGGCGATTGAGATCGGGGTCGTCCTCGACCACGAGGAGACGCATTGATTTCCTCCGCTGCGGCGCACGCGTGGGGATCGCGGCACGGCGTCGTCGCGCCGCTACAGTGCCATCGCGCCCGCACGCTGTCAGTACGCCAGAATACCGCCATGATAGCGCGAATTGCGCGTCAAGAATGCGGCGCCGGCCCGCTAAAGCCCCTGAAGGTCGCGAATGCCGCGAGCGATTCGCGTGGGCTGCGCCAGCCGTTGATTGGCGCGTGCGCGTCGGCATAACCGATTGCAATGGCGCAGAACAGCAATTCCTCGGCCGGCAGGCCGATAAAGCGGGAAACCGTCTTGTGCCAGTTCGTCCAGGCCTCCTGTGCGCAGGAATGCAGGCCATAGGCGCGCGCCAACAGCATCACCGTTTGCACGAAGCCGCCGAGGTCCGACCATTGCGGCGGTCCCATGCCGCGCTCGATTGAACAGAACAGCGCCGCCGGCGCGTCGAAAAAAAGATAGTTGCGGGCATATTGGCGAATGCGCGCGGCACGGTCCTCGCGCGCCACGCCGATCGACCGATAGAGCGCCTCGCCGACGGAGAAGCGGCGGCTGCGGTAGGGCGCGTCGAGCGGCGAAGGATAGACTTGGTATTCGGCGCCTTCGCCGCGCGGCAATTCGGTAGCAAATCGTGGGCGCAGCATGGCCTTGAGCTCTTCCAGCGGCTCGCCGGCAAGCGCCACAACGCGCCATGGCTGCAAATTGCCGCCAGACGGCGCGCGCGCCGCCTGTTCAAGAATGGCGCGCACGACGTGTTCGGGAACGGGATGGGGAAGGAAGGCCCGGCAGGAATACCGGGAGGCAACGGCGTCGCGAACGTCCATGGTCAACTCCGCGCCAGAATCGGGCGGAGTGTGGACGGCGGCCGTTTCGGAGGGAAGGCGGGAGGTGGGGATACTAATCCAGAAAAAGGGACGACGCGGCGAAAAGGCGCGAAACGACAAGCGTGCGAAATCAAGCCGGCGACGCGAAGCGCCACGATGGCTCACCAGGTTCGCGTCGTCGACAGCCGCACATCCGCCGTCCGAGAATTCGCTAGGGGCGCCTTTTCACGATCGCCTTGACGGACTGCGCGACGATGCTGGGCGCGGCAACGGCGATGGCGGCCTGTTTCTCGCGCGTGCGTCCGGATACATAGACCCCGAGCACGCCAAAGCGCGCGCCGAAATAGGTCATCAGCAGCGCGGAGAGCTGGGCAAACCCGTTGATGCCCGCCTCGTGCCCGGACCATAGCGCATGCAGCAGCACCAGCGCGAAGGCCGGACATTCGAGCATCGACAGTTCGAGCGCATAAATCGGCCGCCACCAGCGTTGCAGAGGATCGCCGGCGGCGATCTCGGCCCGCTGCGTCGCGGCGACTTCGGCAACTTGCGCGCGGCCGATTTCAGCCTCCGCGCGCGCGATCTCGGCGAGCGCCGGCCATTTCGCGGCAGCTTCCGAATCGGCCGCGGACAGACGCGCAGCGAGATCCGCCGACGGCGTCACGCGCAGAGCCTCGCCGATTGCCTGCGGCGTCGCGGCGGTGCCAAGCGCCCGCGCCAACACGTCGCCGACCGCCGACCCGATCATGCCGCCGAATGGGCCGCCGAGGGCGGTGCCGATAATGGGCGCGCCGGCGCGCACGAGCGCGCCGGCCAAGTCCTGCCAGTCCATTCCTGCCTCCTATGCCTTTTCCTGCTGACGCCGCTGGCGCCAGCGCCAGTAGAACCATCCGCCGAGGAACAGCGCGACCGTCAGCGCCACGACGGCGAGGAGGACGATCGTTCCCGCGTCGTGCGCGTGCGCCTGTTGCGCGCCGGCGGCGCCGGCGGCGAGCGTGCCCGACGCGCAGGCGCCACGGGCCGCCGTGTTCAGCGGTGTCGCCGCCTTTCCGCTTGGCGGCGCCGGCCGCGCGCCGCCCGCCGGCGCGCGGCTGACTCCATGCGCCATGGCGAGCGCGGCGGTGCGTACCTCGGCGACGCGGCGCTGCCATCCCGTGCCGAATGTCGGCCAGATCGACAATCGCCGCAGGAACCGCATGCGTTCCTCGCAAATCGCGGAAATGAGCGTTCCAGCATGGGTGCGCGCGCAGGCGGAAATGACCGCCGGCGTCACCTCGCTCGTGTCGTCGGAGAGGCCGAGTGTGCGCCGCAGCACCTTGCCCGCGCGCCCGACGCCGGAATTCACGCCGTAGTCGAAGACGCAATAGTCGACGCCCGCCGGCAGGCCATCACATCCGAGCACATCCCAGTAGCGCGCGCGGTAGATTGCCGCGGCCTGCGCGCGGGTCATGGCGCGCAGGTCGGCGAGCGTCGCCGCCGCGCGCGCGTGGCGGCGAAATTCGGAGAGCGTTATGCCGAGATTGGTTGGGCCGCCGGGATCGCGCGGGTGATCGCTATAGCCGCCCTCGCTGCGCAACACCCGCGCCAGGCATTCCTCAAATGCGTCGCGTGCCATCGATTTGTCCCTCGCGCATCTGTTGCGTCGGCGCATTGCCTTGGCGGCCGCGTGCCGCGCCGACTTGGCGGCGAATTGCGCGCGCCAGCGCTTATGTCGCCTGGCCGCCCGTCGACGTGGTGCCGGCGATGCTGCCGGGCAGCGTCGCGCCGCCGGCCTGCAAGGTCGAATTCATCGACACGTCGAAACGCTTGCCGGTCGCGCTGCCCGAATAGACGTTGGAGAGGAGGCGGATCGCCCCCAGCTCGATGGCGCGCGCGAAGGATGTCGCGAACGCCGGCGTGCCGGAGAGCGTGACGGTCAGGCCGCTGACGATGAACTTGCCGCCGAAGAAGGCGATGACGTGGTCGGTGGCGCTTCCGGAAATCGTGTAATTGCCCACGGCGACGACATAGGCGCCGCTGACAAACACATGGGCGCTGGCCGATGCGCCGAAATTGAGCGCGGAGATTTCAAGGTAGGTGGCGGCGCCGCTGGCGGCGATACCATAGCCGCTGGTCGTGGATTGCAGCTTCAGGCCCTGCAGCCGGTAGGTCATGCGCACGCTGTCGCCAGTGAAGCAGTTGGCGGCGGTGGTCGAGATGACGACGTTCGACGGCGTCGCCGTGTCACCCTGGATGATGATCGTGCCGCTGCCGATCGCCGCCTTGAGGACGTTCGCCCCCGTATAGGTGCCATTGCCGACCTGGATCGTCACCGTGTAGATCGACACATCGAGGCTGGCGACGGTATCGATCGCTTTCTGGATCGTGGCGAACGCGCCGCCGGACGTGTTGGCGAGGCCGCTATTGGCGTCATTGCCGTCGGTGCGGACGTAATAGGTCCGCGCGGCAACCAGTACCTCGCGGCCGCCCGCGATTGTGGTGTTGGGGAAACTCACCGCGCCGCTTGCGCTGTTGATGACAATGCCCTCATACCAGGTGGTGCGGTCGGGGCTGACCTTGAAGTGGAAATCGTCGTCTCCGGTCAGGCCGACCTCGGCGCGCCCGGAAAAATTATCCTGCATCAGCAGTGACAGGGTTTTCGTCGCGCTTTCCTTCGACATCTTGTAGCGCAAGTTGCCGTCGCCGCCTTCGGCCGCGGTCTTAGCCACCCAGAGGGCGTTATTGAGCTTGGCGCTGAACGGATTGGTCGCGTCCGCGCTGGTGCCAAGACCAAGGCGGCCAAGATTGGCGATCTCGCCGATGCCGAGCACGTTGACGGCGGCCACCCAGGACGTGCCGTCCCAGGCCAGCAGCGCCATCTCGTCGGTCACGTAGCAGGTCCAGCCGACCTGCGGCGGGTGGAACCACCACGCGCCGTCGGCAAAATGCGCGATCTGGTTGCTCTTCCCCGCGAAGGCGCCGCTGCCGGCGGCCTTGACGATATAGCGACTGCCTGCCGCCGGCGACGCCGGCGGCGCGGAGAGGTCGCGGTCGAGCACCGTCAACATGACGAGCGCGTCGAGCGTGCGCAAAGCCTCGTTGTGGGTAACATGCTTTTGCGCCTGGGCGGCGTCGATATAGGGCAGTCCGAGATGGATCGTGTCGGTCATGGGCGCTCACGGGATTAGCGTCGCGACCGCGGGATAGCCGCGGCCGGCAACGGTTGAGATCTGGGCGATGCGCACGGTCAGGGACGATTGCGGCGCACCGAAATCGGCCAATTCGTCGGCGGCCGCGTAGAGCGCCGCCGGCGTCGCAACTTGCAGCGTGCGCACGGGCACGCCCGCCGACAGGATTTCGACGCCATAGGCCTCGGCGTCCTCACCGAGCGGGACTTCCAGCGCATCCCAGGAATCGCCGTCGCGGCGGGTGCGGCGAATCCAGGTGATCGCGACGCCGGAGGCCTGGCGCGACGCGCGCGGATGCACCGGCGCAAGCGGGCGCAGCGCCGTCGCCGTCGGCGTCGCCGTGACGTCGATCACGGCCGGATCGCCGTGCCCGCGATCGGCGACGCCGATACGCCAGCGCAATGCGCGTCCAAGCAGATCCATGCCGCGCGCGAGCGCAACGACGCGTTCGTCAATGAGGACGAAAGGCGCGCCGGCCGCTAGCGGATCGCCCATCGCCCATTCGCTGCCGGCCTGGCCGCGCAACAGGCGCGAGAGGACATAGGTCCTTGTGTCGACGAGTTCGGCGTTGGCGAATTGCAGGACTTCCCAGGCGCCGTCCGCGCGCTGCACGGCGGCGGCATTGGCGCCGGCCAACAGCGCGCCGTCGGACACCGATGCGAGCGTGCCGCCATGCAGCCTGACGCGCGGCCGGTTGACATGGTCAAAACGGCTCACGGGCCCCCGCGGCAGCGGGTCGAGCGTGACGCCGGCGGCCGCTGGCGCCGCGATGGTGCCGATCTGCGTGAACGAAAGCCCGTCATCGGAGCGCCAGATCGCCACCGGACCCGGCCAGGGCGCGGCAAACGCGCCCGCGCGCAGTAGAATCGGCGGATCCTCGGATGGCAATACCGGCAGATCGAGCAGCACCACATGCACCGGTCCAATTGTGATCGGCAATGTCACCGCGCGATAACGCGGCCCGGGCAGCGCCAGGTCGAATGCCTCCGGGTTGATCGACCGCGCGCTGACGCGGCGTTCTGTATCATCGACAATCTCGCGCAGCTCGATGAGGCGGCGACGGCCGCCCGCCGTCAACCCGACGAGATCGCCTGGCGCGAGATGGCGCCACGACGGCGGCAACGCGAACGACACCGTTTCACGGCCCGCCCACAGATCCTGCAACCAGATGTCGGCACGCCGCTGCGCAGCGGCATCGTTGGTCACGATTGCCGTATCGGTATGAGCAACGCGCGTGGCTGCGCCGACCAGCCGGCGCGAGGTAACCGCCGCGCGGCGGTAATCGGCGATGGCGTCGGTGAAGCCGAGCGAGGTCTCGCGCGGCAATTCGGTTTCCTGCGCGCGCACGATGCGCCACGGCGCCCCGCGTTGCGACAACACGAGATCGTCCTCGAGGATTTCCGCGGCGGGCTCGCCGCCGCGCGGGCGAAAGCGCAACGTCCCTCCGTCCTCCGTGGCGTCGAATGCATAGACCAGCGCCAGCGGTTCGATGGCCGCGCGCGGTGACATCGGCCGGTCGATGACATAGCCTTCCGGTCCTTCTCCGAGCCCCGTGCTGTCCGCGTTCGCGACGCCGGAATCGACCAGCAGCTTGCCGATCAACGCGTCGAGCGGCGCCGAGCCAAGGCGGCCCGTCAACCAGTGCCCGGTCTGCCAATTGGGCCCGTCGCTCCAAACGTCGACCGCTGCCGGGAATAGCGGATATGGCCGCGCGTCCCAGGTCCACAGATGCATGCTCGACGGCTCGATCATGCGCGCGCCATAGACCGTGGAAATCGGATTCATGCCATTGCTGGCGCCGAGCGCGGGATCGAAGCTCGCGAGCACCGCCTCGATGAAACGGCGCTGAATGAGGTCATCGCGGTGGCCGTTGGAGAAATATGGCAGCCCGCTATCGACGGATTTTGCATCGGGAAAGACGCTTGGCTGGTTGGCGCCTTTGTCGACCGCGGGACAGCCGACTTCGGTCAGCCATATCGGCTTTCCTTGCGGCGCCCATCCCGTCGGCGCCGAAAGTTCAACGCCGCCGACGCGTTCGTAATGGGGATTCGACCACCAGTTCCACATGTCCTTGGCGCGGAACAGCCATGGCTTGCCGAGGCCGTCGGTGATCGGCGTGCGCGCCTGCGCGGCGCGCGCGGCGGCATCGACATAATACCAGTCATAGGCGTTGCCGGCGCGCAGGTTGGTCGCCAGATAGGCGCGATTATGGATCGAGGTGGACAAGGCGCGGTCGCTATGGGTCGCGCCGTCGCGCCAATCGGCAAGCGGGGCGTAATAGTCAATGCCCACGGCGTCGATCGCCGGCGACGACCACAACGCGTCGAGGGGAAAGCGCACTTCGCTGGCTGCCGGGTCAACGACATGCGCGCCGTATTCGGTCCAGTCGGCGCCATAGGTCACGACGCCGGCGCTGCCCAGGATGGCCTTCACGTCGGTGGCAAGTTGGGCGAGCCGCGTCACCGCCGGGTAGACGCCCGCGGACGAGCGCACGCGCGTGAGCCCGCGTAATTCCGAGCCGATGAGGAACGCGTCGACGCCGCCGGCGTTCGCCGCGAGCGTCGCGTAATGCAGCACCATGCGCCGGTAGCGCCAGCCGAACGGATCGCCGACGCCGAAAAAGGCGTCGATCTGCGCCGCCGCTGCGGTGGTCGCATCGACCGTGCCGGGCCGCCCTGGAGCCGGATCGCAGGTGATGCGCCCGCGCCATGGATAGGGCGGTTGCGCGGCCGCGCCCGTCCATGGATCCGGCAAGGCGTTGCCGGCGGGAACGTCCATCATCACGAACGGGTAGAGCGTGATCTTGAGACCGCGTTGACGCAGGTCCGCGATCAGCCGCAGGACGGCATCGTCGGACGGTGTGCCGCCGAAGGCTGGCCGTCCGGCAATGGTGGAAACAAGGTGCGCATCGGGGCGCGTCGATCCGGCGACCGACCAGGTGGATGGAAACGTCTGCTTGATGGCGGAATCGACGCCCGGCCGCAGCGTGCATTGCCCCGCGCGCAGGTCGTCGCCGAACCATGCCACCACCAGCGCCACCCGTTCGAGCTTGGGACAGAGCGCCTGCAGCTCGTCAAGCGAGGCCTCGACATCGGAGGGGGCAAAGCCGATATGCCGGTTTTCCGGCGCATTCTGGCCGGGTCCGAGGACGCGCACGGTGTGGACCGGATCGTAGCCGAATTCCGTCGTTCCCGGGATCAAGGTGACCGCGCGCACCATGCTTTCGAGCGCGCCTACCGGGCGCACGACCTCGAAGGACAATTGCGGGATGCGGTTGCTGAATTTTTCCAGCGCCATCCGCTCGAACACGACATAGGCGAGGCCACGATAGGCGGGCGCGCTCTGCGCGCCTTCCTTGGCGACGATCAGCGGATCCGGCGGCTGGATTTCGCTCCCCGCATGCACGCGCATGGCGATCGTGGCGAGGTCGAGCGGCTTGCCGTCCGCCCAAACGCGCCGCACCGTGGCGATCGGGCCCTCGCACAGTCCGACCGCGAAATTGGCAAAGTAGCTGTGGGTGGTGGTCGTGGTCGTCGTCGTGGCGCGACCGCCGCCGAGGCCCTTGCCGCCGCGCACGCTTTCGCGCTGCACATTGACGACTTCCTCCAGCCGCGTCGCCCAGATCACCTGTCCCGACAGTCGCGCGCGGCCGTAAAGGCGCGCGATCGGCGCGCCTTCGGTCGAGGCCATGACGTCGAGATCGGCCAGGCGCGGGCCCTCGATGCGGCGCTCGCGATTGCCGCCGCCGACGAGGGCGTGATCGATCGCGTTGCCGGCGAGCGCGCCGGCAAGCCGCCCGGCGAAAGCGCCGACGGGACCGAACACGGCGCCGCCGATGGCGGAGCCGGCTGCCGACAGGAGAAGGGAGGCCATATGTGCCGAACCTGATTGGATGGAAGCGCAAGTCAGAACGGTTGCGCGTTCATTTCGGGAAAGCGGAACGCATAGGCGAGGCGCCGCCGCCACCATGGCGCGATGGCCACTTCGGCGACGGCGGCGCCGTCATGCGCGTGCACCATGTGCGCGTGCTCGGTCGCGATGGCGGCGTGCTTGGCCGGCAGACCCGCGCGCCAGCGGAACAACAGGACGTCGCCCGGTGCGAAGCCGCGCGCGTCGGCCAGCGGCACGAGATGACGCAGGGCCGCCTCCGCCAACGTCTCGCGCCCGCTCGCTTCCGCCCAATCGGGCGCATAGGCGGGGACCGGTTCGGGCTCGTTGACATAAAACGCCCGCCACACGCCGCGCACCAACCCAAGGCAGTCGCAACCCGCGCCCTTGATCGATGTCTGGTGCTGATAGGGGGTGCCGATCCAGGACCGCGCCTCGGCGATGATTTGCGACCGCATTGATTTCGTCCGGGGTTATGCGAAAATGCTGGCTCGGGAACACAGACGACGCGACCGCGGCGGCATCAACGCCGCGCGTCCGGGGGAAGCGCTCATGGTTCGCGGGATCGCAGTTCTTGCCGCCTTCGTGCTGACCGCGCTCGCGCCGACGCCGGACGCCATCGCCGCGGCCGACCGCGTTGCGCTGGTCATCGGCAACGGCGCCTACACGCACGCGAGCAAGCTGCCCAATCCCGCCAATGACGCCGCCGACATCGCGCTGGCGTTGCGCCGGATCGGATTTGACGTCGTCGAGGGTCGCGACCTCGACAAGCGCGGCATGGAGGCAAAAATCGTCGAGTTCGGCGGCAAGCTTGATCGCGCCGGCGTCGCGCTTTTCTTTTATGCCGGGCACGGCATGCAGGTCGCCGGCAGGAACTACCTGGTACCGATCGACGCGCGGCTCGAACGCGCCGGCAATCTCAACTTCGAGACCGTCGACGTCGCGTTCGTGCTGGCGCAGATGGAGGCGGAGAAGCGCGTCAACCTTGTGTTCCTGGATGCCTGCCGCGATAATCCGCTGTCGCGCACGTTTGCCCGCTCGCTCGGCGCCAGCCGCTCGGGCGCGGTCGGCCGCGGGCTGGCATCGCTGCAGAGCGCCGTCGGCACGATGATCGCCTATGCAACCCAGCCCGACAATGTCGCGCTTGACGGCGACGGTCGCAACAGCCCGTTCACCACGGCGCTGATCAAGCACATCGCCACGCCCGGCCTCGAGATCCGCAGCATGATGACGCGCGTGCGCGCCGACGTGCTCAATGCGACGCGCGAGAGGCAGTTGCCCTGGGACCACTCCTCGCTCATCGGCGAGGTCGTGCTGGTGCCCGGCACCACGCCGCCGCCGGCGCCGCCATCACAATCAACCGGCACCGCCACGGCGCCGGACACGCCTGCGCCGGGTGGCGGGCTGATCGCCTCGTTTCTCGATCGCTTCGCGCCTGGCGCGCCGAAGCCACAGATTCCCCCGACACCGCCGCCGCAATCGCCCGGCCCCGTCGCGGCGCTTGCGCCCATGCCGGTCGCGCCACAAGCCGAAGCCCCGCCTGTACTCGACGCGCTTGGCCTGCCGGCGGTAAAGCCGCTGGTGCGCGTCGCCTTCGACGTCAGCGACATCGGACCGCATCAGCAGCGCGACGCAACGCCCGCCACGGCCTGCGACCGCAACCTGGCGAGCCCGACCGATTGGGAAAAAGCGCCCGGCATTCCAGGGAGCGAGGTTTCCGTCAAGCCGACCGAGGCCGAGGCCAGCTGCCGCGAGGCACTGCGGCAATTTCCACAGTCGCGACGGCTGCGCGCGCTCCTGTCGCGCGCCATCCGCAAGCAGCCGGGTCGCCGCGAGGAGACGCGCCGACTGCTGATCGAATCCGCCAGGCTCGGCAATCTCGACGCGGCCTTCGTCGTCGCCGGCGACATTGCTTATGGCTCCAACGGCGCGCAAAGGGACTTCCGCCGCGCGTTGCGCCTGTTGGAGGATATCGGCAACCGTGGCTATGTGGCGGCCTACGCCACGATCGGCGGCTTTTACGACAGCGCGGAGCGGCCGGATCGCGCGCAGGCGCTGCGCTGGCGGCAAAAGGCGGCGGCGCTCGGCCACGGCCCAACGCTCGCGTTGGTTGGCAACGCCTATCAAAACGGACACGGCGTCGCCAAGAACTTCGACGAGGCGGAGCGCTATTACCGCAAGGCGCTCGACGCCGGATATCTCTACGCCTATTCCTCGCTCGCCAGCCTTGCCACGTCGCGCGACGACGGCAAGAAAAGCGAGGCGGATGGCATCGCCTGGCTGCGCAAAGGCGCGGATATTGGTCACGCCAGCAGCATTTCGCTGCTCGCGTCGCGCTATGAAAGCGGCTACGGCGTCACCAAGGATCTGCGCGAGGCGGAGCGGCTTTTTGAACGCGCCATCGCCCTCGGCAATACCTATTCACTCTATAGTCTAGCGGTCCTGTTGACGCGCAAGGAAAACCCCGCCCGCGACACCGGGCGCGCGCTGGCGTCGCTTGACCGATTCGACGAATATTTCAGCAATGGCGATTTTTATCGCGCGCTGCTCTATCAATATTATTTCGACGACGCGGAACGGGCGACCGGCTTCTACGTCAACGCGGCGCGCAAGGATCCCGATAGCGGTTATTTCGCGACGCAGGCGGCGGAGCGCTTCGAAAAAGGTCTTGGCGTCGAGAAGAACCTGGCGCTGGCGCAGGCCTGGTACGAGCGGGCCGCGAACATATCCGCCGCCAGCGGCGCCTATCACCTCGCGCGCTTCTACATGCAGGCGCTCGGCGTGCCGCGCGACGCCGACAAGGCGGCGACCTTGATCCTTCTTGCGCGCACGCGGGCGGACTGGCTAAGCCGCAACGCGCTGATCGAGAACAAGGGCAAGGACATTTCGCCCGACGTCATCGTGGCAATACAGAAAAAGCTGATCGCGCTCGGCATGATGGCGTCGGCGCCGACCGGCGCCATCAACGACGCGACCATCGCCGCGCTCTACCGGCTGGGCAATCCGTTTGAAAACGACATCACCGATGAGCAGATCGTCGCCACGCGGTGACCCGGCGTTTGTCGCGAAAGGCGGCGACCGGTTCATCGCGACGATCCTGCCGCGGCAGCCGCGCACCGGCCGCCGCCCTGCCCGCCCCGCCGCATCCCGCGCGGTCACGACGCGTTGAGGCTGCCGCCGTCATTCCCCGCCTCGCCGGCAACGGCGTAGCGAACGACGAAATCATTGCCGGGGATGTGCGGAAAGCCGCGAAAATTAACGACATTGTTGAACTTGGCGCGGCACGTGTCGAAACGCTTGTCGCAGCCGGCGCTCACCGTGAAGGCATCGCCGGGTGCGATCGGCTCGGCGCTTGCCTGCCAAAGCGTGAGCGTCGCTTGCGCGCCGCCGGTATGCGACTTGACCTCGACCGCCAGGCCCTGATTGGCGCCCGACGTCCAGACGAGCCGCCCCGACGTAAACCAGCCCTCGGCAAATCCGCCAAGCCCGGAGGCGGTGAACGTGGATGCGCCGGCTTGCGTGAGCACCGCGCCGGCGCCCGCGAATGCCGGGTTGCCGAGGCCGATGCCGCAACGCGCGTCGCCGAGGTCGGCGCTGCACGCAGCGGTATAGAGCCGCCCGCCGGTTTCATTGAGCCGGTGCGTGAGCGAGCGCAATTCGGCGGCAAAGGCGGCGCCTTCGCGGCGCACCTCGCCGAGCACGCCGCGCGCGGTGAGGACGCGCAGGCCGGGCTCGCTCCAATCGACCAGCCAGGCCTCGACGGCGGCGGCGTCATAACGCCCGGCGGCGAGGTCGGCCTCGGTGAGCGTCGCGTCGGAGAGCGCGCCGGACAGTTCCATGCCATCGACGGCGAGGCCAAACCGCTGGCTGGCTTCCGACGCGTCGAGCCCGCTCGCGGCACGACTGACGACGGCACCAAGCACGACATCCTCATCATGGTCGGTGAAGCCCTGCGTGACGCCATCGCGCCGGGTCATGATCCAGCAGCGGCACAGCGTCGTCACGCCGGAATCAAGCTTCGCCTGAAGCGCCGCGGGAATGTTTGGCATCGCCTGTCCTCATACCTTGATTTCGACCAGCGGAATCTTTGGGATCGCACCGGCGGCAAATGCGCTGAGATCGACCTCGAGAAAATCGGTATCGAAACGCACCGGCACGTCAAACATGAAGCCCGCGCTCACGACCGCGCCGGGCGGTGGAATATGCCCGGGCAGGAACGTGACGCGCCCCGACGTGACGTCATAGGTGAAGGCCACGCCTTCGCTCGCTTCGACCTGCGCGACGGCGACGCGAACGCTGCCGTCGACCGGCTTGGCGATGGGGCGCGCGTAGGGCGCGAACGCACCGCCGTAGTTCTTGGCGAGCTGAAAGGTCGCCGTCGCGCCGTTGCCGCTGCCGATGATCTGATCGAGCGCGCCAACCGCGGTGGCGGGCGGCGCCGAGGAATGGTCGAGCCGGTCGCGCCAGCGAAAACCGTGGAGGCGGCCGCGCCGTTCCTCGAAAAAGGCGACGACCGCGGACAGCGCCGCCAGGTTCTTGACGCCATAGCCGGCGTCATAGCGGCGGCGCGAATGCAACCACCGCGCGTTGCGCTCCTCGCCGCCGGAACCGAGCGCGACGATTTCGGTGCGGCGTTCGGGCCCGCCGGCGCCGCGCAACGCGATATCGAGCGGAAACAGAATCTCGTGGAAGGATGCCATCGTCGCTGCTCACAATCCGCGCTGCCCGCGGGCGACCGCGCGGGCGATCTGGCTGGAAACGAAGACCTCCGAGCGGCGGAAGCTGTCGGCGTCGGGCGTGGAAATATTGACGACGATATTGCCCGTCGCGGCGCCGTTGAGCGCGACGCCGAGCCGGCCGTCGCTCCCGCGCGCCAAGGGAATAATCGCCTCCGGGCCGGCCTCGCCCGCGAGGCCGACCCCGCCGGAGGCAAGCGGGAAAAAGCCCGGCCGGTTGATCACGCCGCCGGAGGCAAACCCGGTCACCACATCGACGGGAGCGTTGACATTGGCGCTGGCGCCGGCCGCGCCGCTGTCGGCGCCGACACCACCGAACAGCCCGGAGAACAGCTTGCTGATGCCGCCGGCAAGCCCGCGCGTCAGCGGTTGAAAGGCCTGCCGCAGCGACAGGTCCGACAGGCGCAGGAACAGCGACTTGAGCACGCCGTCGAAGCTGCGCCCGCTCACGATCGAGCGCGTGAATGCGCCGGTCATGGCGCGCGAAAACGCGTTGGCGCCGGATTCAAGGTCGCGCGTGCGCGTCGTCAGCCGGTCCATGGCATCGGATAGCGTGCCCGCTTCCGTCGCGGAGTCATTGTTTTCGGCCATCGGGAAATCTCCTCATCAAGGCATCGAACGATGCGCGGTCCAGGGGCGCGCCGTTGCGTCCGGTGACGGCGGCGATGGCGTAGGCGAGCTCGCGCGGCGTCATCGCCCAGAACGCGGCCGGCGACAGCCGCAATACGCCGAGGCCAAAGCCGATGGCCTCCTCCCAGGGAAACGGTTGCGCGCGCGGCGAACTCATGAATCGACTCCGGGTTTTGTCGGCGGCGGTGATGACGCCAGCGACGGCGTGGCCGCGCCGCTATCGCCAAAGGTCGCCTCGATCAGCTCGACGGCGACGCGCACATAGCCGGACGCGCCGCCGTGAATGGCCATGCGTTCGACCTCCTCGTCGCTCACCGTCTCCCCCGCCCCGCGCAGCCCCGCCGCGATGATGCGCACAAGGTCGCGCGCGGCGAGCCTTCCAGAGGAAAACCTCTCCGCCAGCGCGACAAGGTCTCCGGCGTGGAACGCGGCCTCGAGTTCGGCAAGCGCGCCGAGGGTCAGGACCAGGCGGCGGCGCGCGCCGCCGATGTCGGCGTCGATTTCGCCGCGGTGACGATTGGCCATGTTTGTTGCCGCCCGCGTCACGCGGCCGTGAAGCTCAGCGCGCCGGCGGACTCGAGCGAGAGTTCGTAAGTCACCTCCGCATTATGCTCGCCGGCGAATTCAAGGCTGGTGATCTGAAACGCGCCTTCGATGGTCCCGAAATCGGGAATGACCACCTGGCAGCTCCTGATCGCGGCGTCGAAAAACGCCTGCCGCACGACCGCGTCGGAGACGGCGTCCTTGAACAGGCCACGGCCGGCGACGGCGGCGCGGCGCACGCCGGCGCCCTCCAACAATTCGCGCCAATGGCCCGCCGACTCGGCGTGCGTGATATCGACGGTCTCGGCATTGAACGTGAGCCTGCGCGTGCGCAGGCCCGCGACGGTCACAAACGCCGTGCCGTCATGAAATTTGACCAGCAGGTCCTTGCCTTTCTGGGCGGCCATGTTGCGATCCTTTCGTTAAAGCGCATAGCGGCGCGGCGGCGCCGGTTCGCCGCGGAATATTCGGTGAAATCGACCCCAGCCGCGGCGCGGCCGGCGCTAAACTGGCGAGGCGCGCGATCAAGGCACGGGCTCCGTCACCGCGCGAAAGCGCACGAGCGCGCGGTAGGTGCGCCCGTCGGCTTCGCGGCGGATGTCGGCGGTGGCGAAGCGCAGGTTGACGAGCCGATAGCCGGCGAGCGCCAGCGGCGCGTCGTCGAGCACGGAGAGAAGCGCGCCGGCGATGAGATGTGCCTGACGGTGTCCGCCCTGGCGCGACCAACCGTGCAAAGTGAGCTGGTGTTCCTCGCCCGGCTCGCCGCCGGCGGAAAAATCGCTGACCCGCGTCTCGCCGAGCGTGACATAGGGAAAGACGGCCGAACGCGGCGGCTCGTCATAAATGCGCGTCCCGCCAAGGAGCGCGGCCAGCGCGCCATCGGCGACCAGCGCGTCGTAAACGGCCGCCCGCAGGGCGGCGGATGCCATGGACATTGATGGGCTCCTGCAACCGGCACGAGATCGAGCGGCGCGGTCAGTCGGCGCGCTCTTGCGCGTGGATTTCGAGGAAGCGGCGGTCGCCGCTAAGGTTGAGGCCCGCGATGCGATAGATGCGCGTGCCCTCGCGCAGACGGTGGCGTGTGGTCACGTCATCGCGCGCGCGAATCGTGATGCGATGCGTGATGCTGGCACCGAATGCGTCGGCGGCAAACTCGCCGCGCGCGGCAAGCGGCGTCACCTGCGCCCACAATGTCGTCAAGGCGCCATAGGCGCGCGCGACGCCGCCGGCGCCGTCCGGCGTCTCCAGCGGCTCCTCAAGGATGAGCCGGCGGTTGAGCTGCCCGGCGCCCGTCATAGCGAATGCACCCGGTAGGGCGCGATGAGCGCGGCAACGCCGGCGGGCAGACGGGTGGGGTCATAGCCGCCGGCGACGACGCTGCGGTTCTCATACCAATGCGCGACCAGGAGCCGCATCGCCTGGCGCAACGGCTCCGGCACGTCGCCGGGCGCCGCGCCATATCCCGTCTCGATATCGATCTCGATGCCGGCAGTCGCGCGGCCGGGCGGCATGAGCGTCCATGGCGCGAAGCCAAGAATACCCGGCGCCGCCGCGATATCGGGCACGAACGCCGGCGCGTCGATCGGATGCGCGACGCCGGCGGTATCAAATACGCGCGCGGCGATGACCGCGCGCAGCGGCGCCGGCAGCACGTGCAGACGCCCGTCCGCCGGCCAGCTCTCGCGCACGATGCGCCACGATTGCGTGATCAGCGCGCGGTGCGTCGTGCGCTCGAGGTGAATGCGCGCGCCGGTGATGAGCGCGGCGATGAGGCTATCGTCGTCGGCGTGCTCGACGCGCAGATTGAGCTTGGCCTCGGCGAGCGTGAGCGGCTCGACCGCCGGCGCGATCAAAAGGATGGAGGACATGTCTGCTCTTTGGTTGATTGCTGGGGCTTCGTTGGTCGCAATCGCGCGATCGGCCACGACAGAAAGCCGCCGCCGCGAGGCTCGGTAATGCCGCGCGACGCCGGGACGCGGGCGCGGCATTGACAAGTGGCGCGCAAACGGGCTTCTCGCGCGCATGCGCCGCGCCCTCGCCGCCATCCTCGTGGTCCTCGCATCGACGCCGGCCGCGCCCGGCATGGTCGGCAACGCGCCGCCGGCAAGCGCCGCGCTCGCGCGCCACGTGGTGCTCATCCTCGGCTCGCGCGGTACGTTCTGCACCGGCGTGGCGATCGCGCGCGACCTCGTCCTCACCGCCGCGCATTGCGCGCTGCCCGGCGCCGACTACAAGCTGGTCGAGTTCGACGCGGCCGGGCGCGGCACGATGCGCGACGTCGCGGGCTTTGCCCGGCATCCCGCGTTCAGCCTTGAAATATTTCTCAACCACCGCGCGACCGCGGATGTGGCGCTCGTCAAGCTCGCGCAGCCGCTATCGTCGGCCTATGCGCCGGCGCCGCTAACGGGTCCGCGCAAGCCGGTGGCGGTCGGCGAGCGGCTCGTTGTCGCCGGCCATGGCGTCGCGCTGCGCGGCGACGGCAAGACCGGCGGGACGGTTCGCGCGGCAACGCTCGCCGTCACCGGCCAGCCCGGCACGTTGCAAATCAGGCTCTACGATCCGGCGACCAGGAATACGCGCGCCGGGCTTGGCGCCTGCACGGGGGATTCCGGCGCGCCGGTATTCGACACCAGCGCGGGGGCGCCGGCGGTCATCGGCGTCGTGAGCTGGTCGACCGGTCCCGGCAATTCCGACGGCTGCGGCGGCCTCACCGGCGTCACCCCGCTGGTGCGCTACAAGGATTGGATCGTGGCGCAGGCAAGAAGGATGGGCAGCGTGCTGCCATAGACGTTCCCCCGTCGCCTCGGCTGGCGCCGGCGCGCTCCGGGATCGGGAAACGCATTGGCGGGCAGGTCGCGGTTGGCGACCCAGGCAATGCTTTTTGGCAAGTCCCCGTCGGTCTCGACGAATTCCTTCACCGCCTTCCGCGCCTCCGCAAATGGAATGAGAAGCCCGACGGGTGGTGGCGTGTGATGCAGGCCGCGCACCGATTCATGCAGCCGCGTCATGTCGCCCTTGGAGCGTTTTCAAGCGAAGCGGGTACCGGTTGGCGCGAAGAAAACGCGTCAAAGCAAAAAGTGAGTGCCCAGGCTTTGACTTCATCAAAGCCGGACAAGGTTCTAGACGTGAAGTCTTGCCAGCGTTGCCCTCTTCCCCACCTTGACCAGATCAGCAGCACGCCAAGATCGGAACGAGCGCTTTCCGATGGGAGCGAAACACGTAGCGCTCTGGGCGCCGGACCATCTGCCGGAAAAGAGGACGCGACCGCCC
>JACQAE010000192.1 GCA_016195095.1 Pseudomonadota bacterium
CTCCGCCGGCGCATTTCGTGCGGCGCATCAATGCGCTACATTCGAGTGGGAGGCGACGTTGACCGATATCAACGTGGCCGGCCGGCGTCCATGCCAGAGATCATCCGGCCCGCGGCTGGAAGAGGAGGAGACCGATGACGCAGCTTCCCCACGTCCTCAAGCGCATTCGTCTCAACCTGGCCCGCTCTCGGCAACATCCGGGGGGCTCGGCGCGCCATGGTTATGAGTTCGTCGCGCCGCTCGACGATTCCGGTCATATCGACGTCGAGCAATGGCGCAAGCATCGCGCGCATTGCCGGGTCCGCCGTTTCTGGGACGGCGAAGCCGGCGAGATCGGGCGCCTGGTGCACAAGCCGGGGGGCCAGGAGCACGCGCGCTGGGTATTTGACTACGACGAAGCCGCCGACGATGACGACGAGGCGGGTTATCGGTTTGGCGCGCACGTGTTTCGGCCAGGCGAATATGTCTCGATCCGCGACGAGGACGGCGAGATGCACACGTTTCAGGTCGCAACCGTGGAAGCGGCCGCGTAGGCTGCATTTGCCGATAGACGCGGCCACCTTGACAGATGCAGCGGCCGGTATCGACGCGTTCCAATGGTCACGTGGCGCGACCATGACGGATCGGTTCCCACGGCATCATCCCGCGCCGCTCGTCGTTTGTCGCGGATGGCGCAGCCAGGCCAACCCAGCCGTCCTGGCGGGCGAAGCCAGCGGCAGTTCATCCTCGCCGACGCGACTGGGCAATTGTGGCGCGGCCATCCCAGCTGGAACTGAAATGGCGCCGCGACACATCGACTTAGGGCCAATCTCGTTCGCATGTTTCAATTTTTTGGGATCATGCATAACGCCGCATTGGCAAACCCTTGCGGCCATGGCAAAACGCCGTTTTTACAGGCGCAGGCTCCGCCAGCGCGGCGCGATCGGAATGATTGGCCGCGCGATTCTCGGCCTGCCGCCGCGATGATTGCGGAGGAGAGCAGTGGCGAAGGCAGCGTCGCGTCCGGGGGCCGTCGTCTGGCGCTTTGGCCTCGCCAACTTGCTGCTTGTCGCCGCGATCGCCGGCGTCGCCGCCTCCGGATGGACGCTTGTCGCGGTGATGGCGATTGCGCTCATGCTCGGTAGCCCGGCCGATGAAGCCGCGGGTGACGAACACGCGCTGGCCGGTGGCGGCGGGCGCTGGTTTTATGTCGCCAACCTGTACGCCGCGGTGCCCCTGCTGATCGCGCTGACCGTGGTGCATCAGTGGGTCGTTGCCAATTCCGTACCGGTCGTCGGCGCCGCGCGCATGATGCCCGTCACGGCGACGACATTCGTGGTCGGCTATTTCTATGCCCTGGTCGGCGCCACGGTGGCGCACGAACTGGCGCACCGCTCCAACGATGCCCTGGCGCAAGTCTGCGCCCGTGTACTTCTGGCGTTAACGCTTAACGTCACGTTCCCAATCTATCATGTGCACGGCCACCATCGTCACGTCGGCCTCTACCGCGACGCGGCGACGGCGCGGCGCGGAGAAACCGCACTGGCGTTTATCGCGCGCACGGTGGTCGCGCAAACCCGCGAGGCGATGCGTTTTGAGGCCGAGCGGCTCGCAAGCATGAACCGGTCCGTATTCTCGCCGTACAATCGTGTGCTCAGCGCGCAGGCCTATCCGCTGCTGATGACCGTCGCCGCCTGGATGATGGCCGGGCCCGTGGGCGCGCTCGCCTTTCTAAGTGCGGCGCTCATTGGACGCTTTCTGCACGAGCTCATGAACTATGTGCAGCATTATGGGTTGGTGCGTGTCGAGGGATCCCCCATCGCGCCGCGTCACACTTGGGATTGCTATCGGCGCCTGTCGAATGGCTTGCAATTCAACCTGCCGCGCCACTCCGATCATCACATGTTCGCCGCCCGCCCGTTCTGGGATTTACGTGTTAGCGAGGCGGCGCCAGTACTGCCCTTCGGCTATCAGACCATGGCGCTCATTGCGCTGGTCGGACCGCTTTGGCGCCGGCGGATGCATCCGCTGCTCGCCGACTGGGACCGCAGGCTGGCGAGCGACGCGGAGCGCGCGCTCGTGCATGAACGCGGCTGGGACGCTATCGTCTGACCCTGGCCGGCGGCGCGTCGCGAGGTCGCGAATGTTGCAAACGTGCCACAGATGCCAACTGGATGCGCTTCCAACCCTTCGGATGGGCGGGGAAAGCGACAAGGCGATTGTCGTTCGATAGCTGCTGGTGTTAATTCGACGCGATGGTTTTTACCCGGGAGTTGATCATGCAGGCGGCAATGATGCTGGCGCGCGGCCGTGACTTCGCACGCGTTCGCGCGGTGATGATGCGCGTACTGAGCGGAATCGCGGGCGCGGCCGTCCTGCTGCTCGTCGCCACCGCGACACCGGCGGCGGCGCAGTCGAAAACCGGCGCGCACGCCTATATGCTGCGCGGCCTCATGAACGTCTTTTCGCTAGGGCTCGACGAGTTGGCGAGCGACTTCGAGAAGCGCGGCATCCGTACCAGCGTATGGAATCACGTGGCGTGGAACGGCCTCGCCGAGCAAGCGGCGGCGGATTACAAGAGCGGGCGCGTGCGCACCATCATTCTCGTCGGGCATTCGCTCGGCGCGCGCGCCGTTGTCAGCATGGTCGAACGGCTGGGCGAGCTTGGCGTGCCGGTGGCGCTCGCGGTCACGCTCGATCATCCAACCGTCGTCATCTCGCGCGGCCGCGCCAACCGGTTTGTGAACCTGTATTTTTCCAATGGCTGGGGTGGGCCCTTCACCAAAGGACCGGCATTCCGCGGGTCGCTGGCTAATATCGACCTTGCCAAGCGCCCGGAGCTTGGTCATTTCAATATCGACAAGGCGCCTTATATTCACAAGATGATCGTCGGCTACGTTAACCAGGCCGTGCGCACCACGCACAAACCGGCGGCCGCCGCCCCAGCGGCTGCGGCGCCTGCGGAAACGCAAACGGTATCGGTGTCCGACGGAACGCAGGCCGCAACCGGCGCGCCGGCGTCGCCCGCGAGGCAGTAACGCCTTTCATTATTGCGATGGCAGAAGGCGATCGCCGCGCTCGCCATCGCGTGGCGGCAACGGCGGCACGCCGGCCGTGCGGCGCTACTTGCGCACGCTCGTCTCCGGGAACACCCACAGCACGACAATTGACGCGAGCGCGAACCCGATCATCACCGCGACAAAATCCGCGCGGATCGGCGAGCCTTGCCATAGCGCGAGAACGCCGGTGACCAGGATGACGATCGCCGTGACGAAGGCTTTGTGGATGCGCGGCATGGCCGGCCCGTGCGCCGCGAAATTCAGCGCCGCGCCGGCGCCGACGTGGCCGCGTCATCGCCCGCCGACGGCTCGTGGCTGGTGGCGCCCGATCCGGGCGGACGTGGCATACTGCGCAATGTCTTCTTGAGATAGCGCGTATCGTAGCCGTTGAACAAATGGCCGATCAGGCCGCGCTCAAGGTCGGAAGTCCCCAAGAGCCAATCCGTGACGGGGAAGGTCACGTTCATGTTGACCTCCATCATCAGGCGCGTGTTGTGGTGCGCGGTATGGTGGCGCCGCGCGCTGTTGATCAGCGGGCAATGGCGAACGAACCAGTTTTCCTCGACATGGCAACAGAAGTGGATGATCTCGTAGATCAAATAATTCGCCGTCGTGACGCAGAGGAACAGCCAGGCGACGTTGGACGAGAGGCCGTAGCCGAGCACGATCGCGAACGGCATTGACGCCAGAATGAAGATGGTCAGCGCGTAGGGCGGGAAAATGGTGATGCGCCAATCGCGATGATCGCGAAACCGCATGTCCTCGTCGGTGAAGAACTGATGATGATCGAGCATATGATAGTAGTAGACGACGCGCAGCGGCGTGACGCCGGGCGGGCGATGCATGAGGTATTTGTGCAGGTACCATTCAAACCAGTTGGCGAACAGGAAGGCGCCCGGAATGGTCAGCCACTCCAGCGGCTTCACGTTGTCGATATGCGCAATATAAATGTAGTACGCCACCGCGCCGGCGGCGTAGACGGTGGCGATATGGGCATAGCCATTATACCAGCCCGCGACCCGCGCGCGGTATTGCTGGCGAAACTGCATCAGTCGCTGGCTGGCCATGGCATCACCATCGCGAGCGGCCGTGAATGGCCGCAAGCTGCGTCACGCGAACCATAGGGCGCATTGGGCGAAAGTGGAATCAAATTCACCACCGGCGATGCGCCGCGTACCACGGTAATTTGCGTTCAATCGGTCCGTTCGCCCGCTTGCCCGGCGTTCAAGGCGCCGCGCGGCCTTCGATCGCGTCGATGGCGGTTTCGATATCCGCGCTGGTCAGCGTCCACTCATTGTCGAAATTGGCGACAATCTCCTGCATGAACGGTTTGCACAGCCGCA
>JACQAE010000206.1 GCA_016195095.1 Pseudomonadota bacterium
CAGGCGCGCGCGCGCGCCTATCGCGAGCTGCGCACGCGATTTGCCGGCTGCGACGCCAAGCTCCTGGACGTCGCGCGGTCGCGATTTGGCATTACGCTGCCGTTTGGCGGCCCGACCTCGTCGGGGATGCTCACGCTGCATTGCCCGCCCGGCGAGGTTGCGGCGCTGGCGCAATTCATGCGCGAAAATGGCGCGCAAACGGTCTCGGTCGCCAGTCTCGACTTTGTCTTTACCCGCGACAATCCGCTTTATGAGAAGCTGCGCGCGGTGCTGGCGTAATCGCGCGCTCAGCGCCTGGCGGGGCGGAAGACGACGAGATGGGACAGCGAAAAATTGACCGTGAACGCGACCAGCATGGCGCAGCCCTTGGCCGCCACGACCGGCATGAACCGCGCCGCGATGACGAGCGTTGCCGTGTTGGCCATGACGCCGAGCGTGCCGGATGCGAGGAACGTGGCCCAGGCGCGCGGCGTCAGCCGGCGGCCCGATTCCGCCGCGAAGGTAAAGTAGGAATTCATCGCATAGGAGCCGCAGGCCGCGAAGAACCAGGCGAAAACATTGGCCAGGATGAGGGCAAGATTGTCCGCCGACACGAGTGCCGTTTGCTCCGCCGCCGCGGCCAACGCGTGCGTGACGGCGGCGTTGGCGGTGAGCAAGCGTAACGCCAGAAAGAACAGGCCGGCGTCGACCGCGGCATTGATCAGGCCGACGAGGGCAAAGCTGACCGCCTTGCGCAGCAGCGCGCCATACGGAGCGATACCTTCGGCAAGGGCGGGAAAGCGGGTTTTCAGCCGTTCGACCGGGATCATGCCGCGCCCGCTTATCATGTTCGCTTGCCGCAGCCGAGCCCCACATGGCCGGCGCGACACATTAGGCCAAATACGCTATGTTTTCCCGCCCGCCCGGCGTCGACGGCAAGCCGGCCGCGCCGGCGCGGCGCGAGGCCTGCCGGCGCGCAAAGGCGTGCCGCTTGGCCGCGGCGGGCGCCCGGATGGACTGGAACATGCCTGAGACAGCGCGGACACGAGTGCGCTCGCAACGATTGGAAGCGCCGGAGGCGGGTGCCGCCGCTGGTTTGTCGATCATCGTGCCCCTATTCAACGAGGCGCAGGGGCTGGCGCGGCTGCATGAACGCATCGCGGCCGCCGTCGCGCCGCTGCGCCTGGCGCATGCGCTGGCTTGCGAGATCGTCTACGTCGACGACGGCAGCAGCGACGCGACCAGCGCCGCCGCGTCGGCGTTGCCGGCGAACGGGCTCGATGTGCAGGTCGTGACGCTGTCGCGCAATTTCGGCAAGGAGGCGGCGCTCCTCGCCGGCCTCGACCATGCGCGCCACGGCGCCGTTGTGTTCATGGACGGCGACGGCCAGCATCCTCCGGAATTGATCCCGACGCTCGTCGAGCACTGGCTCGTGCACGGCTATGACGTGGTCTATACCGCCAAGGCCAGCCGCGACAGCGAGCCGCTGATGCGTCGTTTCGGCGTGTGGATGTTCTACGCGTTGATCAATTTCGGCGCCCGCCACCGCATTCCTGAGGACGCCGGCGATTTTCGGCTGCTGTCGCCGCGCGCGACGGCGGCGTTGCGCGCGCTGCCGGAGCGCAACCGGTTCTTCAAGGGATTGGCGAGCTGGATCGGTTTTCGCCAGGTACGCGTCGAATACCGGCCGGCCGGGCGCGAGCATGGACGTTCGTCGTGGAACGCGCGCGCGTTGATCGGCCTTTCGATCGAAGGGCTCACGTCGTTCTCGGTCACCCCGTTGCGCGTTGCCGCCATGCTTGGCTTGCTGTTGGCCGCCGGCGCGCTCGTTTTCGGCATATCGATCCTCTACGAGACCGTCGTTTATGGAAGATCGGTACCTGGTTATGCATCGGTCACCGTCGGGCTGATGGTGCTCGGCGGCGTGCAATTGCTGATGCTCGGAATTATCGGCGAATACATTGGCAAAATTCTTTCCGAGCTTAAGGCACGGCCGGTCTATTTTGTCGCGGAGCGCAAGCTCGCGAGCGCCGACGGCACGCGCCAGGAAGACATGACGAGCGCGCGTAGCGCCGCCGAGTAGGGATTTTCCGCCAATGCGGGGTAGGGTGCGTGGCCGCTGATCTGCAACCGCACGCGCGGCTGGACGCGCAAGCCTTGAACCCGGCGCCGCGCGCGCGCCACTTCTGGCTCTGCGCCGACGATTATGGGATGGCGCCTGGCATCAATACCGCCATACGCGACCTCATCGTGCGCGCGCGCATCAACGCCACCTCGGTCATGGTCGCGACGCCTTCGTTCAACCGGTCCGAGGCGCTGTCGCTCGGCATGCTCAATATCGGCGCCCATCGCGTGGCGATCGGGCTGCACCTCGTACTCACCGCGCCGTTCGCGCCGTTGAGCTCGGGCTTCTCACCGTTGCGCGCTGGCCGCTTTCCCACGCTCTCGGCGCTGTTGCGCGCGGCGCTGCTGCGCCGGCTCGACAAGGACGCGCTCGCGCGCGAGATCGAGGCGCAGATCGACGCATTCGCGGCGGCGTTCGGTCGGCTGCCGGATTTCATCGACGGTCATCAGCATGTCCATATCTTCCCGCAGGTGCGCGATTGCCTGTTGCGCGTGGCCAAGCGCCGCACGCCCGACGCTTGGCTGCGCCAATGCGGGCGCGTCGTCGGCATCGGGCGGCGCCTCGCGGATCGAAAGGGTCTGCTGCTTGACGCCTTCAGCCGCGCCTTTCGCCGCCGCGCCGCCCGCGCCGGCATGCGCACCAACGCGGCCTTTGCCGGAACCTATCATTTCCGCTCGCGCCGCCCGTTCGCGCGGCGCTTCGCCGGATTTCTCGATCTCCTCCCCGAGCATGGCCTGGTCATGTGCCATCCGGGCTTTGTCGATGGCGAATTGCGCCGCCTCGACGCGCTGACGAGCGCGCGCGAAAAGGAACACGCGTTTTTCGCAAGCGAGGAGTTTCCCCTGTTGCTGGCGAAACGGGGGTTGACGCTGTTCGGCGAGACGCCGGCGCCGCAGGCGGCGTCGCAAAATACCGCCGCCGGGCCATTACAGCGGCGCCAGCGGCTGCCTATATGAACGCACGCCCGTCGCGGGCGCCACAGGAGGAAGCCAATGACCCCGCAGGAACGTCAACGTGTTTCCGAACTGTTCGAGCGGTTGGCCACGCTTGAGCGCGTCCAGCGCGACGCCGACGCCGAAGCGGCCATTGCCGCGGGCCTTTTCCGTGCCCCCAATGCAGCCTATGCGCTGGTGCAGACCGTGTTGGTGCAGGACGAGGCGCTCATGCGCGCCGAAGCGCGCATTCGCGAACTCGAAGGCGATGCAGGCGCCGCGGATCGGCCCGCCGGCGGGTTTCTCGATACCATGCGCGACACGATATTCGGATCGCGCGCGCAATCGCGTGGTTCGGTCCCCAATGTCCCCTCCGCGCCAGCGCCGATGGGCGCGCCGCCGGTATTCCAGGGCGGTGCAGGCAATCCCGCGCCGGCGCCGGAGAGCGCGAACCGTGGCGGGTCGTTCCTTGGCACGGCGGCGGCCGCCGCTGCCGGCGCGATCGGCGGCGCCATGCTGTTCGACGGCATTCGCTCCATGCTCGGGCACCAGACGGGCGCCCAAGCGGGCCCCGCGCGAGGCGCGCTCGACCAGGACGGCGGCGCCTCGCGCTCGCCATGGGGATCGGCGGGCGGCGGCGAATTGGCGCGCGACGCGGGGCTGGGCGACATCGCGCGCGGTTCCGACGGCGGTGGCGGCGGGCGCAGCGCGAGCCTGTTCGATACCAATTCCGACAACACCGCCGAGGTCACGGATACGGATTTTGATGTCGATTTCGACGATCCCGATACGGTCTAACGCGCGCGGACAGGAAGGGTCACGGCCGCCGCGTCGCGCGCGCTTGTAGGTGGGCGAAGCGGTCGTTGCGATCGTAATTCCGCGGTTCCCGCAGCGATATGGCCGAGCCTACGCGTCATGGATACCGCGGCCGTGATCGCGAGAAGCCGAGGGCTTACTCGCAGGCGATCACGGCCGTATTGCTCTTTGTCCGGCGCGAGCCGGTAAAGCGTCGGCTGGGCGAGATCTAGATCTAGATCACGATAACCCGCCCGCCGACCTTGACGCGCTCATAGAGGTCGATCACGTCCTCGTTGCGCATGCGGATGCATCCCGACGATACCGCCTGGCCGATGGTCCATGGCTCGTTCGAACCGTGGATGCGGTAAAGCGAGGATCCCAAGTAGAGCGCGCGCGCGCCCAGCGGGTTTTCCGGGCCGCCCACCATGTAGCGCGGCAGATCCGGGCGGCGCTGCAACATTTCCTTGGGCGGGCGCCAATCCGGCCATTCCTTCTTCATCGTGACCTGCTTGACGCCGGCCCAGGTAAATCCCGGGCGGCCGACGCCGATGCCGTAACGGATCGCCTTGCCATCGCCCTGTACCAGAAAGAGGAAACGGCGCGGGGTATCGACCACGACGGTCCCGGGCTTTTCCGCGCCATCATAGGCCACGACCTGGCGGCGGTATTTTGGGTCGGGATCGGGCTGTGCCGGTTCGGCCTGCGGAACCCGGATATGTGTCGGCGGCGCCGGATCGCCGGATGGCCCCTGATAGCCGGGCGGCGCGGAATATCTCACGGCGTCGCCGCCGAAGAGAAATTCAATGAACCCGCCGCCCATGCCCGTGGACGCGCGTGCCGAGGCGACGCGAACCGCGGGCGGTTGAGAATCCATGTTGCGATGGACATGGGAAGGATCGAGCGACAGCGGTTCGGCGTTGGCCGCCGCCGCGCCAAGCGCGCTCAGCACGAGCGCAGTCAGGACATGACGCTGCATCGACGTACTCTGCACTGTTTCGTCGTTGGGGTTTGCGGCGAAGGCGTTCCGCCGCGCGATGTTTGTAGATAAACATGCAAATCGCAGCGTTTAGTAAAAAACAAACCGGATATTTTTACTAAATATCTTGGTATTTGTTCTTTCAATATTCATGGTATAGTTTCGGTAAACAAATCAAGGCATGGTTAATCGCGAGTATATGCCGCGCGCCAACGCGCGCCGCGCGGGCGATTTTGTGAACGGTGTCTTAAGGCGAAGCGGCTAAAACCGATATGCGGTCAGTCAATGGAGTAACCAAGGTGAGGGTGCAGCGCAGAAAATTCCGTATCGAAAACGGGTACGCCGGCGCGGGTGTTAAGCATGTTGGCGACCTGGACGTGGATACGTCGCGACATCATGCTGAAATCATGGGCGAACTGCGCGTGCTGCGCCGTTGCATGGAACCGCGCGAGCAGATGGACCTGCGCATCCTTGATTCCTACAAGCAGCAGCTTGCGGAGGCGATGAAACTCAAGGCCGAACTCGACCTGATTTCGGACGCGATCAACAAGACCAAGCACGAGATTGCCACGGTCCATGTCACCGGATTCGAGGGGCCGGAAATGACGCGTGTGACCCATGAGCTCGATGCGGTCATCGACGGCACCGAGCAGGCGACCGACAAAATTCTTTGCGCCGCCGAGGAAATCGATCAGCTCGTCAACACGCTTGGCGCCGGCCTCAAATCCGTGCAGGAAAAGGGCATGATCAGCGACGTGCAGGACCGCGTCATCAAGATATTCGAGGCCTGCAACTTCCAGGACTTGACCGGTCAGCGCATCAACAAGGTGGTGGCGACGCTGAAATTCATCGAGGAACACATCCTGCGCATGACCGATATCTGGGGCGGGCTCGA
>JACQAE010000207.1 GCA_016195095.1 Pseudomonadota bacterium
CGCCGAAGGCGTGGAAACCGCCGAGCAGCATCTCCTGTTGCGCGCGGCAGGCGTCAATACGATGCAGGGCTTCCATTTCGGCCGCCCGGTCGCGGCCGAGGAGATTTCGCGCGTTGTCGCCGCAACCAGCGGTCAATCCGGAGACGGCACGATGCACATCGCCGCCGCGCTGGCGGTCTAAACGCGCGGCTCAGGGCTTCGTCGCGCCAAAGCGGCACGCGCCGCTGCCGTTCGGCCGCCGGGTCACGGGCTCGCGTGGTCGATGAATTTCTGCGGCGGCGCCTCGCCCCATTGCGAGATCAGCGCCTCCTCCACCGGCACCAGATTGGAACCGTTTTTCACGTTCAGGCGGTCGCTATCGGCCCAGTGCTCGTGCACGTGCCCCCAGGGGTCGCACCAGTAATCGTACACCTGGCTGCCCAGCACATGCCGGCCCAGGCCCCACATGTGCTCATATTCCTTGAACTGCGCCAGGTGGTAGTGGCCCATGGCCACGTCGTCGATATCCTGCACCTCGAAGGACAGATGGTTGAGCCCGGTCTTTTCGTGCGCGATGCAAAAAAAGACGTGATGGTCGACATAGTCCTCGCCGCGGTCGCAACGATTGAACGATCCGATGAGGTTGTCCTTGGCGCCAGCATAGACATCGTCGGAACACACGAACCCGAGCGTGTCGCGGAACCATTGCACCGTCTCGCGCATCTTTGGCGAACTGAGGACACCGTGGCCCACGCGTTTGACTTGCGAGGGCCCCTTGGGGAGGCGCATGAGATCGCCGGCGCGCGCCAATGGCTGCGGGCCGCTATTGATCGGCTGGCGCCGCACGGAAAGCGGCGCCACCTTAGCGATGCCATGGACCACTTCGATCTGGTAGCCGTTCGGTTCGCGCAGGCGCACGCGCTTGCCGCCGCCAGGCTCGTTGATGGCCTCGACCGCCGACGCCCCCGGCGCCTTGGCGACGCGGTGCAGGTCCTCCTCGGTGGCCGCGTAGTAGGCAAAGCCGATGAAACGCGGATCGCCGAGTTCGCTGACATGAATGTGGTGCGCCGGGTCGGTTCCGCGCATATACAAGGCGGTCGCGGTGCGGTCGGAACGCACCATTCCAAACCGCGTGAGAAATTCCTCCATCCTGTCCAGATCGGGCACGCGCATGCGCCCATATGCGATGTCCGTCACCCTAATGAGCGGCATCTTCGACTCCCTTCATTCTCGATTTTTTTTAGCGGCGCGCGCGCCGCCATGGGCTACGCCAGCTCGACGGTTTTGAAATCCGCCGGAAGCACGACTTCGAGTACTTCGCAATCGTGCGAATAGTCGAGCACGACGTGGCGGATGCGCGGCGTCTGAATCCAAGCGCTGCCCGCGCGCATGACATGCGTGCCCTGGCCTTCTAGTTCGGTCTTGATCCATCCCTTGAGGACATAGACCATCTGGAATTCAACGTCGTGATAATGCAGCACGGATACGTCAGCGGCCTTGAACGGCGGCAGGAAGCGGATCACGTGCGCCTGCGCCAACCCGCTGGTGGCGGCGGCCATGCCAAGGTCGCGGTATTGCGCATAGCTGCGCAGGCCGCCGACAAAATCCTCGTCACGATGATGGCTGACGACGAACACTTGCTGTGGCCGCCGCGGTGTTCGCCGCCGCGCGCCTGGGCCGGCCAAGGCCCGCTTGCGCCGTGGCGCCGCGCTTGGCTTGGCGCGCGCGCTCCGGCGCCGCGCTGGCTTGGCGCGCGCAGCCAGGCGCTGGCGCGCTTTGATTGTTTTCATGACGGTCCTCCGCTGCGCAACCGCCAGCTTGCCGGTTGCATGGTCGATCCGTCAATGACCGCCCTGCGCGCGCCGATCAATGCAACCGGAGAACGCCGTCAATAGCACGGATTTCCGCGGGCGCGACGAGGCGCGAATGCGCGACGCTCACCGAATGCAGCGCGCCCTCCAGCTTGGCCTGCCAGAACGCGAGAAAACGTTTGAGCTCGGGAAAGCTTGGGTGCAGATCATAGGCTTGCCACACATAGGATTGCAGCAACCAGGGATGGTCGGGGCGCCGGTAGAGGATATGCGCGGTCGTGAGCCCATATCCTTCAAGCTGCCGACGAAAATCCGCACTGGCCATCGAATCCTCCGTTCTGTCGGACTCAAAATTCTTGCCATGGGAGCGGCCTACTGCAAACGAAATAAGTGAATAAAGCGTTTAAAATCAATATTTTATCAGCACAATCCGCAGGCTGCTAGCAGGATTGGCCGGATGCCAAGAAAATCCTGCCGGTATTTCAAAAATGCATGACGATGCGTCCATTAACCATATGCGATTACTTAATTTTCAGTTTCCTGGCACTCTTGATCGTCGAGTGCTAATTTTTTTCCCGCTGCCCCTTGTGAGGCCATGCGCCGAAGCCTATGTGGCGGTTAAGCGGCCGTCCGGCGCCCGCCGGTAGCCGTCTTACCTAAAATTCAACCCGACCGAAATTGCAGGAGGATTCCATGAAGTTTCGTCCGCTTCACGACCGCGTCGTCGTCAAGCGCATAGGCGCAGAAGATAAGACCGCCGGCGGCATCATCATTCCAGACACCGCCAAGGAAAAGCCC
>JACQAE010000200.1 GCA_016195095.1 Pseudomonadota bacterium
GAGCGCGCCGGCGGCATTGTCGGCGGCGGTCAATGCGCGCGCCGGCGCAAGCCCGCCATCGACGACGGTGATCCGGCGCTGGCCGACGAGGCGGGCGAGGCCGGTGACGAAACGCGACGCGGTTCCGAGGTCGGCGCCGTCCGACAGCCAGATCAATTCGACGTCGGGCGCCGCCGCGAGAAACCGCGCGATGGGGCCGAGCGCGTCGGCGCGCTCGATCGCATAGGGCTTGGGCTGGATCGCCTTGAGGCGCACGCGCGCGGCGCCCGGCGTCTCCATGGCGATCTCCGGTTGCGTCTGCGACAGCGCGACCACCGCGACGCCGCGATTATCCTGCTCGGCGCGCGCCACCAGCTCTTCCGCCGCGCGCAGGCGCAAGTCCCAACTCGCGGCGGCGGTGAAGGCGTCGTCAAGGAGAATGGCGAGCGGGGCGCTGCGCTGCGCCGTGGCGATCGGCGGGTTCCATTGCGGACCGGCCGCGGCCAAGATCGCGAGCGCGGCAAGCGTCAAACGCAGCAGCGTAAGCCACCATGGCGTGCGCGCCGGCGTTTCTTCCTTTGGCGCGATATCGAAGAGGAGCCGCGTCGGCGGAAAATCGATCCGCCGCGGGCGCGGCGGAATGAGGCGCAGCAGGAGCCACAGCGCCGGCAAGCTGATGAGCCCGAGCAGCACCAGCGGTTGCGCAAAACCCAGTGCAAGGCCGGGGATCATGCCGGCCTCCGCGCTGCCGCCAGTGCCGGCCGTCCGCTGTCGCCGTCGCGACCGGCGCCGAGCCTCGCGTGCAGCCGCAGCAGCAATTCGCTCGCCGGCCGGTCGGTGCGGTGAACGATAAAACTCCAATTAAGCCGTTCGGTTTCCTGGCGGATCTCGGCGCGATGGCGCGCGATGCGCGCTTCGTAATCGCCGCGCCAGGCCTCGGCGCGGCCAGCCGTTATGCTGCCGGCGCCCTCGGGCTCGACGAACTCGACGCGGCCGGCATAGGGAAAGGTCTCTTCCGCCGGGTCGACGATCTGGACGACATGACCCTGCGCGCCGGTCGCGGAAAGTTGGGCGATGGTTCGGCGCACCTCGCCGATCGGGCTCCACAGGTCGGAGAGGACGACGATTTCGGCGAGCGGGGACGGCGTGAATGTCGGCGGCAGGCTCGAGCGCGCGGCCAAATCGTGCAGGATGGCCTGCGTCATCTTCTCGATGATGTTGCGGCTCGACGTCGGGCGCATGAGGCCGGGAATGCCAATGCGCTCGCCGCCGTCCACCAGCACCTCGGCGAGGGCCAGGGCGACCACGAGCGCGCGTTCAAGCTTGCTTTGCCAAACGAGCTGCGAGGCAAAGTCCATCGACGCCGAGCGGTCGGGCCAGATCCACACGGTATGCGCGGCCTCCCATTCCTGCTCGCGCACATAGAGGTGGTCGTCGCGCGCGGAGCGGCGCCAATCGACGCGCGCGGCCGGCTCGCCGGAGACGAAGCGGCGATATTGCCAGAAATTCTCCCCCGGCCCGGCGCGCCGCCTTCCATGCAGGCCATGGATGATCGTCGCCGCGACGCGCCGCGCTTCGAGCACCAGCCGCGGCATGCTCGCGGCGAGCGATCGCGCTTCGCCGGTGGCGCGCGCGATGGCGCCGGGCTCTCCCGATTGCGTTGCGCGAATTGCGGCCACCGCTGTTATCCGATCCGCTCCTTGAGCCGGGCGATCACCATGGGAATCGTCTCGCCGTCGGCGCGCGCGGCGAAGGTCAGCGCCATGCGATGCTTGAGCACGGGTTCGGCGAGCCCGATTACGTCCTCGACCGAGGGCGCGAAACGGCCGTCGATCAGCGCCTTGGCGCGGGCGGCGAGCATCAGGGCCTGGCTGGCGCGCGGGCCGGGACCCCAGGCGATGAGCTTGGCCTCGGCGCCATCGGCGCCGGGACGCGCCGAGCGCACCAGGTTGAGGATCGCCTCGACTACGGATTCACCGACAGGAATACGGCGCACGAGCCGCTGCGCCGCCATCAGGTCCTCCGCCGTCATCGCCGCCTGCGCCTTGGTTTCCTCCGCGCCGGTCGTATCGAACAGAATGCGCCGCTCCGCCTCGCGGTCGGGATAATCGACGTCGATCTCCATGAGAAAGCGATCGAGCTGGGCTTCCGGCAGCGGATAGGTGCCTTCCTGCTCAAGCGGGTTTTGCGTGGCGAGCACGTGGAAGGGCCGCGGCAAGTCGTGGCGCGTGCCGGCGACGGTGACATGCTGTTCCTGCATCGCCTGCAGCAGCGCCGATTGCGTTCGCGGGCTCGCGCGATTGATCTCGTCCGCCATGAGCAATTGCGCGAAGACCGGTCCGGAGATGAAGCGGAAGCTGCGCCGGCCGCCGGGATTTTCCTCGAGCACCTCGGTGCCGAGAATGTCCGACGGCATCAGGTCGGGGGTGAACTGGACGCGGCGCGCGTCAAGGCCAAGCACGGTGCCCATGGTTTCGACCAGCTTCGTCTTGGCAAGGCCGGGAACGCCGACAAGCAGCGCATGGCCGCCGGAGAGGACCGTCACCAGCGCCTGTTCGAGCACCTTGTCCTGGCCAAAGATGACCGCGCCCATGGCGCTCCTGGCGGCGCGCACGTGCACGGCCGTCGATTCCGCCGCGCGCACGATCATGTCTTCGATGGTTTCGAGGCTTTCGCCGCCTGCTATTGCCATGCCGCTACTCCTGTCGCTCGTCCCGGATTGCCATATCTGATCGCGCGCCGATTGATGCTACGCAACTTTCGCGCCAGCGATCCTGGTGCCGGAGTTCCGCCAAGGCGCTTCCGCTCCGACCGATTCGGCTTGTCATATCTCAGCTTACGCCAGTTTGCCGTCGTTGCGATCACGCCGCGTGCGATCACGATTGCGCGAACTTGGCGGCGTGCGCGCCCGGCCGCCGCCCGGCCGCGCCCTTGGTTTGAGTGCTGCGGCAGGCTTGCCGCCACCAATCCGCTCTCCGCCGGCGCTCCGCGGAGGCTCCTTGTGGAGCGGGTTGTGCGACGCGATCATGAGCCATATCAAAATGTTAGAGCCAAGCCGGGAGGTCACCGGCAACGCCCGGGTCGGGCGCCTGCGCGACGCGCCTGGTCACGCGCATTCATAAAAGCGGATTTCTCTTTTGTCGGTCGCGCTCTAAGGTAGCGCTAACCATGGCGAAGCAAGGGCAGACGGCTTTGGGCGGCGGTCTTGACGCAATCGTTGCCACCGCCAAGTCTCAGGGCGGACGCGCTTTGCCGCCGGTTCATCAATGGAATCCACCTTACTGCGGTGACATCGCCATGCGCATCGCAGGCGACGGAACGTGGTACTACCAGGATACTCCAATCGGCCGTCCGGCGCTGGTGAAACTCTTTGCCTCGGTGCTCAAACGCGAAGGCGAGCGGTATTTCCTGGTGACGCCTGTGGAAAAATGCGGCCTTGTGGTCGAAGACGCGCCTTTTCTCGCCGTCGAAATGCTCGTCGATGTTGGCATTGACCCAGCGGCAGCGGACGCGCCGGTGCTGCGGTTTCGCACCAATGTCGACGATTGGGTCGATTGCGGACATGCGCATGCGTTGCGGTTTGAGCACGACAAGCGCACCGGAGGGCTGACGCCCTATCTGCATGTTCGCCGTGAGCTATGGGCGGCGTCCGAATACCCTGAATTTGGGCATGATCTTATCCGAACGGGTTGTCAATGTCCGGGATCGTGCGCGCGGCGCGGCCTGCGTTTTGGTCGCCAAGCGGTCGGCGCGGTCGTGGCGCGGCCGCCGATGGAATGCGCAAGATGGACGCCATGCCCCCGCAGCTTGAGCCGGCGGCGACGGCGCGGGATTTCTTCGCGCGCGCGCGCGCGCGCCTCGGACTTGCCGTTCCCGGCGCGCTGCACGACCTCACCGCGCCGGCCACGCGCGGCGATCTCGATCTCGATCCGGATCTGTGGCGCAGCGCCGGCGTCGCCGCCACGCGGCCGGCCGCGGTGCTGATCCCCGTCATCGACCGCGCCGCGCCCGCCGTCCTCCTGACCCGGCGCACGCAGGCGCTGCAAAGTCACGGCGGCCAGATCGCCTTTCCCGGCGGCAAGATCGACCGCGACGACGCAAGCCCGGCCGCCGCCGCGCTGCGCGAGGCGCAGGAAGAGATCGGCCTCGATCGCCGCCATGTCGAACTGATTGGCTATCTCGACCTCTATCTGACATTCTCCGGCTTCCGCATCCTGCCGCTGCTGGGGCGGGTCGGTCCTGATTTTCGCCTCGCGCCGAACCCCGCGGAAGTTGATGATGTATTCGAGGTGCCGCTCGAATTCCTCATGGCGCCCGCCAACCATCAGCGCCATAGCCGCGATTGGAAGGGCGTCAAACGGTCGTATTATGCGATGCCTTATGGCGATCGCTACATTTGGGGTGTCACCGCCGGTATCCTGCGCAACCTCTACGAGCGAATCTACGAGCGATGATCCGACCGGTTTTCACTGAATTGGCCCTGTTCGCGACGCCCTTCGTCCTCTACGCGCTATTCCTCGTAGCGACGCGGGCGGGCGTGCTTGACCCCAAATCTTCGTCGTTGTCGGCGCTGGCATGGCTGACCCTGGCCGCGCTCGCGATGGTGGTCGCAAGCTTCGTCGTGCTCGCCCAATTCATTGGATCGGCGCCGCGATCGACCTATGTGCCGGCGCATATGGAGAATGGCCGGTTCGTTCCGGGGACGACGCAGTGACCAAGCCGGCGCGCCGCGTCGCGGCGGACTGGCTCGCCAGCGACCCGCTGCGGCGCCTCCTCGCGACGCTCGATCGCGACGGCGAAAACGCGCGCGTCGTTGGCGGCGCGGTGCGCAATGCGCTGCTCGGCGCGCCGCCTGGCGACATCGACATCGCGACGACGGCGCCGCCGCAGGACGTCATGCGCCGTGCGACGGCGGCGGGGTTCAAGCCGGTGCCGACGGGAATAGCGCATGGCACCGTGACCGTCGTCATCGACGGCCAGCCGTTCGAGGTCACGACGCTGCGCGAGGATGTCGAGACGTTCGGGCGCCAGGCACGGGTCGAATTCGGGCGCGATTGGCGGCGCGACGCCGAACGGCGCGATTTCACCATCAACGCGCTGTCGATGTCGGCTGACGGGACGGTGCACGATTACGTCGGCGGCATCGCCGATCTCGAACGGCGGCGGGTGCGTTTCATCGGCGTCGCCGCCGCGCGCATCGCCGAGGACTATCTGCGCATCCTGCGCTTCTTTCGCTTTCATGCGGCCTATGGCCATGGTGCACCGGACACGGAGGGCCTGCGCGCCTGCATCCGCGCGCGCGCCGGGCTCGAACGGCTTTCGCGCGAGCGCGTGAGCGCGGAACTCATGAAGCTCATGCTGGCTTCACGGGCGGCGGCGACGCTGGAAGTGATGTCCGAGACGGGGCTGCTCGTGGACGTGCTCGGCGGGGTAGCACTGCACGGCACCTTTGCCGCCATTGTCGCGCGCGAGGAAATTGTTGGCGTGGCGCCGGACGCGCTGCGCCGGCTTGGCGCGCTGGCCGTATCGACCACGGAGGACGCCGCGCGCCTCGCACAGCGGCTGCGCTTCTCCAATGCCGCGCATGCTCGCCTCGCCGCGATCGGCGAGGGCTGGTGGCGCGTCGACCCGCGGCACGGCGAAGCGCGCGCGCGCGCGATCCTCTACCGGCTCGGGCCGCAGGTATTCACCGACCAGGCGCTGCTGTCCTGGTCGCGTTCTTGGGCGCAAGCGGGCGATCCCGAATGGGCGAGCCTAGCAACGCTGGCGCAGCGCTGGACGCCGCCGCGTTTTCCCTTGCGCGCCGCCGATTTCCTCGCGCTCGGCGCCGTGCGCGGGCCAGCCCTTGGCGCCGCGCTCGCGGCGGCCGAAACGGCGTGGGTCGAAGCGCAGTTTCCCGACGATGACGCCGCGCTCGCGCGCATCGCCGCGCGGGCGCTTGCAACGGCGCGCGCCGACCCGCGGTGAGCAGCCGGGGGCGAGGCCGAATTCGGGTGACGCCGGCTCGCTCAGTTCCGGTTCATTGCGATCGAACCGGCGCCGCGCCTTGGCTCGTTATTCGAGCATGATCTTTTGCGAAGGCCGGTCCCCAGCTTTCGGGATCAACCTCCAACGCGCGGCACCGCGCGATCTTTTCGCAAGACCGGTCGCCACATTTCGCGGTCGCCGCTCGCGCTAGCCTGTATCCTGGCGGGCGGTCATCCTTTCGATTACTCCCGGTTCCCCGGCATCCTATGGGTGCAAGCGTTGACGCTATTCGCCGACATATCGATGTTCGAACTTGGCCTGATCGCCGCTTTTGCCATTTGCACGTCGGTGATTGGCGGGGTCGCCGGCTACGGCGCCGGCGCCCTTCTCCCGCTCGTATTGGTGCCGATCGTGGGGCCCGAGCCCGTGGTTCCAATCATCGCGGTTTCGGCGCTGTTCACCAATACCAGTCGCGTCGCCGTGTTCCGCGCCGCGGTCGACTGGCGGCGCGCGCTGCTGGTCATCGCGCTCGCCCTGCCGACCAGCGCGCTCGGCGCCTATGGCTATGCGCGGCTCACCGGGCGCGGCGCGCTGATCGTGATCGGGACCATGATGGTGGCGAGCATTCCGCTGCGGCGCGGATTGATGCGGCGCGGCTTGCGCCTTGGCGGGCGCGGTCTTGCGGCGGCGGCGTTCGGCTGGGGTGGCATCGTCGGCGGCACCAGCGGCGCCGGGATCATCCTGTTGTCCATGCTGATGGCGGCGGGCCTGCAAGGGACCGCCGTGATTGCCACGGACGCCGCCGTCTCGGTGGCCATCTCGCTCGTCAAGATCGCCGTTTTCGGCTCGTTCGGCGCGCTCGAACCGCGCCACGTCGCGGTCGCGCTTTTGGTCGGCGCGGTCTCATTCCCCGGCGCGTTCCTGGCGAAAGCGATCATCGCGCGCCTGCCGTTCAGCCTGCACACCAAGATTCTCGATGCCGTCGTAGTCGTGGGCGGCCTGTTGATGATCGCCGGCGCGCTGTATCGGTGACGCCAGGCCGGTTACGGCCACAGGACGACCGGCGGCATGGAGGAGAGAATCGCATCCACGTTGCCGCCGGTCTTGAGCCCGAACACGGTGCCGCGGTCATAGAGCAGGTTGAATTCGACGTAACGCCCGCGCCGCACGAGCTGCTCCTCGCGCTCGGCCTCCGTCCAGGTCGCGGTGAAATTGCGGCGAACGATGCCGGGATAGGCGTCGAGGAACGCGCGGCCGACCTCCTGGGTGAAGGCGAAGTCGGCTTCCCAATCCCCCGAATCGTGCCAGTCGAAAAAAATCCCGCCGACGCCGCGTGCTTCATTGCGGTGCTTGAGGAAGAAATACTCGTCGCACCATTTCTTGTAGCGCGCATGGACGGCTTCGCCGTATGGGTCGAGCGCCTGCTTGCAGCTGCGGTGGAAGTGCACGACATCCTCGGCCGCCGCGTAATAAGGCGTCAGGTCCATGCCGCCGCCGAACCACCAGACCGGCTCGGCGCAATCCTTCTCGGCGACGAAGAAGCGCACGTTCATGTGC
>JACQAE010000053.1 GCA_016195095.1 Pseudomonadota bacterium
CGGATGATTGACGCGCCGCCAGGCGATGTCAGTCACATGCAGGAGGCCATCGATGCCTCCCAAGTCCACGAACGCCCCATAGTCGGTGATGTTCTTGACCACGCCGTCGATGACCTGGCCCTCTTCGAGATTCTGCACCAGTTCCTGGCGCTGCTCGGCGCGCGTTTCCTCGAGCACGGTGCGCCGCGACACCACGATATTGCCGCGCCGGCGATCCATCTTGAGGATTTGAAACGGCTGCGGCACGTTCATCAGCGGCGTCACGTCGCGGATCGGGCGGATGTCGACCTGGCTGCGCGGCAGGAACGCGACCGCCCCGTCGAGATCGACGGTGAAGCCGCCCTTGACCTGGTTGAAGATGACGCCCTGGACCTTTTCGTTGCCCTGGAACGCTTTTTCGAGCTTGCCCCAGCTTTCCTCGCGGCGCGCCTTGTCGCGCGAGAGCACCGCCTCGCCGAGCGCGTTTTCGATACGCTCGAGATAGACCTCGACCTCGTCGCCGACCTTGAGCTCGTTCTGGCGGCCGGGCCCGGAGAATTCGCGCAGCGCCACGCGTCCCTCGGTCTTGGCGCCGACGTCGATGACGGCGAGATCCTTCTCGATGGCGACGATCTTGCCCTTGACGACGGTTCCCTCCTGCGGGCTGCCTTCGCCCATGGACTCTTCGAGCAACTTGGCGAAATCCTCGCGCGAAGGCGCAGCGGCACTCATAGCAGTGGCCATATCATCTCCCAGGGCGGACGCCGACATTGCGTTGCATGGCGTTCCGGGCGCGCGGGCCGAAGGCTCCGCAACCTTCGGCGACCGTCAACGTGCAACGGGCCGGCGCATGACCGCGCGGTCGGAACGGTGGTTAAAGCCGGAACAGCCTGCGAAATGAGGGCGTTGAGCGGGCTTTTCCTCCAACGACGAAAGCGCGATCGGTCGCGCTTTCGGCCCGCCCGGACGGCCTCATGGATGTCGATGGTGCCCGGACCATGGCGGATATAGCCAAATGCGCGGGCGCGGGCAAGGCTTCTTGCGGCCGCGGGCCGCGGCCAACGCGCGCTCGCGCGGCGGCAAGCGGCGCGGAGGCGGCGGCGCCAATCAGCGCCGGCGCGCCTCCACCAGGGCAATGGCCGCGGCAAGCACCGCCTCCACGTCGAGCAGCGTCGTATCGAGAACAACCGCGTCCTTGGCCGCCGCCAGCGGCGCGACGGCGCGGCGCGTGTCGCGTTCGTCGCGGCGCAGGATATCGGCGAGAATGGCGGCATCCTCGACCTTGAGGCCGGATTCGCGCAATTCGGCGGCGCGGCGGCGGGCGCGCACCTGCGGCGTGGCGGTAACGAAGATCTTCACGTGCGCGTGCGGGCAGATCACGGTTCCGATGTCGCGGCCGTCAAGCACCGCGCCCCCCGGCCGGGCGGCGAATTGGCGTTGAAAGTCCATGAGCGCGGCGCGCACCTCGGGCATGGCGGATACGATCGAGGCGGCTTCGCCGACCCCTTGGCTCCTGAGGCCGTCGTCGCGCAGGTCGGCGTGCGTGAGCGCGCGCGCGGCGGAAAGTGCGCGCGCGGCGTCGTCGGGCGGCGCCCCCGCGTCGAGCAGCGTCTTGGCCACCGCGCGGTAGAGGAGGCCGGTGTCGAGATGCGCCAGGCCGTAATGTGCCGCCAGCCGCCTGCCGAGCGTACCCTTGCCCGAAGCGGCGGGTCCGTCGAGGGCGACGATCATGACAGGTCCGCGCCGAGCGCGCGCAGCTGGTCGGCGAAGCCGGGGAAGCTCGTGGCGATGAAGGCGGTGTCGTCGGCCATCACCGCGTGCTCGCTGCCGAGCCCCATGACCAGCGCCGACATGGCGATACGGTGATCCATGTGGGTGGCGACGCGGCCGCCGCCGGGGACGGCGCCTCGGCCGTGCACGATCAGGTCGTCGCCGTCGATGGCGGCGTCAACGCCGTTGACGCGCAGCATGTCGGCGGTTGCCTGCAGGCGATCGGATTCCTTGACCCGCAATTCGCGCAGCCCGCGCATGACTGTTGTTCCATGCGCGAACGCCGCGGCCACGGCGAGGATGGGGTATTCGTCGATCATGCTCGGCGCGCGCTCCGCCGGTACCTCGACGCCACGCAGCGCGCAGGCGCGCGCGCGCAGGTCGGCGATGTCCTCACCGCCGTCGCCACGGCGCTCGAGTTCCGCCAGGTCGGCGCCCATTTCCGTCAGCGTCGTGTAAAGGCCGGCGCGCAGCGGATTGACCATCACCCGCTCCGCCACCACCTCCGACCCCGGCACGACGAGCGCGGCGACGAGCGCGAATGCCGCCGAGGATGGGTCGGCGGGAACCGCGACGGCGGTGGCCACGAGCTCCGGCTGGCCGCGCAGGGTGATGCGCCGCCCGGCATCGCCATGCGCCTCGCTGCGCAGGTCGGCGCCGAAATGCGCCAACATGCGCTCGGTGTGATCGCGCGTCGCGGCCTTTTCGATGACCACCGTCTCGCCCGGCGCCGCGAGCCCGGCAAGCAGCACCGCCGACTTGAGTTGCGCGGAGGCCACGGGCGGTTCGTAGACGATGGGCAGCGGGTCGCGCGCACCCTCAAGTGTGATCGGCAGCCGGCCGTCCTCGGCATGCGCGAGGACGCGCGCGCCCATGCGTTCAAGCGGATCGATGAGGCGGCGCATCGGCCGCCGTCGCAACGACGCGTCGCCGTCGAACGCCACGACGACCGGCGCCCCGGCCGCCGCCCCCATGACCAGCCGGCAGCCGGTGCCGGAATTGCCGAAATCGATCGTTTGCCCGGGCGGCGCAAAGCCCGCGACGCCAACGCCGTGCACGCGCCACAGACCTGCGCCGGTGCGTTCCACCAGCGCGCCAAGCGCGCGCAGCGCCGCCGCGGTATTGAGCACGTCCGCCCCTTCGAGCAGCCCGCTGATCCGCGTTTCGCCGACCGCCA
>JACQAE010000037.1 GCA_016195095.1 Pseudomonadota bacterium
CGAGCGACCAGCCGCCACCCGATTCAGCGACGCCGGCGCCGGCGCAGGAGACCTGGCGTCGTTTCACGCAACGCCTGCTTTACGGCCGCGACGTCGAGCGCGGCCGCAAGGCGCGCGCGCGCGTCGGGCTGGCGCTCGTGACCTTCGCCGTCGTCTACGCCATCATCGCCGCGCGCCTGGTCATGTACGCGGTCGCGCCGGAGGGCAACGCCACCCGCCGCGGCGCGACCGGCGACGCCGTCGCCACCTCGCGGCCCGATATTCTCGACCGCAACGGCGAGATCCTCGCCACCGACGTGCGCGCTCCGTCGCTGTTCGCCGAGCCGCACCGCATCATCGACGTGGACGAGGCGATCGAACTTCTCACCGGCGTCATCCCCGACCTCGACACCGGCGAGCTGCGCGAGCGACTCGGGTCCAAGCGCCGCTTCGTGTGGCTGCGGCGCGAAATCACGCCGCGCCAGCGCGCGCGGATACACCAGCTCGGCCTGCCGGGAATTGGCTTCCTGTCCGAGAACAAGCGCGTGTTTCCCAACGGACGCGAGGTCTCGCACGTCATCGGCCACGTCAATGTCGACAACCAGGGGATCGCCGGCATCGAGAAATGGCTCGACACGCGCGGACTTGCCGAACTGCATCGCGCCGGCTTCATGGACGAGCGCAACAACAAGGCGATCGAGCTCGCCCTCGACCTGCGCGTGCAACATGCGCTGCGCGACGAGCTTGCCGCCGCGCTTGCCAAGTACAAGGCCAAGGCGGTGGCCGGCGTGGTCGCGGACGTGCGCAGCGGCGAGATCGTCGCCATGGTGTCGCTGCCCGACTACGACCCCAATAATCCGCGCGAGGCGCTCGATCCGAGCCGCATCAACCGGCTCACCACCGGCGTGTTCGAACTCGGCTCGACATTCAAGGCGCTCACCTTCGCGATGGCGCTCGATTCCGGCAAGATCACGCTCAATTCGTCCTTCGACGCGCGCGTGCCGCTGCGTTACGGCAAGTTCAACATCCACGATTATCATGCGCAGCGGCGCATCCTCAGCGTTCCCGACATCTTCACCTATTCGTCCAATATCGGTACCGCGCGCATGGCGCTGGCGCTCGGCGTTGACGCGCATCGCGCCTTTCTCAAGAAGCTCGGCCAGCTCGACCGCCTGCGCACCGAATTGCCGGAAAGCGCCGAGCCGCTGGTGCCCAAGCGCTGGGGCGAACTCAATACCGTGACCATCGCGTTTGGCCATGGCCTCTCGGTCGCGCCGCTGCAGGCGATCATGGCGGTCGGCGCGCTGGTCAATGGCGGCACCCTGATCACGCCGACATTTCTCAAGCGCAGCGAACAGGAGGCGGACAAGATTGGCGTGCGCGTGATCAAGCCGGAGACGAGCGCGATGATGCGCTACCTGATGCGGCTCAACGCCGAGAAGGGCACGGCAGGCAAGGCGGAGGTGCGCGGCTTCTATGTCGGCGGCAAGACCGGAACGGCGGAGAAGGTCGTCAACGGCCGCTACGCCAAGAATAGGCTGCTCACGACCTTCACCGCGATATTGCCGGCCGACGCGCCGCGCTACCAGCTTCTGGTCCTCATCGACGAGCCGCAGGGCCTTCCCGAGACGCATAATTTCGCCACCTCGGGATGGAACGCCGCGCCGACGGCGGGCAAGGTGATCGCGCGCATCGCGCCGCTGCTGGGCGTCGAGCCGCGGTTCGAGATGCCCGCGGTCGATCGGTTGCTGGTTGCCGCGGCGCGCTAGCGCATGATCCCGAAAAGTGGGCATCGCTTTTCGGGACAAAGATCATGCGCGAACAAGGCTAAGGGCCGTCGCACGATTCAGCCTGACGCGAAAAGGCTCTCGCGCATTTTTTTCGCGGCCGGGCTGTTCCCACGGCGCCGCGAAATGCTCTAAACCCTGGCATCGGCGGCCGAATCGGGCGGTCAGGGGCGCGAAGCTGGTCATGATCCTGGGCGAATTATTGGGCGAGGAGGCGCGGTTCGACCCGCGATTCGCCACCCTGCCGATTGCCGCGATCAGCGCCGATAGCCGCACGCTCAAACCCGGATCGCTGTTCGTCGCCATGGCCGGGACGCGCGACGACGGGCTCGCGCATGTCGCGGGCGCGCTTGCCGCCGGCGCCGTCGCGGTCATGGCTGAGCGTGCGCCCTCGCCGCCGCTGCCGCCGACCATTGCGTTCGTGCAAGCGGCGAATGTGCGCTTGGCGCTCGCCCGCGCCGCCGCGCGTTTTCATCCGCGCCAGCCGGCGACCGTCGTCGCCGTCACCGGCACCGCCGGCAAGACGTCGGTCGCCTATTTCACGCGCCAGATCTGGGAGGCGCTCGGCTTGCGCGCCGCCTATGTCGGCACGCTCGGCGTGGTCGCGCCTGGCCGCGAGGTGCATGGCAACCTCACGACGCCCGACCCGGTCGCGTTGCACCGCATGCTTGACGCATTGGCGGGCGCGGGCGTGACCCATGTGGCGCTTGAGGCGTCCTCGCATGGTCTTGCGCAATATCGGTTGGACGGCGTGAGGTTCACGGCGGCGGCGTTCACCAATCTTGGCCGCGACCACCTCGACTATCACGCCTCGATGCAGGCCTATCTGGCGGCGAAGCTGCGCCTGTTCGCCGAGGTGCTCGACGCACGCGCCACGGTCGTGCTGCCGCGCGGCGAACCGGGGCGCGCATTGCCGGGCGTGGCCGAGGTTCTTGCCATCGCCCGCGCGCGCGGGCTCAAAACGCTTGAAATTCTCGCCTCCGCCGCGTCGCCATTGCCGCCGGGAGGCGATCTGCGCGCCGCGATCGGCATGGCGGGGCTCGCCCAGGCGCTGCGGTTCGAGCCGCCCATTGCCGGAATGCGCGACGTGGCGCTGCCGTTGACCGGAATTTTCCAGGCGTCGAACGCGCTCGTCGCCGCCGGGCTTGCGATCGCCGCCGGCGGCGAGCCGAGCGCGGTCGTGGCCGCGCTCTCTGGTCTCAAGAACGTCCCCGGCCGTCTCGACCTTGCCGGCGCCAAGCATGGTGCCGGCATTTTCGTCGATTACGCGCACAAGCCGGAAGCGCTCGACGCGGCGATATCGGCGCTGCGTCCGTTTGTCCTTGATGGCGGGCGGCTGATCGTCGTGTTCGGCGCCGGCGGCGACCGCGACGCGGGCAAGCGCGTATTGATGGGGCGCGTCGCCGCCGAGCGCGCCGAACTGGTGGTGGTGACCGACGATAATCCGCGCTCCGAGGTGCCCGGCGCCATCCGCGCGGCGATCCTGGGAGGCTGCCCCGGCGCCATCGAGATCGGCGATCGCGCCGCCGCCATCCGCTGGGCGATCGGCGAACTCAAGCATGGCGATATTTTGTTGATCGCGGGCAAGGGCCACGAAACCGGCCAAATCATCGGCGATCGCGTATTGCCGTTCAGCGACCATGACGTCGTCGCCGCTGCATTGGCGGAGGGCGCGCCATGAGCGATCCCATGCTGTGGAGCCTCGACGCGCTCGCCGCCGCCATGGGAGGCGCGCGCGCGGGCGCGCTGCCGGCGGGCGTCACCGGCATTTCCATCGATAGCCGCAGCTTGCGGCCGGGCGAGGCCTATTTCGCCATCCGCGGCGACACCCATGACGGTCACGACTTTGTCGCGGCGGCGCTCGCGGCCGGCGCCGGCCTTGCCGTCGTCGCCGCCGAGCGGCGCGACGCGATGCCGCAAGGCGCGCCGCTCCTGGTCGTCGCCGACGTATTGCACGCGCTCGCGCAGCTTGGCCGGGCGGCGCGGCGGCGCTCGGCGGCGCGGATCCTCGCCGTGACCGGGTCGGTCGGCAAGACCTCGACCAAGGAGGCCCTGCGCATAGCGCTGGCGCGCAGCGGCGCGACGCATGCGTCGCCGGCTTCGTTCAACAACCATTGGGGCGTGCCGCTCTCGCTCGCAAGGCTTGACCCCGGCGCGCGCTTCGGCGTGTTCGAGATCGGCATGAACCATGCTGGCGAGATCACGCCGCTCAGCCGCCAGGTGCGCCCGCACGTGGCCATCGTCACCACGGTCGCGCCGGTGCACCTTGCGTTCTTCCCCTCGCTCGCGGCCATCGCCGACGCCAAGGCGGAAATATTCCACGGTCTCGAAGGCGGCGGCGCGGCGCTCATCAATCGCGACAACCGGTTTTTCTCGCGGCTCGCGCGCCACGCCGCCGCCGCCGCCGGCGCGCGCATCGTGTCGTTTGGCGAACACGCCAAGGCCGACGCCAGGCTGATACGCTGCGCGCTGCAAGCGCACGGCTCGACGGTCGAGGCCGATATTATGGGCGAGCGCGTCGCCTATAGGCTCGGCGCGCCCGGCCGCCACCTGGTGATGAATTCGCTCGCCGTCCTCGCCGCCGCGCGCCTCGTCGAGGCCGATCTGGCGATGGCGGCCCTGGCGCTCGCCGAGCTTAAGCCGGCGGCGGGGCGCGGCGCGCGCATCGCGCTCGACGCGCCGGGGGGAAGCGCGGTCCTCATCGACGAGAGCTATAACGCCAACCCGGCCTCGATGCGCGCCGCCCTGGCGCTGTTGGCGCAGACCCCGGTCGGCGCGCGTGGCCGGCGCATCGCGGTGCTTGGCGACATGCTCGAACTGGGCACCAGCGCGGCACGGCTGCACCGGGCGCTGGCTGCGGATATTGCCGATC
>JACQAE010000201.1 GCA_016195095.1 Pseudomonadota bacterium
AGTACCGCATCGCGAAACGATGTTGCCAGGTCGCCGAACGGCGCCAAAAGTTGGTCACGCGCGACGACGGTAAACCGCGGATGCCGGTTGAGGAACGCACCTACCTGCCCGTCATTTTCCGGCGCTAAGACCGAGCAGGTCACATAAGCGATCCGGCCGCCGGATTTGACGAGACCCGCCGCGCGGTCGAGCACTTGTGCCTGTTCCCTGGCACGCTGTTCAAGCGCGCCAGGGCGAACGCGCCATTTGGCGTCGGCATTGCGCCGCCACGTTCCCGTCCCGGTGCAAGGTGCATCGACAAGCACGAGGTCGGCATGGCCGGCGATATCTGCCAAAGTATCGGCTTCTCCGCGCGGGGTTCGCACCTGCGCGTTGCGAACGCCTGCCCGCTCAATTCGCTCGTGTATCCGCGCCAAGCGTCGCTTGTCGGTATCGGTTGCAAATATTTGGCCACGATTGCGCATTGCAACGGCGAGCGCCAATGTCTTGCCGCCCGCGCCGGCACATAGATCGACCACCTGCTCGCCTGGCTGCGCGCCCGCCAGCAGCGCCGCGATTTGGGATCCCTCGTCCTGTACCTCGACATGACCCTTAAGGAATGCCGGTTCAGATTGGACCGCAACACTTTTTGCACCGGCTGCGCTTACGATACGCAGCCCATTTGCCGACCAACGGGTGGGCACGGCGTTAAGGTGCGCCAGTGCCGCCGCAGCGGTCGCGCGATCGCTCTTGATGACATTGGCGCGCAGGTCAAGCGGTGCTCGCTGGGCAAGTGCAGCCCCCTCCTGCGCACGTTCATCGCCGAATACACTCAAAAATTGCAGGTCGAGCCATTCGGGATAGTCGCCTCGGACCCAGGTCGGCGCGCAATCGAGCGCCTGCTCGCGCAGAGCCTGGATTTCGTCCGCAGCCAGCGGCGGCGGCCCATGGCGCAGCCCGCAGGCGAGTTGCGCAACGCCGTCGGCATCCAGCCCACGCTCAAGCCGCAGCGTACCGAGTAGGATTGCCCTTGGCGTCTCGCTGCCCATGACGAATGCCGCGGACGCCCGCCGCCGCATCGCGTCATAAACCAATCCAGAAATCGCGGCACGATCGGCGGAGCCGGCAAAGCGGTGCGCCAGCCCCCACTCCTTGAGTGCCGCCGCCGCAGGACCGCGCCGAGCCTCGATTTCGCCAACGACATCGATTGCCGCCTGGACGCGCGCCGCCGGGGTCATTCGCTTACGGGGGCGAGAAAAATGCGCGCTACAAAAATGACCCACATCAACAGCAAAATGACCGCGCCAAAAAGGAACGCATAAAACCGGCGCGGCACGTTGTTTGTTGTGGTGTGAATGACCGCGTGTCCCAGCCGCGTCACGACAAACATCCATGCCATCGTCACGAAGACAAAATCCGCCTTGCGCGCACCGATCGCCAGGATGACCAGGACATAAAACAGCACCGGCAGCTGCAGCTGATTGTGAAAGCAGTTCGAAATCTGCTGCACACGCGGCGGCCAGTACGGCTCGCCAAGCGCAACGTCCCGGACCCGAATTTCGCCGTCGCGGATCGCACGCACGCGCGCGAAGCCCATCCAGAACAGCATTGCAAACGTCAGCGCTACTTGGACAATAAGCGGGGTTAGAATTGCTTCAATCGACATTTGTGCCCTTAGGCCAGCAACCACGGAATACGATCGGCGTCGCCACGCCGATCAGAGCGGAACTTCGACGATGCTAAACAGCATGAAACGATCCAGCGGCTCAATTGTGACGCGGTAACTCGCGTTGGAACCGCGATCGCGATAGTGCAAATGCGTTTGTCTGCCGGCAACGATTACGCTGGTGCGCGTCCACAGCGCGCCGTTGCGAAACCACGGGCCAAGATCGTTCACCGTGCGCACCTTTTCCAACGATTGCGGCAACTTCAGGATGCTGCGCGCGCGTGGATTGATCATCAGGATCTGCCCACCGCTGACGTCGCCCTTGGCACTGCGGCTAGGAAGCGCTGCGATCATACCGATCAGCGAGTGATCAAAAATTGCCTTCAGCACATCGATCTTGTCGTCAAGCGCGGCGGAATAGGCAAGCAGCAGATTGGACGAGCGCCGTTCGTCGCCGGCGATCGGCAGCACCAGGGATTCGATGCAGAAATGCTGCTCGGAAAAATTCGCGACGTAGCGCAGGTAATGCGGCTGACCCGTTGTGATCACCGCTTCGTAAACTGTTCGGATCGCTACTCCCACCGCGTGCTTTTGCTCTGAATGCAACGAGCCAGTGAAATTTCGTCCGATGATTTTTATCGATTCGGCGCCCTGGTACAGGAATAAAAAGTCGTGCGGCACCTGCAGAAGCATCATGGCGCCGTTGAGCATTTTTTGTGAGTCTTGTCCGAGGAATTCGTTCAAACGCGGCAGTTGGGTTTCCGCCTGCATCATCCAGCGACGATAAAGGTGGCCCAGTTCGGCGGCGCCCAAGAGGTCGGCAATCGCGTCCCCCTTCCAGGATTGAACGAGTGAATCGTCGCTCGCCGTGCCATCTGGGCTTTGGACGGCCGGCGCCGGGGAGGCATGCTGCGGCCGCGCTGCAGCCGGTGCGGCGGCATTATGCGACAAACTCACGTGGGTCTCCTGCGCAGGCTGGCAACATCCTTGTCCGGCGGCTTATCAGTGCCGCAAGCGGAATTCCCAACAGTGGATAATGGGCCAATAGTCGTTGAATAATCCCTAACCACGTGATCTTGGCCGGCGCTGACGTTACGCAAGCGCCAGCGTCGCCCTCCGCAACAATTTATCGACGAAGTCGGCCTGATCCCATGGCCTTGCGGCTGCCGACGCATTCGCGCGCGGCGCCAAATCACGCCGCCAGGATCCCTCCCAAACGACGGAACCCAGTCGTTTTGGCGGTTGAATCGGCACGATTTTCGACGCCGCGATACCTACCACTCAGCTGAAAAACTCGTTTTTGCCGTCGACGTCACTGAATCCATGCAAGAAAGAACTGGAATCGGAGCGTGAACGTCGTTCTGTCTTTCGGCAGACTGCTTGAGCATTTTTCGGCGAATTGGGAACCGGTTCGCCGCAGAAAATGCGACAAGCTGAAAGATTATCGAGCGTTTTCCGATTTAGTTGAAGCGCAAAGCGCTCCAGAGCCTTATCGTTTCAAGCTAAATCATGCGACGGCTCTAACCTTTTGTTCGAGCGTGATATTTTTAAACGAACCGGGTTCCATCTGGAGCCATTGCATCCTAGACGCGGCCGGGATAATTCGGGCTTTCTCGCGTGATCGCCACGTCGTGTACGTGGCTTTCGCGCAGGCCCGCATTTGAAATGCGCAGAAATTCAGCTTTGCTGTGGAATTCCGCTAAGTTGTGCGCGCCGACATAACCCATGGCGGCGCGCAATCCGCCGGCAAGTTGGTGCAATACCGTGGCGACGGCGCCTTTATAGGGCACCTGTCCCTCTATTCCCTCCGGGACCAGTTTGAGGTGATCCTTGATGTCTTGTTGGAAATAGCGGTCAGCGGAACCGCGTGCCATGGCGCCAACGGAGCCCATACCACGATAGGTCTTGTAGGAGCGCCCCTGGTACAGAAACACTTCTCCTGGCGTTTCGTCGGTGCCCGCCAGCAAGGAGCCGATCATCGCGCAATCGGCGCCCGCGGCGAGCGCCTTGGCAAGGTCGCCCGAATACTTGATGCCGCCATCGGCGATGACCGGGGTGCCAGTTTTCTTGGCGGCCTCGACGGCGTCCAGAATCGCGGTCAATTGCGGAACGCCGACGCCTGCCACCACGCGTGTCGTGCAAATCGATCCGGGGCCGATCCCAATCTTGATCGCATCGGCGCCGGCATCGATCAGCGCCTTGGCGCCGTCTTCGGTCGCAACATTGCCCGCGATCACGGCGACGGCGTTCGAGAGGCGTTTGATCCGTGTGATCGCCTCCAACACGCGCGTTGAATGTCCATGCGCGGTATCGACGACGACGATATCGACACCCGCCTCGATAAGTTGCTCCGTACGCGCAAAGCCGGGCGCCCCGACGGTCGTCGCAGCGGCAACGCGCAATCGGCCTTGCCCATCCTTGCAGGCATTGGGGTTGGCGACCGCCTTTTCGATATCCTTGACGGTGATGAGTCCGACGCAGCGGTATTGATCATCCACCACCAGCAGTTTTTCGATCCGGCGCTGATGCAGGAGGCGCTTGGCCTCATCCTGGCTCACCCCCTCGCGGACGGTCACCAGCCGCTCGCTAGTCATCAGTTCCGATACGCGCTGGCGGCGGTCCGTCGCAAACCGCACGTCCCTATTCGTCAGAATACCGACAAGCCGCCCGGGGGCACCGGCGGTGGCGCCTTCGACAACCGGGACGCCCGAAATGCGGTGCTCGGTCATGAGAGCCAATGCATCGGCCAGGGTGGCGTCCGGATTGATGGTCAGCGGGTTGACGACCATGCCGGATTCGAATTTCTTGACCTGGCGTACCTGCGCCGCCTGCTGGCCCGGCTCCAAATTGCGATGAATGACGCCGATGCCGCCGGCTTGCGCCATGGCAATGGCCATCGCCGCCTCGGTGACTGTATCCATGGCCGAGGCGATGATGGGCAAATTTAGCGCGATCGTGGCCGTTACGCGGGTGCGAATATCGACGTCCGACGGCATGACGTCGGATAGGCAAGGCTTGAGCAACACGTCGTCGAACGTATAGGCATCGCGCAAACGACCATCGGTGGACGCGTTCATTGCCAACCTCCAGAAGCCGCCGCGGCGGCCGGTCAGTAAATAATACCCGGCGATCCGGCCAGCCGGCCGAATGCGACTCGGGCCCCAAAAGCGGAGTTGGCGAGTGCCGATAGCACGGCGCTTTGCGCCTGAAAAGAGCGGGATTCCTCGACGCGACCGATGGACAATCAGGCGCGCGCCCCGCTCCCGGAACTGTACATTGAATGCCAGCAAGATGTGGAGGTAAATTGCGTCTAGGCACGATTCTTGGATGTTAAGATGGCGCGGCGACCATTCTCATGACGACGGCCAGGCTATTGACGGCAGTCCTGGCGCTTGCCGCAAGCGCCGCGGTGGCGGTCGCGCAATCCAGCCATGACGAGAAGGTCTGCACTGGGGGCATCAGCAGTAGCCCCGACGAGCAGGTCGCCGCATGTACCGTGCTTATGCGCGGCGAACGCTACACCGCGCGCAATCTCGCCATCATTCGAAATAATCGCGGCATCGCCTACCGCGAGAAGGGCGACATTGATCGCGCCATATCGGATTTTGACGAGGCGTTGCGTCTTGACCCTAATTATTCGCGTGCCTACGCCAACCGGGCTGCTGCCCACCTTGATCGGCACGACCAGGTACGCGCGCTCGCCGATTACGACGCGGCAATCCGCGCCGACCCAACCAATGCCATGGCATTGGTCGGCCGCGGAAACGCCTTCGCCGACATGGGCGAGCGCGAAAAAGCCATTGGCAATTACGACGAGGCACTCCGCCTCAATCCAAGTTACGCACTGGCTTACTTCAACCGGGCGATTGCTCTTGCCAATTCCAGCCAACCGGATCGCGCGCTGGCCGATCTCAACGAAGCGCTGC
>JACQAE010000202.1 GCA_016195095.1 Pseudomonadota bacterium
TGACCGGCTCGCGGGCGGTGCCAATTTATCAAACGAGCGCTTATATCTTCGAAGATTCGGATCAGGCGGCCAATCTTTTCGCCCTCCAGCGCTTTGGCAACGTCTATTCGCGCATCATGAACCCCACGGTCGCGGTGTTCGAGGAGCGTGTCGCCGCCCTTGAGAACGGCATTGGGGCTGTCGCGACGTCATCCGGACAGGCCGCCCAGCACATTGCACTCTTTTCGCTCATGTCCGCCGGCGACGAGTTCATCGCATCCACCACTCTTTATGGCGGCACCGTCAATCAGTTCGACGTCACCTTTCGCAAGGTCGGCATAAATCCCGTCTTCGTGAACATCAGTAACCACGACGCCATTCAACGCGCGATCACCCCCAACACAAAGTGCATTTTCGCCGAAACACTTGGAAACCCGAAGATCGACGTATTGGATATCGAAGCGGTAAGCGCAATCGCCCACGAGAATGGAATTCCGCTCGTCGTCGACAACACCTTCGCCAGTCCATATTGCTGCCGGCCAATCGATTGGGGTGCGGATATCGTCTTGCATTCGGCCACCAAATTCATCTGCGGCCACGGCACGACCATGGGCGGCGTAATCGTCGACGCCGGTCGTTTTCCATGGAACAACGGTAAGTTCCCGGGCATGACGGAACCGTCCAAGGGCTATCATAATTTGCGGTTCTTCGAGTATTTTGGCGACTTCGGCTGGCTGTTGAAGGCACGCGGCGAAATGCTCAGGGACTACGGTCCTTGCCAAAGCCCTTTCAACGCCTTCCTGCTGCTTCAGGGCCTTGAAACGCTTCACGTCCGGATGGAGCGCCACGTCGCCAACGCGCGCAAGGTGGCTGAATTCCTCAAGGCACATAAGGCCGTTACCTGGGTGAATTATCCCGGGTTTTCCGACAGCCCGTACTACAAGCTTTGCCAAAAATATCTCCCGGGAGGACCAGGGGCGATATTCACCTTCGGCATCAAGGGTGGGCGCGAGGCGGGCAAGAAGCTCATCGAGAATGTGCAGCTCTTCTCGCATCTCGCCAATGTGGGCGACTGCAAGAGTCTCATCATTCACCCAGCGACGACCACGCACCAGCAACTGACGGATGAGGAACTCGCTGCCTGCGGCATTGGCCCGGATATGATCCGGGTATCGATCGGTATCGAGGACATCGAAGATCTGCTGTGGGACCTGGGCCAAGCGCTTGAAAAATCCCAGCAGGCCGCTCCGATCAAGGAGATGCTAGCAGTGGCCCTTGCGGATGAACAGGAGCCGAGCGGCCACAGTCTGCTCAGCAAGGCGTTCGGCGCGCCGTACCAGAGATAGGGGCAAGAAGAATGGCTGTAGGGGATCGCACTCAGTTTGGCGGCACGGCATACGACCGGCTTCGTATTCTGACCAACTGCCGCAGTCTTGCGATGGTCGGCCTATCGGCGAACCCGTATCATCCCAGCGCATTTGCGGCGATCTATCTTGCCGCCAATGGATATAAGATCATCCCCGTCAACCCAAGCCACGCCGGAAAGTCCATTCTTGGCGAGCGCGTCTATGGTCGCGTTGACGAAATTGACCAGCCGGTCGATATCGTCGATGTCTTTCGCCCTTCCGCGGAGGCGCCGGAAATCGCGCGCCAGTCGATTCAGATCAAAGCCAAGGTGTTGTGGCTCCAACTCGGCGTGATCAGCGAGGAGGGAGCCAAGATCGTCATGCTGTCGGAAAGACAGTCGGGTGCCGTCATCCAGGACTGCGTTGGCGTTAGCCGCGCGCAGGCGGTGTGGGATTTCACCACCGGTGATGCGCGACGTTTCCACGATCGCCTAGGCCTCGCGATCGACGCGGTCGAGCAATTCCGACAGCAAGATATCGCGACGGATTTCGTCGTCCTCCTGCACGCTCACGCGACACAATTCGCGGCGCGCACGCTTTCCGGCACGAAGTTCACCGAGCCGGAGACACCTGATTTTTCCGCGGCCCATGAGCTGATGCAGCGTTTTGCCGCGCTTGGCGGGCGCATCGAGGTCTGCGGTATTGCCATGGAACGCTGCGCCATCGCGGTGGACAACATCATCGATTGCGTCACCATCGAACGCAACGTGTTTGTAAATTCGGTGGCGTTGCAAAATCGCGGCTACGCCTACATTCCGATCACCTGAACCCGGCCGGCCCGGCAGGCCGCGCGGAAGCGAAACCGCGCAGGCGAGAGGAACGCTCGTCGGTAGGCCGGCGCAACGGCTTTTCGTTTACTGTGCTCGCCCCCTGCTCCGCGGCGCGCGTTCACTCAAGGCTGGATACGGCGTCGAATGCGATCGCGTTACCATCTTCGAACGCGCGCTTCGCCTCCTCGACAAGCAACCCCATCGCGTACCCATGCAGATCGAAATACTTCTTGCTGGCCATCATGCTGAAATGTCTTGGCCTCGGTAGATCTATCTTGAGTATTTCTTTAACGCGCGCGGGCTTGTGGGTCAGCAGCACCAGATTGTCGGCCATGAAAATGGCCTCTTCAAGCTCGTGCGTCACGAACAGCGTCGTCAGGCCGGTCTCCTCGAAAAGCGTGAGATAGAATTCCTGCATCAGCTCCTTGGTCATGGCGTCGAGCCCCCTGAACGGCTCATCCAGGATCATGAGCTTGGGATCGTTTATGAGCGCGCGTGCCAGCTCCGTCCGACGCTGCATTCCACCCGAAAGCTGCGAAGGATACTTGTCCCTGAACTCATAAAGCCCCACCTTGGACAAAATGTGTTTCGCCTTCTCCTGCATCTCCTGTTGCGGCACGCCCTTAACCTTGCAGCCGAAGACCACGTTTGCGTAGACGGTCATCCAGGGAAACAGCGTCGTTTCCTGAAACACCACCAACCGATCGAAACTCGGCGCACTGACCGGCGCGCCGTCCAGCGTAATGGAGCCGCTGTCGGGCAATTCGTATCCAGCGATCAAATTGATGAGTGTCGTCTTGCCGCAGCCGGAGGGGCCGATAATTATGCTCAATTCGCCGCGGGCTATGTCGAACGAGCAATTGTCCAGACAGGCTTGGTGCTCATCGCCCTCGCGGAAGCTCTTCGAAACTCCTGCCACGCACAACAATGGATCTTGACCTGCGCCCCCGTCGCTGGCGCGCAGCAAAGGAGCGATTTCAGCCATGGCTTCAAAACCTCCTTTGCCAAGGCATGCAGTTTTCGCCAATTAGCCGCACGAGGCTGCTGCAGAGGTAGCCGGCGACGCCGATGCTAATCATACCGACGATGATCAGGGGGATATTGCCGTTGGTATAGGCCTCCCAAGTCATTCTGCCGAGTCCATTGCGACCGGCGATCATCTCAGCCGCAATGAGGACATTCCATGCGACACCAATTCCGACTGTCATCCCCGTCAAGATCGACGGCAACGCGCCAGGCAGCATGATCTTCCAGAAAATGTCGGACGGTTTTGCCCCAAGCGAAAGTGCCGCTCTCTTGAACGACTGGTCGATACTCGCGACACCTTGCATCACGTTGAGCACGATCACGAAAAACGGACCGATGAAGGTAAGGGCATAGATCGACAATTCCTCGGTTGGCCAGAAAAGGATGGCGAGTGGAATCCATGCAATCGGCGGTATCGGGCGCACGATCTCGAAGACCGGAAATATGAGCTGCCTGAAGGGCTTGCTCATGCCCATGAACAGCCCCAGCGGAACCCCGACCACTTGCGCAATAATGAAACTAATCAGAATTCGCTTAAGGCTCGCGACCCAGCTAAGCCAGTATCCGGAAGTTCCAGCCGCTTCGCCGAGGCTATTCCAAACTTGGCCCGGAAATGGAAGGTTGGAAATGTAGGGGATCCGCAAGGAGACGGCCGCCTGCCACAGCGCCACGAATGCGACCAGGCTAACAATTCCCTCCAGCGTCTTCACGCTCAACGCGCCGCGGACGTAGGACGAGATTTTGCCTCCGACGTTTGATCCCCTCAACTTCAGCGCGTTCACGCTCATTTATGCCATTTCCCTTTCGCCCGACTGAAACGCCTTGAGTGCCTCCTCATGCACAACGTCGAGCAGGCTCCTTTTTGTCCTCATGAAATGCTCAGATCCAATGATCGCCCTCGTCCGCGGACGAGGTAGCTCGATTTCATGCACGACCTTCACGCGCGCGGGCCTCGTCGTCATCACGATAACCTTGTCGGCAAGAAAAATTGCCTCCTCCAGGTCGTGGGTGATGAAGATTGTAGTGCGCGGACTATCATCGAAGAGGTCGAGCAGGAACCTGTGCATGACGCTCTTCGCCACCGCGTCGAGAGCCCTGAAGGGCTCGTCAAGCAACATGACGGTTGGCTGGTTGATGAGGGCACGCAAGATCTCGACCCTGCGCTGCATGCCCGACGAGACTTCGCCGGGATACTTGTCCTGTATGCCTTCGAGCCCGACCTTCTTCAGCAGCGCGATCGCAATCTTCTCCGCCTCGCGCCGCGCCATCTTCTTCTGTTTTATCGGGCCGTAAACGATGTTCGCCATCATCGTCTTCCAGGGAAATAGCGCGCCGTTTTGAAAAACGACTACCCGATCTGGACCAGGGCGAATTTGCTTTCTTTGCGCGGAAATGACCTCACCGTCGAGTAGGATTGCTCCCGACGTGATCGTGTCGAACCCCGCGATGGCGTTTAACAGCGTGGTCTTCCCACAGCCCGAAGGCCCGACAATCGCCACGAACTGACCCGCGTCGATGCTTAGAGAACAGTTATCGACGGCGGACACACGGGCACCGAATGGTTCGTAAATTTTCGATACCCGCTCAATTGAAATATTTCCGCGCCCGAGATTAGCCTCTCCCGTCACGTTGGCAGGTTTGTGCGCCATCCCAGCAAGACCATTCCAGCTCAATAAGCAGTTGGAAGCGTCTAACATGCGTGAAGCTTAATCAAGCGCTTTGGCCGGGGCAAGCGGAACGCCAAAATTCACACGATCTGTCGACTCAAATGCCAACGACTGAGTCCCACTCTTCACCCCTCACGTGTCCCACGCATCGACCCACTCGATTGCGGTGAAATGCCGCGGGCGGGTTGCCCGCTCGATCTTGAGAACCGCGGGCCAGCGCTGCCCACCTTGTGCCACGAGGCATGCGATATCCGGGCCGCAAGAATGGCGGCAACGTGCAGGGCACGACCGCACCGCACGATTGCGCGGGCTCCGAACCTTGCAGCGGCGAGGCAAGCGTGCGGCCGTCGCGTCAGCCCTTTGATTGAGCTGCCCGTCGATCTGTCAGCCACGCTTAGGTGGGGAATATCGGCCACGGTCATCGCGTGCCGGCGGCGCCGCTCCGATCCCGGCAAGTGAATTAAGTGGTTCATCGGCGGTTGGGAGTGGGCGCCGCGAAGACGCTGGACGAGGATGCGGCCGCCGCCCGCGGATGCAAGGCTATTCTGCGTCATCGCGACGCGGCATTATCGGTGCTCTCGGCGCGGCTCTGACTTTTTGGATCCTTGCTCTCCTCGGCGCCTTCGTCGTCGTCATGCGCGCCGCTCGAACTCCGACATAAGATTGCATTCTCCACGCGATCGTGCGCGAGGCCTGCCATGTGACGGCGTAGCGTCCCTTGCAAGACAGTTCGATAAACATGGACGCTGCGCAGGGGCGCGATCGGCAGCAAGAATTGCAGCGAGCTGGCAGCGAATTTCCGCAGCGCACAGATGCAAGCGAACGTGCGCTCGCCAAGGGGCGGCTTTTGGGGTCGCCTGCGGCTGGATGGCAATTTCAACGCGCCAAGGGTTCGCGGAAATATTTTGTCCTGCGCACCAGCAACGTCACGCCGATCCTTGCGACCACAGTGAGCAATTCAAATTCCTGCGGCGGCAGGCCGTCAAGGCGACGCGTGCGCGACGCCGAGGCGCGCGGTTACGACACGGCCTTCAAGGCGCGCGAGATGCATGCCGGCGCACTGGTGGATGCCGGTGGCGAAGGCCAGATGCCGGTTCGGAGACCGATCGATCCGAAACACATGTGGATCGGCGAACACATCCGGATCGCGGTTCGCCGCTCCGATACATAAGGTAAATTGCGTGCCTTTCGGCATGGCTATTCCACCGATCTCGGTATCCGCCGTGGCGATGCGGTTGCCGAGCTGGTTCGAGCTCTCAAATCGCAGCACCTCCTCGATTGCTGATCGGGCGAGCGAGGGATTGGCGATGATTTTCTCCCTCTCGCCGGGCCAGCGGGCAAGCGTGACGAGGCAGTTGCCGATCAGGTTCGTCGTCGTTTCGTGCCCGGCATTGAGGATGAAAATGCAATTTTGCAGTAATTCCTTGTGGCTCAGGCGTTCGCCGTCGACTTCGCCTTGAATGAGACGCGTGAGGACGTCGGCCTGCGGATCGCCGGGGCGCCTCTTGCGCTCGGCCACGAGCATTTCAAGAAAATCGAGAAATTCGCGGACCGCGATATCCGCGGCCGACAATTGCGCGGCCGAGATCGCGGGCTCCAACGCGCCCAGGATCTTGAGCGACCAGCCGCGCAGCGGGCCGCGATCGGCATGCGGCACGTTGAGGAGATTGCCAATGATCTCGACCGGGATCGCGGAGGCAAGATCGGCGATGAGATCGACGGTCTCTCCGCGCGCCTGTTTTTCCGCCATCCCCTCGAGAAGGCGCCGAACGAGATTGACGAGGCCGGGTTCCAATTCATTGATCGCCCGTGGAACCAGCGCGCCAAGGATGAGCTTGCGCACGCGCGTGTGCAGCGGGGGATCGTTGAAGACCAGGCTCGTCGTATGGTGCTCGTAGACGAGCGTGTCCCGTGTCCTTGTAGACGGCCTCGCAATCCTTGAACCGCGTCAGGAAATAACTCCCGTCGGGCAGGCATTTGACCGGGGCATGGAGCCGCAGCGCCGCGTAATAGGGGAAGGGGTCTTCGTGAAAGTCGGCGGGAAGCGCGCGAAGGTCGAAACCGTCCGCCAGACTGCGCGGGGGGTGCGAACCGTTTCGCATCCGGCTCTCCCTGTTTGACGCAATGGCAAAATGCAGCCGTTGGAATGACGGGCGCGCCTGCGCCTTGAACGACAATCGTCGCGGCGCACGAGACCATGATCGCGCACGATGATGCAAGCGTATAAACGTGATCGATTTTCCGAGCCTTCACGCATGGCGGCACCGAGGAGCCTTTTCGCGCTTTCTTGGCGCGATACCTTACGCGCGATACTCTACGCGCGATGCTCCAATCGCGCCCGCGCGCGTTAGCGACGCATGCCTCGGCAATTGGCCTTGTTGATCGCGCTTGCATGAAACAAGAATTGTCCGCGGCGAAACGCCGACACAGGGTACATTTGTGCGCACATGGCAAACCCTACCCCTCCCGATCGGCCATCCCTCGTCTTGCGCGGCGGCAGCGTGCTGCGAACTGACACGGCGCGTATCGAGACTTGTGACATCGCGATCGGGCCGGCCGGCCGGATCGTGCAGATCGGCCCCGCGATCGCGCCTCAGGCGGGGGTCGCGTGCGCGGATCTGCGCGGGCGCCTGGTCGTCCCCGGTCTCGTCGACATGCACCAGCATCTCGACAAGACGCGCACGCGGGGTCTGATCGCCTCGTCGGACGCGAGCCTCACCGGCGCGATCGCCGCCTACGACCGATTTTCCGGCAGCGACAGTCGCGGCGATCTCCTGGCGCGCGCCGAAGCGACCGCCAACGCCTGCCTGGCGCGCGGAACGACGGCAATTCGCACGCACGTCAATGTCGGGCGAAATAGCGGGCTACGTGGCTTGCAAGCCCTGTTTGAACTGCGCGAACGGCTCGCGGACCGCCTGACCTTGCAAATCGTTCCCATGATGCCGGCGGAGGCGCCAGGCCTGGATCCATCGACCGCCAGTTGGATCAACGACGCGATCGCGCTCGGCGCCGACGCGGTCGGCGGCGCGCCGGCGCACGCCGAAAACCCCGACGAATTCCTCAAATTCCTGTTCGATTTGGCGGAGCGGTTCGCGGTTCCCGTCGATCTGCATCTCGACGAGCACCTGGACGGTGCGCGCCATCGGTTTCGCGAGGCGATCGCGCTGACGCGCCAGCGCGGCATGCAGGGGCGCGTGGTCGCGGGTCATTGCTCGGCGCTCGCCGCGCTGGCGCAGAGCGACGTGCAAAGCGTTGCGCAGGCCCTCGCTGATGCCGGAATTGGCGTCGTGACGCTGCCGGCCGCCAACCTTTATTTGCTTGGCCGCGACGCAAGCCGCCTGACGCCGCGCGGCCTGACGCGGGTTAAGGAATTGATGACGGCTGGCGTCGCTGTTGCGGCGGCGAGCGACAATATCCAGGATCCGTTCGTCCCGACCGGCAGCGGCGACCTCCTCGAAATCGCGCGCTGGACCATGCTGGCGGCGCATCTTGGCGCAGGCGATTTCGGCCGCACCTTTGACATGATCAGCTCGGTTCCGGCCAAACTCATGGGCTTGGAACATTACGGACTGCAGGTCGGCGCCCGCGCCGATCTATTGATCGCCGAGGCTGACGATGTCGCCGACTTGATTTCGAGCGGGCCACTCGATCGGGTTGTGCTTGTCGGCGGCAAGATCGTCGCTGGCCTGCTGCCCCTCGCCCGCGCGGCCGCGCGTTGACCTTGGTTGCGCGCGCAATGCGAGGATAGGGTCAGCACCCGGTTGAATCGCGATCCACGGTCGTAAGCGGGCGCCAGCGTTATGCACCGCATCAGCCACGGCGGCCTGTGGGGCTCCGAATCCCAAAGCGTCGCCTAACAGCACGCAGATTTCGGCGACAGCGACCTGCGTCTAGGCCGGACCAATTTGCAGTCCGCTAGTCAATGCGCACGATCAATTTGGCATCGCCAAATGTGCCAATCCGACGGCCGGCAGCGCCGTGAACAATCCTCAACCGGCCCTTGTTTTCCAAGTCTTTCAATATGCCCTTGTAATGGCTTTCCCGAAAGGCCGTTTGGACGAGCACGAAGGATTCGATTTCGCCTACATCGATATTGCGACCTGAACAATTAGCCAATATGTGCGCCTGAAGAGTTGGAAGGTTTGGCGTTTTTTCAAACAGCACAAGCTGATGGGGGTCAGTGGCATCCGAGAATCGAAACTCCCCGCTTTCATCAACCCTCCACATCGCTTCCTTCATTTTTTTCAAACCGAGCAATTCATTGGTGGCGTAGAAAAGGAAATAGTCCGTCACGTCGTGCGAATTCGACATTTCGAATGATCGAACGTAGCGCGCCACATTATTTAACTGCCCGAGACAGAGATCATGAAGGCATCTGTTTCGGTGCCGCCGATCGATCAAGTCAACGCAGGATTTCCAGGTGTTGGTTCCGAAGAAATTTTCAAAGTTCTCGACCTGATCCCGATGACCAATGAAGCGATTGATCTCCTCGTACATAAAGTTGACGAAAACCTCGCAGCTTTTCTGTTCAAGAATTTTCCTCACTAGGCTAAATGGTGCCCCTGTCCAACCGAAGGGATCGATGAACGCAAAGGTCGGCATCAAACGACCTTGCCGCACATATTCCGAATGACGCCTCTCAAACGCGTCTTCGAAGGTAATTCCGCCTTCGACGATCACCCTGAAATTTGACGGAAGAGTCCTTCGTGCAACTAACTCGCGCAAGTGGGCGGCCCGCTCGGCCTCTTTCTCGACGAAAAGAAAGTGGATCACTGTTTCCAGTGGGGGCCGATAGCCCAGCGCAATATCCAGCGCGATAATTGGCGATCCAATTTCTCCGCCCGAATATTCTCCGGGTCCTGCGAAGCCGTCGATATAAAGAATTTCTGGAAATCGGCCTTGGCTGAGAATCACCATCCAGGCTTGAAGATATCGCCTCAGAATCTCGTGCTTGGCCCGTGAGTGTGGCTCAAGCTGCCAGATGATCTCTCGCGGCGCCGCCATCCTGAGTTTCCTGCTTGCGGCGAGCCCGGCGATGCCTTTGCAGCTTTGGCCATTCGCTCCACTCGCGCCCATCCAAATCCCGGCCACCCGATTTCGGTCGGAGTCCGCCCCATTGCTTAAAAAAGAACGGCACATTTGCTGCCTTGCACTGATCGCGAATTTCTCGCGCCCATTCCGGCTGCATTGACCGGGCCTTGGGACCACTTTCTCCACCAACGATGACCCAGTGAATGCCATCAAGGTCGATTTGCCCCATCGGCCCTATCAGCGGCTCAATCGACAGAAAACGAATGCCAGCGTTGGCTTGTCGGAGGTGTCGAATACGCGACTTTTTCGTACCGTCCTCAGCCGAAATACCAAGCCAGATATGGCTTGGCGCAGAAGCCTCTGGGTATCTGGCGTTAACGTAGTCGCGCAGCCGCGAACTGCGTTTGGTCAAGACCTGAAATTGGTGCCAGTGCGCTTGCTCCATCGTTTCAAAAAGGCGATCGACATAGTCAAACGGCACTCGTTTGTGAAAGAGGTCGCTCATGGAATTGACGAAAATCATCCTTGGCTCGCGCCAGTGAAGTGGTTGCTTGAGTCGCTCGGGACGAAGCCGCAAATCGAAACCGTGCTCGAAAGGATGGCCGTGCACCCCCCGGAACCGTTCTGAAAATCGTTCGGCGTAGCAAAAATCGCAGCCCGCACTAATTTTCGTGCAACCTGTTACAGGATTCCAAGTTGCATCCGTCCATTCGATCGCGGTCGTGCGTGCCATGTACTGCCCTAGAACAAAAACAGAACGTAGCATGCCGCCATGTCCTCGTCCATGTGCAGATCGCTTAGCCAGATCGGTGCATTGAGCGCATGCTCCACGGCGCCGCCCGCCGCCGCGAATTCTTGCCGCGACGCGTGAACGAATTCAGCCGCAGCCCCACGAGGACTCGCATCGTCTTCCTCGCTTGGCGGAAAACTCCCCCGCACCAACAATCCATTATCCGCTACTTGACATAATCTAATAAACGTTAGAATATTAGATCGATGCCATCCAATCGCGAAATCAGAAACGCGCTCTTTGAGCAGGTGGCGCGCATCGGCAAGGTGATTGCTAGCCCTAAACGGCTGGAATTTCTCGACCTCCTCGGTCAGAGCGAAAAGACGGTGGAGCGGCTGGCGCGGGATGCCGAGATCAGCGTCAAGCTCGCCAGCGCGCATCTCAAGGTGCTCAAGGCGGCGCGGCTGGTGGCAACGCGCAAGGACGGCAAGTATGTCTATCACCGCCTCGCCGACCCGGCGGTCTCCGCCTTCTGGGTGCATGCGCGCGCGCTCGCCGAGGAGCGCCTCGTCGAACTGCAGGCGGCGTTGCGCGAGTTCGTCACCGAGCCGGAACATTTGCGCCCGATCCGCCGCGAGGACCTGCTCGAGCTGGCGCGACAGGGCGAGATCATTGTCGTCGACCTGCGCCCGCAAGCGGAATTCCACAGCGGCCACCTGCCCTGCGCGCGCTCGATCCCGTTGGCGGAACTCGAGCGCCAGCTCGCCAGCCTGCCGCGCGACAAGGCGATCGTGGCCTATTGCCGCGGACCGTTCTGCATGATGGCGAACAAGGCCGTGACCTTGCTGCGCCAGCGCGGCTATCGCGCGCAGCGCCTGGAAGATGGCGTCGCCGAGTGGCGCGTGGCGGGCCTGCCGATCGAGGCCGAGGGCGCCCCTGCGCCGGCGGCGCCATGATGCCAAGGCGCCCGAACACCCTTCGTGACCGATATTCTGCATGACCGAAAAGGAGAATGCGATGCAACCGTCCGAAACGACCGAGTTCGGCCGCTTCCTCGTTCTGTTCGACCGCCTCGTCCACGAGACCAATGACTGGATCGAACGCACGCCGAAGGACCGGCTCGACTGGATTCCGATCGACAATGGCAATGTCCGCTTCGGCGACCGCGTGTCCGAAGTCACCATCAGAAGCCTCTATATCCATACCGTCGTCGCCGAACACAAGTTCGTCCGCGACCTGCACGCCTGCGCCGATGGCGCGCTCATCTCGCTGCCGCGCGACCCCGAGCTGACCGCGCGGCTGCGTGGCGCCGATCTGGTCGGCGAAGGCATGCGCACCCATGACGAGACGATGCGCCGGCTGCGCGGCTTCACCGTCACCCAGCTCGGCAAGACCATTCGCTTCGCCGCCGACGACACGACCTGGACCATCATGGGCTTTCTGTGGGGCATGTACGGACATCGCGCCTACCATCTGGGCAATCTCGACATCTACGTGCGCCAGGCCGACATCCCGGCACCCGATTTCTATTCGTTCCAACCCAAGATGATGGCCTGACGCCGGAAAGACCAAGCCATGATGACCGCCGTCGTGCAATTTGCCCTGCCCAAGCCAATCAGTTTGGCGGAAGCGAGCCGACGGTTCGCGAGCAGCGCGCCCAAGTATCGCGGCCTGCCGGGATTGATCCGCAAATATTACGTGCTCTCGGACGACGGGACGGTCGCCGGGGGAATCTACCTGTGGGAATCGCGCGCCGCCGGCGAGCGCGTCTATAGCGGCGAATGGCGTGAACGGGTGAACGCGCTTTACGCCGCCGCGCCGACCATCACCTGGTTCTCAAGCCCGGTGATCGTCGACAATCTCAGCGGCGCCATCACCGCCGACGCGCCGGCTTCGTAAAGCGCCGCTTCCGATTTGAGCCTTTCGCGATCATGCTCGCGTAAAACGATTTGACTTGCACGCAACAGCCTCCAAGAGTCGGCTCTTGGCTCGCGGAGGACGATCGCCATGAAAAGCCCGGAGCCGCGCGTGCGAGCGGACTTTCACCAGCTTGCCAACGACCTCGCGGCGGGCGTCAGGCTTGCACGCGACGTGGTCGAGGAATGCCTGGCGCGCATCGCCGACCCGGCGGGCGAAGGCGGCCGTGCGTTTC
>JACQAE010000194.1 GCA_016195095.1 Pseudomonadota bacterium
AGGCCGCGGCCAGGTCATCGAGCGGCCCGGCGCCGATGCCATTGACCTTCTCCTCGATCGCGACGGCACGTTGCAGCAATTGCACGGCGTCGGCGCGGCGGCCGAGACGAATGGCGTTGAGCCCGAGCCGGTCAAGAATTGCCGCCACGTCGGGATGCACGGGCCCGAGCGCCTTTTCGCGGATCGCCAGGGCACGCCCATAGGCCGCGTCGGCCGGCGCGAAGCGCGCGGCGCGCACATACATGTCGCCGATGAGGGCGTAGGTCTTGGCGACCGCGACATGACCGGCGCCGAGCGTCTTTTCCTCGATCGCCAGCGCGCGTCGATAGAGCGGTTCGGCCTGCGCGTAACGGCCGATGCCGGAATAAAGGCCCGCAAACCCGACCAGCGGCGCGACGATCGCAGGGTGATCGGCGCCATGGATCTTTTCGCCGCTGGCGATGGCCTGCCGGTAGTCTTTTTCCGCCTGCGCGGCCTGGCCAAGCGCGGCCGCGGCCTTGGCCATGACCAGCCACGCCGGCGCCAGCATCGCGTCGCGTTCGCCGGAGCGTTGCAGCGCCTTGGTGGCGACGGCACGCGCGCGCTCGTAGGCATCGCCAAACTTGCGCTGGTCAAGGTCGCCTTCGGCGGCGCGCAGTTCCACCTGCAAGGTGTCGGTTTGGGCCAGGACCGGGGTAATAATCGGCGGCGCGACCCCCGCCGCCGGCGCCAGCAGCGTCGCGCCCACCGCCAGCGCCAATGCCGTTCGCGGTCGCAAGCATGATCGCGAAAAACCGCAAATCTTATCCGAAGCGATCATGCGCAAATTCGGTGCATTGGGACGCTACCGCAATTCCATTCAGAAAGATTTTTCTCAAAAAGCATTCATGCGTCGCCGCCATGACCCGCATGGCGCGGCCGCCAACCGATCGCCATCGCGCCGTCGTCCGGCGCGGCAAGTGCCGGCCGCCGCGCGTTACTGCCGCGAAGCCGAATCCTTCTCAAGGCCGTCGAGAAACACCCGCACGCGCTGATCGAGCTGGGTCGTCAGGCCGATGAAGCGATCGACCGGAACGCCCTTGTCGTAAGCGATCACCGCCGGCGTGCCCTTGACGCCCTGCTGCTCGGCGATCGATTGATTGCTGGTCACGGCGACGTCGAGCTTGACGAGCTTCACGCGTCCCTTGGACGCGCGAACGCGCTGCTCGAGCGTCGGCGTGAACCGGATGCAATGCGCGCAGGCCGGCTGCCAGAAATAGACCAGCACCGGCTGGCGCTGCGACGCCTCGATGACGTCGCGATTGTAGGATCCCGCCGTCGTATCCTTGATGACGCTTCCCGCAGCCACGGGCGCGGCCCTTGGCTTTGTCGCCGCCGAACCTTCCGTGGCTGCCGGGCGCAGGGCCGCGACCTTTGGCCGTTGCGTCGCCGGCGGCGCCACGGCGGCGGCCGGGTGGGCGGCCGCGGCATTCGAGTGTTCGCTATGCGGCGGCGCCCGTTCTCTCTCGCGCGCCGGCGCGACGCTCGGCGCCGGCGCCGCGGCGACGAGGCTTGGCGTGGCGGACGGTGCGGATGCGCAGCCGACTTCGAGCAGGCACGCGGTTACGATCGCGATCATTCGGTACATTGGACATACCTTCGGCGGTTGAAGGCGGTGCGGACGGCGCGGCCGAAAAAAATCCGCACGGGACGTGACGCACATATCGGCGCGCGGCGATCAATCCACTAATACTTTGTCTGTGCGGGAGATTATTCAACATCCGGGTCAGGGGCCAGAACATAATTTGCCGTCATCGGCACCGCCGCCGCGCCGAAATTAGCGGCAATGCAGGATGGCCCATGTGGCTTACCCCGCGCGTGGCGGCGCCCGGCGCCGCCATTAACCCGTTACCATTTTTCCCCGATGCATGGTAAACCCGCCGGCGTCGCAGGCATCCTTGCGGAGCTGCGGGCATATCGCCTGCGCGGCGGTGGAGGCGCCCCGCGCGCTTGATTTTTCCAATCCGTGCCCGCTGATGTATAGGTGATGGCCGCGGGCGTCGAAAAGGTGCTGCCGTGCCGACGGCGCGGCCGCGGTCGGGGGTCGTGTTGAGCCGCAAATATTTTGGAACCGACGGTATTCGTGGCCGTGCCAACGGCCTGATCACGCCCGAGCTTGCGCTCAAGGTCGGGCAGGCGGCGGGCCTCGTCTTTCTCAATGGCGATCATCGCCACCGCGTGCTCATCGGCAAGGATACGCGGCTGTCGGGCTATATGATCGAGACCGCCCTGGTGGCCGGCTTCACCGCCGTCGGCATGGACGTGCTGCTCACCGGTCCCATCCCCACGCCCGGCGTCGCCATGCTCGTGCGTTCGATGCGCGCCGATCTCGGCGTGATGATTTCCGCCTCGCATAATCCGTTCGACGATAACGGCATCAAGCTGTTTGGGCCCGACGGCTAAAAGCTCTCCGACGACGTCGAACGCGCCATCGAGCGCCTCATCGACGCCGACTTGACCAAACGCCTGGCGCCCGCGGTGGCGCTCGGCCGCGCCAAGCGCATCGATGGCGTGCAGGACCGCTATATCGAGTTCGCCAAGCGCACGCTGCCCAAGAACATTTCATTCGAGGGGCTGCGCATCGTCGTCGATTGCGCGCATGGCGCGGCCTACCGCGTCGCTCCCGAGGCGCTGTGGGAACTGGGCGCGGAGGTCATCGCCATTGGCGTTGACCCCGACGGTTTCAACATCAACAAGGATTGCGGCTCGACCGCGCCCGAGGAGTTGTGTCGCAAGGTGCGCGAGATGCGCGCCGATATCGGCATTGCGCTCGATGGCGACGCCGACCGCCTGCTCATCGTCGACGAACGCGGACGCGTCGTCGATGGCGACCAGTTGCTGGCCGTCATCGCCGACAATATGCGCGCCAATGGCGTGCTGGCGAAGGCCGGCGTGGTCGCGACGGTGATGACCAATCTCGGCCTTGAACGCTATCTTGAATCGCTGGGGCTGACGCTGGCGCGCACCGTGGTCGGCGATCGCTACGTGCTCGAGCACATGCGCGAGCACGGCTATAATCTCGGCGGCGAGCCCTCCGGCCATATCATCATGTCCGACTTCACCACCACCGGTGACGGCTTTGTCGCCGCGCTGCAGATTCTCGCCGTGGTGCGCAAGCTCAATCAGCCGGTCAGCCAGGTGTGCCACCGCTTCGAGCCGCTGCCGCAGGTGACCAGGAACGTGCGCTACCGGGGCGGCAAGCCGCTTGATCACGCCGATGTCCGCTCGGCCATCGCCTCCGCGCAACGCCGGCTCGACGGCCACGGCCGCCTGATCGTGCGCCCGTCGGGAACGGAGGCCGTCATCCGCGTCACCGGCGAGGGCGACGACCCGGTATTGGTCGAGGAGGTCGTCGAGGCGATCGCCGACGCGGTGGCGCAGGCGGCGGTCTGACGCCGCCATCGCCGGCCCGAGCCGGTTAATCGTTCCTAAACGAGCAATGAACAACCGGTGAACGAACGCGCCCGCTCGTTCGCGGCGCGGCCGAGCGGTAAACATTCACGGTTAAAAAGTAAGGTTAAGATTGAATTAGGAAATAGCTGACATCCTCGCCCGCGTCAGTCGAGTTGCGCGGCCGCACCGCAATGCGCGCCCCGCGGGAAAGAAGGATGCACTCATGCGCAGCGCAATTGAACGAGCATTGGCAGGAGCGGTTGCGCTCATGTCCGTGACCGCGGTGAACGCCGCCGATCTTCCGCCGATCATGCCTCCCATCTACAAGGCTCCGCCGCCGATCGAGGCGTTTTCGGGCTGGTATCTGCGCGGCGACATCGGCATGAGCAACCAGCGGGTCGGAAGCCTGTGGAACGTGCTCTATGGGAATGCAGATTCGGTGATCAATATCGACAAGACCTTCGATAGCGCGCCGTTGTTCGGGATCGGCGTCGGTTACCAGTTCAACAATTGGCTGCGCGGCGACCTCACCGGCGAATACCGCGCCAATGCGCATTTCCACGGCCTCGACGTCGCCAGATTTGGTAACGTCGTATTCCCCGACGATTACAACGCCAGCAAGTCTGAATGGCTGTTTCTCGCCAACGCCTATGTCGATCTCGGCACCTGGTGGGGCGTGACGCCGTTCGTCGGCGCCGGCGTCGGATTTTCGCGCAACACGATCAGCGGCTTCCGCGACGTCGGCAGCACGCAGGTCGGGGCGACCATCCTGAGCACCGCCTATGGCGGCACGGCGCATACGTGGAATTTCGCCTGGGCGGCGCATGCTGGCCTCGCCTACCATGTCACGCCGAACTTCATCGTCGAGCTTGCCTATCGCTATGTCGATCTCGGCAATGCCAGGAGCGGCGACCTGATCGGCTTCGACGGCACCAACAACACCTTCAACCCGATGCATTTCCGCGACATCACCTCGCACGACCTCAAGCTCGGCGTGCGCTGGATGCTTGGTGGCGAGCCGCCGCCGCCCTATTACGCGCCGCCGCTCGTGCGCAAGGGATGACGCGCGCGCGTCGATCGAGGCGAAATTGCAAACTGCGACGGCGCGGGCATTGCCCGCGCCGTTGGCATTTTGCGCCGCGCGGGCGCGATCTAACGCTCTATTAAGGTTAATGCCCGATGATCCCGCCGAAGCACGTCATGTCTG
>JACQAE010000195.1 GCA_016195095.1 Pseudomonadota bacterium
GAGGAGGTAGTTCTGCAGCGTGAACGGCACGAGCGGCGTCAAGCGCAGCAGGGCGACGACTTTCCAGCTGTCGAAGGCGATCGCCTCGTCGATGGCCGTCAGCAACGGGCGTGACGCGATGAAACGGGCGACGCGCGCGCGCACGAGGTAGCGCGAAATGACGCAGGCAATGAGCGCGCCAAGCAGGGCGGCGGCGATGACGAGGGGAAAAGCGACGGCGCCGAACAGCGCGCCTGCCGCAATCGCCAGGAGCGCGGCCGGCGCCAGCGCGACGACGGCGAGAACATAGACGGCCGCGAAGCCGAGAAATCCAACGAAGCCGCGATCGTGGATTGTGCCGGAAAAATTTGTGAGCCAATCGCGTAACGGCGGCAACGACCACAGCCAGGCCAACGCGACCACGCCGGCCAAGGCTGCCGTCCACAGGGCGGCCGTTCGCGCGCTCGCTTGCATGCTCAAGCGCCTCCGCGCGAACAGGCTTCGGCGCGGCGGCCGGACCGGTTTCCGCGCCGTCGCCAGCGCGCTACAATGCCGGCCTCGATTGAACAGCCGCGCGTGGCGGCATGGGGGCATGCATGCATGTCTATGATCTTGGTATCGAACAGGAATGGAACAGCGACCGGCATGTCGAAAAAATCCTTGCCGCGGTCGGCGGCGGTGACGTGACGGTGGCGTGCTGGGAGCCGGCGCAAGTCAGTCCCTACCATTGCCACCCACACGCGACGGAAATCTATTTCTGCCATAGCGGCGGCGGCAAGATGCGCACGCCCGAGCGCACGATCGATATCGTGCCCGGCGCGTTTGTCGTGCACCCGCCGGGCGAGCTGCATGAATATATCAACGGGCCGCGGCGCACGCTCCTGTTTCGCGTGCGTTATGGTTCCAACATGCTGGCGCGCCATCTCGACAACCGCCAGCATCGGGGCTTCCGGCCCTCGGCGCAGGATGTTGCCTATTTCCGTGACAATCCGCGCGTGCTGGCGGGCGAAATGCAATGATTCGCGCCGCGTCAGGCGCGCCGCGTCATGTGGGCGGCGGTCGCCTGCGCGGTCTCGTTCATGTTCGCGAATTCCGCGCCGATCTCGAAGCCGAGGCGCCAGACGACGCGGCATTCACGCCGGCCGCCACGGGCGGGACCGAGCAGCAGCAGAAATTCGTCGGGAACGTCGGTAGCCTCGATATGGATGCGCACGCCGCCGTCGGAAATATCCGTGAGGCGGCAGTCGCGCGGCAACGTATCGGCGCGATACTGGATCTTGGCAAAGGCGCTGATGCCGTGGCGCGGGGATTTTCGTCGGTCGGCCTGCATGGCGGCTCGTGGTTCTTTGCGCATGCACCCGGCGACGGATGCAAGCGTCACCCTAGCGCCGGTGCCTTGCGATCGCGCTAGCGCGCCGCGGGCGAGTTTCGCGATTGCGTCAGCAATGGGTTAACCACGCTCGCGCGCAACGACGCGGGTGGCGTCGACGCACTTAGTTGCGATCGAGATAGGCGATGAGCGCGCGCGCCTCGCCACTGTTCCAATCGGCGGCGCCCGGCATGTAACCGATCACCATCCCGGATCGCGCGACGAGATAGGTCATCGGCATGCCATAAAGCGCGAACGGCGCTTTGCGCGGGTTTTCGCGGTCGGAATAGGCGATATCGCCGGCGGGATCGAGATAGACGGGCAACGACTTGATATTGAGCAAACGAACATAGCGCTCCACCGATGCGCGATCGCCGCGGTCCTGCGCGATGGCCAGAACGTGCAGCCCGCGCGTGCGATATGCGGCGGCGAGCGCATCGAGGATCGGCAGCTCGGTGCGGCAGGCCGCGCACCATGTGGCCCAGAAATTGAGCAGTACCGGCGCGCCGCGCAGCGACGCCAGGTCGGGCGTCGTTCCGTCAAGTCCACGCATGCGAATGTGCGGCAGCGCGCGCTGCGGGCGCAGGCTAGTGAACTGGTGACTGCCGGAGCGAAACGCCGGTGGCCTCTCGCGCGGCGGCACAAGCGATTGCGCGACCGCCGGCGCGGCGCCGGTCAGGCACGACAGCGTGGCAACGAGGCGGCCGACGAACGTGCGGCGGCTGGCGAGATGCGCCACGCCTTCGGGCGATTTCGGCGCGCGCGCGCTCACGCGCCTGCGCCCTCGCCGCCGGCGTCGATCATCGCGTCCAGCCAGGATATCTGATCATGAAGCGAAATATCGATCGCGGCGGCGACCTCCAGGCGGCGGTCCTCGAACACGTCGATATCGGGATGCGCGCCGTGCCATTGCGCGACGGCTCGGTCGCGCGCGAACAGGATGCTCTCGATCTGCGGGCGGAACAGCACGAACATCGATGTGAGCCAGCGATTGAGCGGTGCTGACGGTTGATCGATGGTGACGGCAAAGCGGTCAAGCATGGCGACGACGTCGCTCGCCGCATACCAGGTCTCCGCGGTGACCCAGCGATTGGTTGCGAACAGGCGGACCGGCAGTCCCTCGCGGTTAATTGAGATGGCCACGAGATGTGACAGCGCGGCGTTATCGTCGGCCGGCGCGGGTGCATTCGGCACCGCCGCAGGCCGGATATCGGCCGGCATTCCGCGCGGTCGCAGGAAAGTATGGAAGTGACCGTAATCGGCGTGCTCGCGTTCCTGCGCCGGGTGGGCATGAAAGTAATACTGGGCGTGCGTCGCGGGATCGTAGACGTCGTCGGGCGGGTAGTGCTCGAGTTCGACGAACTCGCCGCCGTCGCGCAGGACCTCCGCGACCAGATTGCTGCCGCGCTCGGCCAATTCTTTGATGCAGTCCACGGCCATGACAGCCGCCTGCGCCATGCGGTCCAGTTCGGCCGCCGACAGAGTCGGCGTCGGTGCGTCGATCATCGCCATGAGAACGCTCCAGACATCGCGACTTGCGGCGCGAGATTGGCAGAATTTTCCGGCAAAAGCGTGGTCGCGATCAAGGCGCGCGTCATCTTGTGGGAACGCCGTTCGCGCGTCGCGTGGGCGCCACCGCGAATGCTCGCCGCGGCTCGCCAAACATGTCGATTGGTGCATCGTAAAAAGAGCGGCGGACGGTCGCATCGCGCAATCGCCCGCCAACTCTTCGGGAACCTCGTCGCCGGACTATTCATTGCCCGGATCATACTTTTCGGCTTAGTCGGCACGCCCACTGTCGGCACGTGCACTGTCGGCGCATCGCCCGTCGACGCAAATGCGCTTGCCAGCCTGGCTGCGGGCGCCGTAGCCGGCGGTCACGCGCCTACTTCTTTTTCGCCGCGCAGGGGTTCTTGGCGGCGCAGGGATTAGACGCGTTCTTGGCTTTCGCCGCGCACGGGTTGGCGGCGCAGGGATTGGCCTTCTTGGCCGCCTTCGGCGCGCACGGATTGGCCTGCGCCATGACGACCGCCGGGGTTGCGGCGACAAGCCCGCCAATCAAGGCGGCGGAGCCGAGGACTTGCAGCGATTTCTTCAGCGTACTCATTAGTTTCCCTCCAAGGAGTCTGGGTTGATTGCCCCGCGGATGATATATCCGCGATCGCGCGGCCGTGCGCCGCGATGACGCAACAACCGTAATTCATAGTTCGTCCGCGGATGCAGCAAAGGTTTCAGCGCCGCGATCAATTTTTATTGAGCGCTCCGCCAATCACGCTTGCGCGATCAGGCAGCCGGCCCTGGGGCCGGCCGCCGGCCCGATCCGCCGAACGTGCCGATGGCACTTGGGACGTTGTGTTGCGCGCCGTCAGAAGTTCACCGCACCCTTGGCGCGATCGAACAGCGTCGGCGGCGGTGGGCCGAAGTAATTGTGCTCGGCTCGCGCCGCGAAGGCGTTGCTGGCGCGCGAGGAGGTCGCCGGCGCACCTGCCGGGCCATAGGCTTGGGCAATAAGCGCGTTGCTCGGAACGCCGCCGCCGCTACGAATTGCCATCACCTGTTCCACCGCCAGCGCCCGTTTGGCTGCCGGCGACAATCCGGGATGGGATCTATTCTGCGCCATGGCGCTGCCGGCGGCCATGCCGACAGCGAGAACGATTGCGATGGTTGTGGGTGTGCGAAGTTTCATGGTTCGTCTCCAGTGTTGATCGAGCCGTCGCGGCTCGCTTGCCCATTCTTCGTCGTGGTCGTCGGGAAGGTTTCGCAGCCGGCGCGCGCACGCACGCCGCGCACTTCGATAAATCGGGCTTTCGTGATGTCGAGGCCGTGGAATTGCTGGCGTTTTGTGTTGCCGCTCACGATTGAGTCACACTGGCGTGACGTGGATTCAGCGTGGCGCGGATAAGCATGGTTGACGGTTGCGCGTGCGGCCGGCGCGACGCTGCGATGACCGATGCGGCGGCTCACTCGATCGCGTCTTCAACACGGATTGATTTCGTTGTTACATGGTGCCGTGCTAGGTTTGCGCCATGAAATCGCGGCGTCTTGCGACGCGGCGGCTTGCGGGAACGGCGAGCGGGCGCCGATCAAAGGCATCACGCGTTCGGATGGATAGCGAGGCACAATCGGCGATGGATGACGCCGAGGAACGCCAAGTTCGCCTGGCTGGGCTGATGCGCGCGGCGCAGGACGGCGACAAGGCGGCGTATCGTGAATTGCTGCGCGAGATCCTGCCGCTGCTACGCCGCGTGCTGCGCGCACGGCTGCGTTTTCTACAGCCTGCCGATATCGAGGACCTGGTGCAGGACACGCTGCTTTCGGTGCATGCGGTGCGCGCGACCTACGACCCGGCACGGCCTTTCCTGCCATGGCTGATGGCCATTGCCCGCAACCGGGTGGCCGACAACGCCCGCCGCTTTGGCCGGCGCGTCGTCAACGAGGCGGCGCTGAAGAGTTGGATGGTAACCTTTTCCGCAGCCGAAACGAATATGATCAGCGAGAGCTATGGCGATCCCGAAGCAATGCATGCGGCGATCCAAGGATTGCCGCGCGGCCAGCGCGAAGCTGTCGAACTCGTCAAATTGCGCGAAATGTCGCTGCGGCAGGCGTCCGAGGTCAGCGGCATGAGCGTGGCGGCCCTGAAGGTTTCGGTACACAGGGCCATGAAGACGTTGCGCGGGGTGATGGTCAAAGGGAAATGAACGTGGATACGAATGCCGTCATTCAACGACTCGTGGACGATTGCCTTCCGGTGCGGCGGTTGCCGCCGACATGGGCGCTGGCGCTGGCGTGGATCGCCATTGCGCTGGCCTCGGTCGCGATCGTGGTCTACTTCGCCTCGCCGCGCGGCGACCTCGCCGACAAGGCGGGCGAGCTGCGCTTCCTGATCGAACAGGGCGCGGCGCTGGCGACGTCGGTGACGGCGGCGATCGCGGCGTTCATGATGGTGGTGCCCGGCCACAGCCGCGCCGTCGCGGCGTTGCCGGTGCCACCGCTTGCCGTGTGGCTTGCCAGTCTCGGGCAGGGTTGCACGTCGAATTGGCTGGTGCACGGCGCCGAGGGGTTCTCGATCGAGCCGGACTGGATTTGCTTTCCCGCGATTGTCGTTGTCGGGGCCGTTCCCGCGCTCGCGATGGTGCTTATGCTGCGCCGCGGCGCGCCGTTGACGCCGCATCTGACAATGGCGCTGGGTGGCCTCGCCGCCGCCGCCATAGGGAATTTCGGGCTGCGGCTGTTTCATCCGCAGGACGCCAGTTTGATGGTGCTGGTCTGGCAGTTCGGCACCGTTGCGGCGCTCTCGGTGCTGGCCGGGTCGATCGGGCGGCAGGTGTTTTCGTGGCAACAGATCATGCCGGCGCGCGTGCGCGCCAGTGGCGTCGGTTAGGCGCAGATTCCGAAAGGATTTTTGTTTTTCGCGGCGCTGCCCGCTGAGGGCGCTTGGCTTATGCCGCCGCGCCTTCAATTCCGCGCTTAGTGCGCTTCCCGCCCGCGCGGTGGCGATCATTGCGACTGCGACGGCGCCGTTTCGAGCAGCTTGCCGAGGAACAGGATCGGCCCCGTCGTTGCGCCGGTCGGCGAGCCGCCTTCCGGTTCTAGCGAGATCGCATAGGTCGCGTCGCGGATGGTTTCGCGGTCATAGGACGCCAATGCCGTCCGCACGGTAAACTCCTCCGATCCGACCACGCCCAGTGACCGTGGCGCGGGAAATCGCGGCGAGACAAGCCATAACTCGTAGCTCTTGCCGGGCGGGCGGTCGGCGGTGACGCGCCGCACGGTCAGTGTGCGGCTGCCGAGATCGACGGTCATGAGAAAGGCCGGCGACGCCGCGTCGCGTTGCAGGACCGCGACAAACCGACCGGCCGACGCCGTTGACGCGGCGCTGGGCCGCGAGGATCCCTCGCCCTGGTCATAAACGACGTTGCGCAGCACCAGGAAGGCGGCGAGCGATGCCGCCAGCGCGCTGCCGACGATGCCGACGCGCCGCCAGCGCGCCAGCCTTTCCTCGAGGTCAATGATCTCGGCGCTGATCGCGGCCGGTGCTGGCGCGCCCGCAGGC
>JACQAE010000243.1 GCA_016195095.1 Pseudomonadota bacterium
CAGCGTGCCGGTCTTATCGAGGACGATCTTGCGCACCAACCGGTAGCCCTGAAACGCCTCACCGGTGCGCATCAGGATGCCCTGATCCGCGGCCTCACCCGCTCCGCGCACAATGGACAACGGCGCGGAAATTCCAACGGCGCAAGGATATCCCATGACCAAGACGCTGAGACCGGCAAATACCGCTCGCTCCACATCGAAATATCCGAATGCGAACCAGGAGCCCAGCAGCCAGCCAATGACTGCGACGGCGGCTATGGCGAGGACGGTCGGCGTGTAGACGCGCAGCACGCGATCGACCAGGTGAAGGATGCCGGGCTTGAGCGCCCGCGCGTCCTCGACCTGGCGAATGACCTGACGCAGAAAGCTTTCTTCACCGACCGCGGTAACCGCGATGACAAGCGTGCCGGTGCCGTTGATCGAGCCACTAATGATGGCATCGCCCTCGGCCTTGTCCACGGAGATCGGCTCGCCGGTAACGAAAGACTGGTCGACCCCCGAACGCCCGCTGGCAACGACGCCGTCAACCGGCACGCGCTCGCCCGGTCGAATACGTACGCGATCACCGACCTTGACCTGCTCGATGGGCACCTCGAGCTCGGCTCCTTCACGCAGAACACGGGCCGTTTCCGGCTGCAGATCGAGCAACTTCTTGACCGCCTGCGAGCTGCGCGTCTTCACGATCAGCGATAGCCATTCCGAAAATATATGGTAGGTGGCCACCATAACCGAGACGGCGAAGAACGGCGCGGTTGGATAGCCTGGGCGATCGAGAATGAGCCCGATAACGCCGCCAATGATCCCGGCGAAGGCGCCTACTTCCAACAACACATGCTGGTTCAGAATTCCGCGCTTGATGGCCTGATAGGCCATGACGAAAATATGTTGGCCGATCCCAAAGACGAGGATGAGGGAGAGTGCCCCCACGATCCACGGGGTCGCTGCCGCGAACCAACCTTGCTGCTTGAACACGAGCAAGGCGATTGCGGCAGCCGTCAGTGTGGCGGTCCCAGCGATCGCCGGCCAAAGTCCACGCGCCCGCAAGACGAGAAAGACTAGCCCCAAGAGGCTCGCGAAGACGGTCGCCTGCAGCGTAATGGCGGTGAAGCTTGTTGAGTTGGCGATGAGAGCAACTGAGAGCAGGCTGAATGCCGTCGCCGTGAGGAAGCGACGTCCCTCGCGAACAAGGTCCGCTTCTTCCTCCTCGAAGGGACGCAGCTTTCGCGGATCCGAGACGGTGTAGCCGATCTCGCGCAGAATTTGCAGCAAGGCCTCCGGGCGGGCGATTTTCGGGTCATATTCGACGAGCGCCTGTTCGTGGGTCAGACTAACCGCAACCTTGTCCACCCCTGGCTGATGCCCAAGCGCTTTTTCGATCGTACCGGTGCATAGGGAGCAGTGCAGACCGCCGATGCGCGCGCGGATGCGCGCGCGGTCCGGGCGGCCTGACGGCTCCTCCGTCCAAGGGCGAAGCGCGGATTCGGCTGCAGCGATTGTCGCGGCGCTCATTGCTAACTCCATTCACCCCGGCCCCTGAAAATCCTGCGCCGCGTGACCTACACCCTGATGGTTGCGAAGAGGCCGAACCAAGCCGACCACAGACCGAGCGCAATCAGAATCACCCCGGTCCATAACGGCAGTCGCCGGGATAGGTTCGCCAACCAGTCGAGCGCGCGGCGCGCGGGCTCGAACAGCACGGCGACGACAAGCGGCAAGGATAAAGCAAACCCAAACAGCGCCAGCGAGATAAACCCGCTTGCAAGTGTCGCCCCCGACGCCCCGCCGGCCGCCGCCATGACAAGCAGGGCAAAAATCAATGGCGCGGCGCAGGCGGGAATGTTGAGACCGAACAAAACGCCAAGCGCCGCCGAGCCGCGCACGTTCGATAGACGCGAAAGACTCGGCCCAATGGAGATCATCAGCGGCCCAATTTTGCCCGCGAGATACAAGAGACCAATGAGGACGTAGGTGGCGCCGAGCGCGACCCAAGCGGCTTTCTGCAGCCCGAGAAACGCGGCGCCAAGCAAAACGGCGGCAATGCCCAGGAGGCCGATGAACATGGCGCGCATGAATGCGAAAATTCCGACCTGCGTCAGCTTCCGGAACGCGCTCTTCCCCTCCAGGAACTTCACGAAAATGAGCGTCGAACCGATGGAGCACGGCTCGATAAAACCGAAAAGGCCGAGTCCGATCGGCAGCAGGACGAGGCTCGTGAACGTGAAATCTGGCGAGATCATCGGCGATCCACGACCTTGAATCCGGGCTTCTCGATTGCCACGACCAACCGCCCCTCACTGGTTGCCTCGGCATCGAACAGGACGCGTGCTTCGCTCTTCCTGTACGAAACATCGGTGGACTTGACGCCGGATTCTTGCTCGACCAGCGCTCTGATTGTTTGCGCGCACCCCTCGCAGTGCATGCCCTCGATCTTGAAAGTCACGCTTTTCATTGTCCACTCCGTTGCCTGGCGCCGCGCTTTGTTACCGCCAATGTCCGTCGCCGTTGCCCGGCGACGGATCGAAGCTCCAGCGCATCGATGATCGAGCACGCCTTGAGGCTGCCGCGCGCCGGACAAGCGACGATCAGCGTCTCCAACGCGGCGCCGATCCGCCGCAGCCGTTCGATTTTCTGTTGCACATCCAGCAGTTTCGCGGTCGCCCTCTCACGTACTTCGGAGCAGTCGGCGGTCGGATTGGCGCGCAGCGCCAACAATTCACGAATCTCGCGCAGCGCGAAGCCCAACTGCTGCGCTTCGCGAATGAAACGAATGCGCGCCACCGTGGCATCGGCATAAACGCGCGCGCCCTTGCCATTCGGCCTGGGTGGCTGTTCGATCATGCCCTGCCGTTCATAAAATCTGATCGTCTCGACGTTGACGCCCGCTTCGCGAGCGGCCTTGCCGATGGTCTGTACCTGCATTTTTCACCTCGCTACGACCTTACGCTCCGTATGTATGTACGGAGTCAATCGACGAACGCAATGCACCGATCACGACTTCCTGATCAGTTCCGTAAAGGGCAACGCAACACGCCGTGCGTGCGGCGCGAGGCCGCCATCGCTACGCAATCGTCAGCGACAATCAGAAAAAAATCATCTGCGCACCGCGCTTGTGACGTATCCGGCAATTGCCGCGACCGGTTTCACTGATCTGGGACCCGAACTCGCCGGTGGCGTCATGACGAGGGCTGCGCCGGCGCGGACTCTTGCCCACGGCGCAATGCCGCAACGGATGGTGGCCTATCTTGCAGGCGGCCGTCACGAATATGGATGACGCGATTGGCCAGGTTGGCGAGGTCCTGCGCGTGCGTGACCACCATCACCGTGCGCTCGCGTGAAATCTGCTGCAGAAGTTCGTAAATCATTTGTCCAGAGCGTGAGTCGAGATTGCCCGTCGGCTCATCCGCCAAAATCAAGCGCGGCGCGTTGGCAACGGCGCGGGCGATCGCCACGCGCTGCATCTCGCCACCGCTGAGCTCGCGTGGCAGGTGCCTCAATCGCTGCCCGAGCCCGAACTGTCCCAACAGGGAGCTCGCCCGATCGGCCCGTTCGGCCCTGGCAACGCCATTGAACTCCATTGGAAGCGCGACGTTTTCAAGTGCCGTCAGGTTCGGAACCAGGTTGAACATCTGGAAGACGAACCCGACTGTGCGCCGCCGAAATTGCGTCAACTCGCGTGGCGAAAGCCGGTTCACCATATGGCCGCCGACGCCGATCTCGCCACTCGTTGGCCGATCCATGGCGCCGACCAAGTGCATGAGCGTCGACTTGCCGCTGCCACTCGGACCGACAATGGCGACCATACCCCTTTCTTCGACCACGAGATCGATGCCCGCGATGGCATCGATCCTCTCGCCGCCCTTGCGGTAGGACTTCGATACGGCGCGGAGTTCGATGAGCGGTAACATGCTCCCGTCATTCATGTTTCACGGCCTCAAGTGGAGAAATCTTGATGAGCTGCCAAACACCATACGAACTGCCGATGATGGCAGCGACGACGGCGACCGACATAACAATGAGGAGAACCGACGCTGAAATCTCGCTGCCGACGCTGAGGCTGGCGAACAAGGGTCGATAGTGGCTTGGCAAGAATGGCCCAATGCCAAGGGCGAACAAGTGACGAGTGACGGCGTCGCCGAGAAACCGGAACACAACCAGCCCGAATGCGCCGCCAAGCAGGGCGAGCGCCACTGCTTCGGTAAGGAATTGAACGACCACGCCGCCATTGCTCGCGCCGATGGCCTTCAGGGTTCCGATCTCGCGCGCGCGTTCGCGTACCTGCATCAGGACGACGAAGAAAACCACGATGATCATCAAGACAATCGCGAGAAGGCCGCCCAAAAAGGTAAGACGCAAAACGGTGCGGCTCGTCGTCGCGGTGAAGACCGCCGCCTGTTTCGGCACCAGGATATCCGCCACGCCCCCGACTGTATCATGCAGCCGCTGGGCCACCGTCGCGACGTTATCGACCGAATCGACGCGCACGAACACCCAGGAAACCCGCCGGTCGGTACCGTAGATTGAGCGAAAGGTATCGATCGGGACGAATAGTTGCAGGTCGCCGAAGACGTAGCCGCTGGCATATATCCCGACAATCCGCAGATTCCGCTGCGGGCGATTCATGCCGTAGATGGCGGGATGCGTGCGTGAAGGGTCGATTGCGAGCGTGGCCTTGCCGACGTCCTTTGGCTCGATCGCCGCCCATGCGGCATAGCCTTTGCCAATGATCGCAACGTCCTGCCCGGCGTCCTCCGGCGTGAGATCCCTGCCGGCGATGATGCGCGGATTGCCTGCTTCGCCATGCGACTCGAGGCGCTTGACCGCGCTCGGTGCCAGACCGACATGCATGACAAAATTGGGCGGCGTAATTGGCGCCATCGCAAGGAGATAAGACTCGACCTGCACAACGTTTTCTATGCGCGCGACCTTTTCCGGCACGTCCGCCGGTAAAAGTCGGTCTTGGCCGATCATATTGACGTGGCCCATCGAGCCTTTGGCCCGAAGCTGAAGAACGGTATTGACGTCGCGCGTGAGAACGGTCGTTTGCCGCTCAACCGCCTCGTCGACCGACCGCAGGGAAAGGAGGAGGAAAACCGGAATGCCAATCAAGAACGCGATCAGCATTAGGCGCGCTTTGTTGCGCGGCACGTTGCGCAGCCCGAGTCGGATCATACCCACTCACCCTCCTCAGCGACCCCGCATCGCTTCAATCGGGCTCAGGCGCATGCCCCTGAACACCGGATACCCGCTGCCGATCACGGCAAAGGCCACTCCGCCAACCACGATCAGCAACAGCATGTCACGGTCCAGGCCCTGGTCGACGCCAAGCGTCAGGCGAAGAATCCACCCACTTAGTGCGCTGACAGCAATGGCGCCTACCGTTGCCAGGCCGGTGAGGACAAGAACTTCCACGAGATATTGAACGACAATCTCGCCATTCGACGCCCCGATCGCCTTGAGGGTGCCGATCTCCCTGATGCGCTCGCGGACCGCGAAAACCATTGTGAATGCGACAAGGACGCCGCCGATCACGAATAGTAAAAACGATCCATAAAAGGTTGCGGCGGCAATACTGCCGAGCGTTACGCGCGCCGCGGCGACCTGTTCGGCCGCCGTGACGGCGTCGACGCCGCGCAGGCGCTTCAATTCCTCGGTCACGGCCTCGACATTATCGATCGAGTCAACGGTAACGCGAATCTTGGATAGCTTGCCGCCGGAATGAAAGACGCGGCGGAAAGTCTCCAGTGGAATGAAAACATGGTTGTCTCCGAAGGCGTTACCGGTGGCGTAGATACCGACCACTTTGAACGGGACTCCATTGAGCAGGAGCGGCTTCGCCGCGAGGGGGACGCCATTGTCCAGATCTATCCGCAACCGTTCCTGCGCGAATAGTTTTCCGACGATGGCGACGTCATCAATCTCGTCCTGCGCATCCAGGGTACGCCCGCTGACGATACGGGCGTTCTCGTAATCAACTTCGCCGATCGCACGCAGCGGCGCGCCAGGTCGCAGACCGATGATCATCGCATAGGCGTTCGACACCGACGGATCGATTTGTGGAATATGGACGTATTCTTCCACCCTTTTGATATGATTGACGCTGGGGATGCGCCTGATCGCATCCAACGTCGCGATGGAAAAATCATCGGCACCCACGGGCTTGTCATAACCGAACCCACCGGTACCGAATGCGCCCGCCTCGCGCAATTCGATGACGTTTCGGATGTTGGCCTGGAGATTCGCAAGTTGCCAGCGCGTGGCGAGTGCTCCTTGCGCCATCACGGCAAGAAGCCCAATAATCGTCGCTAGCAATAGTACGACAATCGCGGCTCGGACGCGATTGCGAAACGGGTTGCGTAGGCCACGAATGATCGCACTCACGCGCGCCTCCGGGTCGGCGATGCGACCGTGGATACCCCCTGCGTGTTCGCAAAGCGACCAACAAGAAACGCGCGGGGCGGATATTCGACCCGGATTATGCACTCAGTACTACGGTACGGAGTCAAGCATGTCGTGTTCGCTAGAACATGATCCCGAAAAGTGGGAACCGCTTTGCGGAAAAGATCATGCGCGAACAGGAGTTAGAGCCATCGCACGCTTCGACCTGAAGCGATAAGGCGCTAATGGCATGAACCTAAGCAGATACGGCCTATACAATGATCCGGCGCGGCGATGTTCGCTCGTTTCGCGGCGCAAGGCATCACGGAAGTCCGGAATCCAAGACGCTTGCCGGGTATGTTCTCACCGAATGATACGTACATCCGCCGGCCACGGCCTCGGTCGGGAGCGTGCCCGGCAACGTCAGCGGTTCGATAGAAACCCGGCAACGATGAATAGGACCACACTGGCGAATGAAATGGCGTATCCAAGCCACGTCATCGCTCGCCCCAACCCGGTTGATTTTTTGGCGCGTTGCGCGCCAAGCATCGTGCCTACGGTGGCCATGACGGCGCCAGAAACCGCCAGCACGACGACGACAGACCGGTCTGTGAACGCGCTGATCAGCTCCATACACGTCGCTCAATTACCGCGCGCCAAATGCGAATTCACCGACCGGACGCGGAATAAACCGCCTGGGAACCCCGGAAGCTGCGCATCGCTTCCTGGTGCAGGATTTCCAATGCTTGGCGCTTGTAGCGGAAGGCCTCCGGCGAACTGAGCATTTGGTAGCGCCGTGGCCGCGGCAAATGAATATCGATGATCGCGCGTAATTTTGCCGGCCTATTCGACAGAACAACCAGCCGATCAGCGAGAAAAATCGCCTCGTCGATTTCGGAGGTGACGAATAGGTTGGTGCGCTGATTTTCCTCGAACAGACGCAGGAAAAATTCTTGCATCAATCCGCGGGACATTGCGTCGAGGCCGCGAAAGGGCTCGTCCATGATCATGATCTGCGGTTGATTGATCAACGCGCGCGCGAGCTCGGCGCGTCGCTGCATGCCACCCGAAAGCTGGAGCGGGTACTTGTGCATGAATTCAGCGAGACCGACCTTGGCCAGCAACCCCTCGGCTTTTTGTCGCAGCGCATCGCGCGCGAGTTCACCCCTAAGCTTGGGGCCGAATACCACATTCTCATAGGCTGTTTGCCACGGGATCAGCGCGGTTTCTTGGAACACCACCATGCGGTCCTTTGACGGCCCGGTGATCGCCCGCCCATCCAGCAAGATCTCGCCAGAATCGGGCGTCTCGAAGCCGGCGATGAGGTTGACCAGAGTGGTCTTGCCGCAGCCCGACGGGCCGACCACCACCGTGAGCGCACCGGGTGTGATTTCCAGGTTCAGGTTCGTGATGACCTCCTGGCGCTCCCACTCCTCGCCATAGGCCTTGCTCACGCTTTTGAGATCAACCCTGCCGCTTATGGCGTCAGCGCCCGCGGTGGAATCCGGAAAATCCATGATGTCAATCGCTTCCTGCACCGTTATCGATCCACGTCAGAACAAGTGCCGCCATGGCATGGCGCGGTTTCCGATCATGCGGATTGCGCTGCTCGACAAATAGCCCGCGATCCCGATTGAAATCATTCCGACAACAATTTGCGGCAACGACCCCCCCATGTAGGAGTTCCAGATGAAGAAGCCGAGGCCGCCGCTACCCTGCGTACCGCCGCCGGAGATCATTTCCGCCGCGACGACGACTTCCCAGGTAATGCCCATGCCGACCGCCGCACCGGTGAATATCGAAGGAAGCGTGCCCGGCAGGACGATCCGCCAAAACAGATCCCATTGACTGGCACCCATGGATTGAGCCGCCCGCAGGAAGCGAACGTCGATTGTGCGCGCGCCGCCGAGGACATTGATGACAATGGTGAAGAAGGCGCCGAGGAAGGTGACAAATGCGATGGAGAGCTCGTTGGTCGGCCAGAAAATCAACGACGCGGGCACCCAGGCGAGCGGCGGAATGGGGCGCAGAACCTCAAAGGGAGGAAAAAAGATTTCACGGAAATATCTGTTTACCGCCAATAGAAGGCCGAAGGGGATGCCGACGATTTGCGCAGCGATAAATCCAAGGAGGACACGCTGGAAACTTTGGTACCAGCTTTCCCAATACCCCCATTTGACCAGCACTTTCGACCACGCCAGGGCCACATCCGTCGGCGGCGGCAGCAGGCCGAAATAAGGGAATGCATAACCGAACAACTTCTCCGAGCGCGCACCGATTTCCCAAAAGCAAAGAAACACCACGATGGCGATGACGCCACGCCAAAGTTCGGACTTACCAAATGTCTTACGCAGGAACGAACGTCGCGGATTCGCGACCGTCATGCGGCGGCTAACCTGGGCAACACCTGCCATGACGTCCCCTTGCCTCCTCAAGCCAATTCTCGCTCGCCCGATTGGAAAGCCTTGATGGCCTCCTCGTAAACGGCATCCTTGGTTTCCTCGACCAGCAGGCGGAACTGTTCGGAGGTCAAGACTTCGTAGTTGCGCGGGCGCGCGATTTTCACATCGACGACCTTCTTGAGCCGGCACGGACGCGTCGTGAGAACGTAGACCCGATCGCCGAGAAAGATCGCCTCCTCTAGGTCGTGGGTGATGAAAAACATCGTCACCTTGGTGCGATCGTACATTTCCAGCAACGCCTGGTGCATGATCGCCTTGGTCAGTGCATCCATGGCGCGGTAAGGCTCGTCGAGCAGCAACACCCGCGGATTATTGATGAGCGCGCGCACGATCTCCGCGCGTCGCGCCATGCCCGAGGAGACCTCGCCCGGATACTTATCGCCAAATTCGCCAAGGCCCGCCTCGGCCAACATTTCGCGCGCTTTCTCCAGCGCGCCCTTCTTCGAAATCACGCCTTGCACCATCGGGCCATAGGCCACATTTTCCGCCAGCGTTTTCCACGGGAACAACGCGCCCTGTTGGAACACAACGATACGGTCGGCACCCTGCTCCGCCATCGGCTTGCCAGGTCCGCAGAGAAGCTCGCCATCAAGCCGGATTTCCCCCGTGGTCGTCGAATGAAATCCGGCGATTGCATTGAGCAGCGTCGTCTTCCCGCAGCCCGACGGCCCAACGATCATGCAGAACTCGCCTGGCGCGACTTCCATCGAACAATTGTCGACGGCCATGACGTTGACGCCCTCGGGGTCGTAGATCTTGGTGACCTCGCGAATGCTCAACGCGCCGCGTCGCGGGGCGCCGCCAGGTTTTTTCACGTCAGTGACTTCTTGCATTCTCTCGCGACCTATACGTTGGGCGGCAATGAACTTGCACCGATTAACGACCTTGCAGCGCGAGCGCGCGCGCGTGCCACCGCATCAGTCGATTGCCTACAAATCGCACGATTGCGGAAGTGACCCAGCCGACGAGGCCAAGCGTCAGCATGCCAATCACCATCGGCACTGTGACGCTATTCACATAGGAACTCAAAATCAGGTAACCGAGGCCGTAGTCACCCGATACCATTTCCGCAGCGACGAGCGAGAACCAGGCGACACGAGCCTCATAGCCCGAAAACATCAAAATCGCGAGAGGTACCCATGCAAGAATCGGGATCGGCCGCAGCGTTTCCAAAATCGGGAACGTGTATTCACGAAAGGTGCGTGACCACCCCATGAACAATCCTAGCGGCACGCCGACCGAGGTTGCGATGAAGAAGGCAATGAAGATGCGCCGGCAACTGACGTAAATGTGTTGGTAGTATTCAGGGGTGAAGATCGAGATGCCCTGATGCGGATTGCGCGAGAACCACTCGGTAAAAATCGTGACCGGTCCCGGGATTTTGACAAAACGCGGTAGCTGCAAGGCTTCGCACAACAGCCAGTATGTAAAAATCCACAGGAAAAGGCCCGTCGCCATCAAATACGGGGACGGTGACTTGATGGCTCTCTTTATCCGATAGGAGGCGCGCACAAGACCGCTCGGTGCGGGTTTGGCGGCAGCCACGACATCGAGCGAAGAAACGATCTGATCCATCAATAGCCGCCGATTGCCGCTGTGTTTACCGAAGTCCACGCCCTCAGGGTCAACGAACCCTGACCATCGGGCACAGTTGCGATGTGCCCGATAGTCGTCATGCGTGCGTGGATGCGCTCAAGCATGCGTTGCGTTATTGGAACGCCGAGAGCGGCTGAGCCTTGATGATGCTGACAGGGCTCTTGAGGCCACGCTTCGCCAGCACGTCACGGGCGACCTTGTCGTCGACGCCGCCGGCACGAATCTTGGGGGCGGAGGCTGGTTTGTTGGGCAGGCTGTAGAGAAACTCCGTTGCCTCGTCGATGAGCTTTTGCACGCGCTCGCTGACGATGTAGTCGAGTTGCACCTTCACGTCGCCGCCGCCGACGTTCTTTGGATTCTCGCCATACAGCGACGCCCATAGCACCTTGCGGTCGATCTGCTCGGTTTGCTGCTCCGCCATCTTTGAAACTTCGGCGGCATTCTTGGGGTCGGCGAGGAACAGTTGCGCGTCAAGCTCGGCTTCGAGCCACGCGCGCTGGATGTCGGGACGCTGCGTCATGAGGTCATTGAGCATGATCATAAAACCGCCATCGAGGGCATCAAAATCCTCGCCACTCGCTGCGCGCCGCGCCAACCCACTCTCGACGATCTTGGTCGCGGTGGGCTCCCAGATGACCGCCGCATCAAGCTTTCCGGCGCGGAAATTCGTGGTGATGACCTCGATGTTCTGATTGAGGTAGGTCTTCGGAGTGATACCCGCCTGCTTGAACGCGAGGCGCGCGAAGCGGTCGGTGCACGAGCCATGCGGGGAAGCCGTGTTCTTGCCGTCCATCCACTTGACCGCCTCGCGGCCGTCCTTGAACTGTGGCGCGTCCTTGCGCACGAGGAAGATGTTGCATTGTTGCTTGGAGGTGCCGAGCGTCGCCACGATGCGAATATCGGTGCCGCCGCGGTCGGGCAAGTTGCGGAAAGTCGACACGATACCCGGCATGTCACCGACATAGCCAATGTGCTGTTTCTCACCGGTCATCGCATTGACGATAATGGCACCCTGCAAGCCGATCTGGAACTCGACCGTCGAGCCCGCCGGGAGGTATTTCTTCCAAAGCTGCTTGCCGTTGATAACGACGCCCGACCAGGATTCCGTGTAGTAGGGCTGATAACCCACCACGAGTTGGACCGGATCGCCAGGTTTGCCGAAGTCGACGCGCGCCTGGGCGACCACCGGCAGCATTAACGCGGCGCCGGTCAATGCGGACCAAAAGCCGATCTGCTTGCTGAGTTGCGACATTCCTGTTTCCTCCCGAAGCTGTGTGATCGCCTCGAATTATTTTGATTCTGTTTTGATGGCATCAGGTTGGTCCGCCCAAGGGCAGGCACCTCATGTCGGTTATAGTATACGCTCCATTTTGCGACTAGCCAAAGATGGCGGCGGCGTCGCGCTTCGGCCGGACGTCTTAGTCGGGAATCGGGCCTCGTGGCGCGAAGCTTGAGAAAACGCATGCGCTCGACTCCATCCCCCATGGCACGACGTCACACCGCCTCATGTAAAATCGTTCGTGTTGATTGATAGATAAGCAGGGACTATCAGAAGCGAAATCCGCGCGCTCGGTCGCGTCTTGGTCGCCATCAGGACGCGCACGGGACCGCACGAGACACCCGATTGTGCACCGCCCATCGGCGCACCGCCCATTCGCGCACTCGATCACAGGATAGGAACTATTGATCGCGTCCACCCTGTTCAGGGAAGTAATCCTTCTGATAGAATCATTCATGATCATTCGGGCAATTCCTGCGTCGCTCGGGCTGTAATAGAAGCGCCCTTGCCGCGCGGAATTCGCCGAGGAGGAAACAAATGCCGGCAAAGAACCACAAGCAGTGGCTGGCGACGCCGCCCCTTCAGTCCGACGAGTGGGTCGACAGCCGCATCTATTCCGATCCGCAGATATTCGAGGACGAGTTGCAGAATATTTTCCGGCGCACGTGGGTGCCGGTCTGCCATGAGTCCGAGATGCCGAAGCCCTACGACTTCCGCACCAGTACGATCGCGCGCGAGCCCGTAATCGTATGCCGCGGTCCCGACAACGAGGTGCGCGCCTTCCTCAATGTGTGCCCGCATCGCGGCATGCTGATCGAGCGGCGTCCGTCGGGCAGCTTTCTTGAAGGGCAACCGTCTGGCAATCCGAAGCGTATCACGTGCATGTTCCACGCTTGGCAGTTCGACTTGAAAGGCAACTGCGTCTACATCAGCCGCGAAAAGGAAGGATACCAGGACCGGCTGTGCAAGGAGAATGTCGGCTTGCGGCGCTTGCGCTGCGAGGTCAAGTTCGGCGGCTTCGTTTGGGTGAACCTCGACGACAATCCGATATCGCTGGAGGAGTGGGCGGGCAAGCCGTTCTCCTGTCTGCGCAAGTCGCTCGAGGCGGAGCCGCTCGAAGTCTTCCACTACCACAAGGCGGTCGTGCAAACGAACTACAAGCTCTGGCACGATACCAACAGCGAGTTTTATCACGACTTCATGCACTACCATAACCGTGTGACCGGATTTAACGACGCCTACTTCGCGCGCAAGAACGAATCGTTCGAACACGGCCATGTCGTGGTTGGCACTTTCGAGGTGAATTACGAACAGTATGAAGGCTTCGAGAGCCGCGCCGCGCTTTCCTTCCCGCATTTGCCGCCCAACCAGTGGTACATGATCGACCTGTTCCCGGGCATGAATTTCAACCTGCGCGGTTCCGCGTTGCGCTGCGACGTCGTCACGCCGCTTGGTCCGGACAAGGTGATGATCGAGTTCCGGGGAATCGGCCTCAAGAGCGACACCGAGGAAGATCGCCAGACGCGCATCAATCATCATAATTCGATTTGGGGCCCGTTCGGGCGCAACCTGCACGAGGATCTGCTGGGCGTCACCGGGCAGGGCACGACGATGCTGCCGGGGACCGAGCCGCGCCGCATCCTGCACGGGCGCCACGAGAATCAGACGATTCACGACGAAAATGGAATGCGCCACTATTACAGCGAGTGGGGCAAGTGGATGAATCGGCTGCCCAGCAACCCCGACCAGCCTTTCGTGAAGCCATTGGCGGCCGCCGAATAGTAACTGGGCGATTCGGGGAGCCTGATGCTCGCGGCGAGTTGCGCCTAGCAACGCGGTGGGCGCTGCCATTTGCTCGCGCGGGATCCTGAATCGGCGCGGCGACCCGCAGCCAGTGCGTGGGAGAAGATGAAATGGCGACTAACGGCGTCGATATCGCAAATCTTGTGCGCGACACGATCTATCGCGCAACCTTGCTGCTCGACGATCAGAAGTGGGAGCAATGGCTTGAACTGTGCGACGATAGTTTTCACTACGCGATAAAGTCGTACAGTCCCGAAATCAGCCGTGACATGACCTACCTCCAAGGGAGCCGCAAGGAACTGGCGACGATGGTCAAATTGTTGCCCAAGCACAATACCGATCACTCGCCGCTGACGCGCCACACCAGTGTCTATACCGTCGACGTCGCCGAGGACGCCAAAAGCGCGCGCGCGATCAGTTCGTTCGTGGTTTATCAAAACATGCTCGACGGCGTGAATTCGCACATCGATGCGGGCGAGAGCCGCCTGTTCCTGGTTGGGCGCTATATCGACGTGTTCAAGTGCGACGACAGCAAGGCGCTATTCGTCAAGCGGGAGGTCCGCCTGGAAAACCGCCGGCTCGACAAGGGCTCGCATTGGCCAATTTGATGATGCGCGGCATATTTGGCGCGCCTGCCGATGCACCTGTTGGACAGCCGACGGCCGGCCCCTTTGCCGCATTAAAAATGATCACCGCAGGTCCGACGAGCGAGGTGCCATGAGCTGGAAACGCGTCTGCAAGGCGACGGACGTTCCCGAAAATACGCTGAAAAAGTTTTGGGTCGATGGTATCGCGCTCATCGTATTGAACTATGGCAGCGGACTTCGGGCGATCCCACCGGTTTGTCCGCATATGGAGGAGCCGCTTGAGGAGTCGGGAGTGATCGCCAATTGCACGCTGACCTGCACCAAACACTTGTGGTCCTGGGACTTGCGCTCCCTCGACAAGCTTGGCGAAACCGAACGGCCGCTGGGAACCTATGAGGTCAAGCGGGACGGCGATGACGTCATGGCCTTCGTCGACAGGGAGATTGTCTATGAATTCGACAACGAGGACGACATGAGTGACGACGACTTTTTCAAGAAGGATTGACACAATTGAGCGTTGCCGGATTTGGTGCCATTCAAACCCTCTCGGCACGCCAGCCGGTCGGCACAATACGCGCGTGCGCGAATGATTTGAGCGCGATGGCCATTTAACACGTTGAATCGGGACTTTATTCTGTCCGAGTCTTTTGCGCATTTCCAAATCAAACTCGAGGTTCGTGCCGCAGATCATGAAAATCACCGTCGAAACCAAGGGCGGCGAATTCAACTTCGACTGCGAGCCGACGGAGCGGATTCTATTTGCAGCGTTGCGCCATGGCTTGACGGTGCCCTACGAGTGCGCGACCGGCACCTGCGGCACTTGTCGCGGGCGGATCATGCAGGGGACGGCCCACGTCGCGTGGGACGCGGCGCCGGGCTTCGCCAGGCTCAAGCGCGACAAGGGCGACGTCTTGATGTGCCAGGCGCGCCCTGGCACTGATTGCGTCCTGCGTATTCCCGCCGACGTCGCGGCAAGGCCCGATTCTCCGCCCTTGCCAAGCCACCGCGCCGGACGCATCGCCGGCGCACGCAAGCTCACGCCGGACGTGATGGAAATCGAGGTCAGCCTCCCACAGCCCATGGCGTTCGAAGCGGGACAATTTGTCGTCCTCGAAGCGCCTGGCGTGCTTGGCGGGCGCGCCTATTCCATGGTCAATTTCGGCCGCGACGTCGACCAGATCGGCCTCGTCGTCAAGCAAAAGGTCGGAGGCGGCTTCTGCGATTGGCTGTTCCAGGGCGATGTGACGGGCAGCGACGTGAACGTCTTCGGCCCGCTTGGGCGCGCCACGTACCGACCCGCCGAGCGGCGAAATATCCTTTGCATCGCCGGCGGCTCCGGCATCGCCGGCATGCTGTCGATTCTCGAAGCGGCGACGCAGGGGAACTACTTTCGCGAGCATTCGGGTCACGTGTTTTTCGGTGTGCGCGCGCTCGCTGACGGATTCCATCTTGGCCGGCTGCATGACTATTCGCGGGCGGCCGCCGGGAAACTCGAAATTACACTTGCGCTTTCGCATGAGCAGCCACCCAGCGCCGCGCATCCGCTGTTTCCTGGCATCCGCCTGATGGCGGGCATGGTTGGCGATGCAGCGGCGCTTGCAATGGCCGGCCGCTACGACAACATGGCTGCTTTTGTTGCGGGCCCACCACCGATGGTGGACGCAGCCCTGCGCCTGTTGATTAGGGACGCGCGCATTCCGACCCAATTCATTCGTTACGACAAATTCGCCTGATGCATCGCCGCATCGCAGTATAGCCACTTCCTATTCCCACATAGGTCGAAACTGCTGGCGATGCCGCGCAGCCAGCCATAAGCTTGTCGCATTGAATGAGGAAGCCGCAACAAAAACGGAATTGATGTCTCAAGGACGTCGCCGACCGGGTAATTGCCAATCATGACCGGCGGCAAGAACGATATCCGGGAGTGAATCGCATCCCACTGCACGGCCAATATCAACAGCAGGAAAGCCGGGAGGACGCACTATGTCCAGGAAGGAAAAGGCGCCGGGCGCATCATCGCGCGGCGCGACGTTGAAGGAATCCAGTCACATCCATTCACAGGATCGACGTAGCTTCCTGCGCGGTGGGACCCTGTTGGCGGGGGCGACGGTTGCATCCGCCGCGGGCTTGACCGGCGCCCGGGCGCAGCGCCTCGAAATTCCGCCGTCAGGCAAGGAAATGGGCCACATAATCGAGGCCGAGGCCTACGGCATGCCATCGAAATTCGAGGCGAAGGTCAAGCGCCGGCGCACCGACGTGCTCGTTAACAAGCAGAACTGGTCCGACTGGAGCATGACGCCGCTGCAGTCGCAGCTGGGGATCGTCACGCCCAACGGCCTGTTCTTCGAGCGCCATCATGCCGGCGTCCCCGACATCGATCCCGACCACCACGTGCTGGTCATCCACGGCATGGTGAAGCAGCCGCTCAAGTTCTCCATGAGCGACCTCATGCGCTACCCATCGGTATCGAAATTTCATTTTCTTGAGTGCTCCGGCAACGGTCTCACGGATTGGACCAAGGCGGCGTCGAAGACGGTGCAGCAATCGCACGGCCTCCTCTCGTGTGCGCAATGGACGGGCGTTCCGCTCGCGACCTTGCTCGACGAGGCGGGCGTTGATCCTGCGGCGAAATGGGCGTTGTTCGAAGGGGCCGACGGCTCGACGCATGCCCGTTCCATCCCCATGGACAAAGTGCTGGCCGACACGCTGTTGGTTTGGGGCCAAAACGGCGAAATGCTGCGCCCGGAACAAGGCTACCCCCTGCGCGCGTTCGTCCCAGGATGGGAGGGAAACGTGTCGGTCAAGTGGCTGCGGCGCGTTAAGATCGGTGATCAGCCGTGGCACCTGCGTAGCGAAACCGCGCGCTACACCGACCCAATGCCGGAAGGCAAATGGCGCCAGTTCAGCTTCATGATGGAGTGCAAGTCGGTCATTACACGACCGTCAGGCGGCATGAAATTGCAGGGTCCGGGTAGCTACGAGATCGAGGGCTTCGCATGGTCGGGCAATGGCAGCATCAAAGCGGTTGATGTGACGCTCGACGGCGGCAAGAACTGGCGCGAAGCGCGGCTGGAAGAGCCGGCCTTGGACAAATGTCTCACGCGCTTCCGCTACACCTGGAACTGGGATGGCGGGCCGGCCAAGATCGCCAGTCGCGCGGTGGACAGCACCGGTTACGTGCAGCCCACCGTTTCCGATATCGCCAAGGCGCGGGCGCTTGTCGGCTTTGTGCAGCATCACAACGGGGTCTTTCCCTGGTCCATCGGCCAGGATGGGGAGGTAAAAAATGCGATCGTGTAACCTCGCTGCTGGTGCGCTCGCCGCGCTTGTCGTGACCGCATTGGGTCTCGGCACCGCGGTCAGCCAGTCCACCTCTCGCAAGCCGCACTTTGGAAAGCCGATCAGCCAGGCTGACCTCGCCGCTTGGGACATCGACATCCGCACATCGGACGGCAAAGGGTTGCCGCAAGGCAAGGGCACCGTCGCGGAAGGCAAGGCGCTTTTCGCACAGCAATGCGTGGCCTGTCACGGCGATGCCGCCAAGGGTGGACCAATGTACGGCTCGATGGTCGGAGGTATTGGATCATTCACGACCAACGCTCGCGTCTTGACGCCGGGAAGCATGTACCCTTATGCGCCGATCCTATTCGACTACATCCGGCGCACCATGCCGATGACGGCCCCGCAAAGCCTCACCAATGATCAAGTTTACGCTCTCTCGGCCTATATCCTCAACCTCAACGGGCTGATCGCTGAGAACGCCGTGATGGATGCGGCGTCGCTGACCAAGGTGATGATGCCCAATCGCAACGGCTTCGTCGTGGACAACCGACCGGATACCACGGCCAAGCGTTGCATGGCGAACTGCTAGCGCATTTTCCGGCGAATTAGGAAAACCGGTTCGCCGCGGAGAATGCGACAAAGCCAAAGAATATCGAGCGCTTTCCGATTCAATTGAAACGGGAAGCGCTCTTGCGCCAGATCCCAGCTCGAGCATGATCCCGAAAAGTGGAACCGCTTTTCGGGACAAAGATCATGCGCGAACAAGGGTTAGGGCCGTCGCACGATGAAGCGATAAGGCTCTAGTGAGACGAGCAGAGCCGGGCTTGCGCCCGGCTCTTTTCTCATCAATTCGCCTCGATGAGCGCATGAACGCGAACAGCGGGTTTCCACTTCGCCGGAAAATACCTTAATTTTTCTTCGCCTTGCCAATCTCGTCGAGCTTCGCCGCCCACTTCATATCCTTGGCAAAGGTCATCAGTTCGTCAGGTTCCATGAACACGGTTTCCTTGGGGCCGGGATAGCTGCGGCTGCGCACGTCGGCCATATAGCGATTGATCACGTCCTCCATGATGGGAATGAGATCGGTATAGATGCGCGAATGGCGCGGCACGTGTTCTTCCCAAAGATGGAACAGATCCGAAGAGATGATGTGCACGCCATGCGCACAGTTACCGGCGCCGAGGCTGATAACCGGCACGGGCAAGGTCTGCGCGAGATATTCGGCGACTTCCGAGGTCGTGACCTCGCATAGGATGGAGAAACAGCCGGCGTCCACAAAGGCCTTGGCGTCGTCCACCATTTCCCTGGCGCGCTTGGCGGTCTTGCCCTGGGCGACGAAGCCGCCGAGTTGCGGCATGCGCATCGGCGTAATGCCGATGTGACCCTGGACGGGAATGCCGGCCTGCACGATCGCCTCGATATTCTTGGCGTGGTGGCGGTTGCCCTCGCATTTCATCACCTCGGCGTTGGCTTCATGCACAAAGCGCCCGGCATTTTCGACCGCCTGTTCCTTGGACACGTGGAAGCTCCAATAGGGCATATCCACCATGCGCAGGCCAAACTTCGAGCCGCGATCGATCGCCTTCGACATCATCATGACTTCGTCGAAGCTCACCGTGACGGTGCTCTTGTGGCCAAACAAGATCATGCCGCCGGTGTCGGACACGCATAGGATATCCATGCCGAGCCGATCGGCGACGACGGCGGTGCGGTAATCGTAGGCCGCAAGCTGCGTGATCTGCTCGCCCTTGCGCATCTTGGCCATCAATGTGTTGATCGTAACCTTCCTGCGTGCCGCAGCTTCAGCCATGGCGCTCTTCCCTTTCAGTTTAGTTGGTCGATCGCGGGATCGTTGTGGGCAGGCACGATGGCTGGCAGGCAGCTAGGGTGCTGGTCCCGATTGGCGATTCCAATGGGTGGCCTGCGCATCATACAAGTCAAATACGCTGTGCCTATCGGCCATTTGCCGACACCTATGACACCCATTCCGCAATCCGCGCTACGTCACCCAAGCTGCTTTCGGCCGGCGTTTTTGCGGGTCGTACAGGGGACGCGGCACAATCTCGATATTTGAGAAAATTCCGCTTGGATCGCGCGGGGCAGTATTGGCGTCATTGCCGGGTCGCAGCACATAGCCCAACCCCAGCGTGCCGCACGCGATCGGACTGTCGCAAGCGGACGTAACGACGATCGTTTGCGCCCGCGTCGGACGGCCGATCGGGCCACCCGGCCGCCACAGGACGGGTTTATCGCGCGTGCGGGCCCTAAAGCATACAAGCTCGATCCGCGCATCGCTGACTGGGTAGCGCGCCGCCGCAAAGCGCGCGAACCCCGCTTCCGAGGCGCGCACGGGGATGCGGAATTCATTGGCAAACAGCACGAAGCCAGCTTCGATGCGAAGGATGTCGGCGGCAATAAATCCGGCTGGACGTACCCTCTGCGCCAGGATCCGCCATATGTCCCTGGCCGCTGGGCGCGGCAGCACGATTTCGAACCCAGCCTCGCCGCTATAGCCGAGCCTGCCGATGACACAGGCCACGCTGCCTATTTTTGCCGTGGCAAATGTGAAGTAGGTAAGCCGGGCGATTTCACCGACGTCAAGAAATTGCGCCAGCGCGGACAGCGATCGTGGCCCCTGCACCGCGAAAATCGCAATGGCCGCGCTCTCATCTTCCACGTCACTGGCCGGTGGCCGGGCGTGGATGAGGTCGGCGATATCGTCCAAACGACCGCTCATGACTTGGTAATGGTCGGCGTGCCGCCACACGGTCAGGTCGCTGACGAGGTAGCCATCGCGGCCCTCGCGCATCGCGTAGCATATATGACCAATCTTGAGGTGGCCGAGCGGTCTTGTCGTCAGGCGACCGATCGCGTCGAGCGCGCCCGGCCCGCGCACGCGTGCGGCGGCGATAAAGGAAAAATCGAACAACGCGCAATCGGTACGGCACGCACGCACCTCGCCGGCGGGGTCGCCGTACTGCCGGACAATCGTTTCGGGATCGAACGCCATAGGACGCGCCTTGCGCTACGCCTACGTCGCACGGCGCGCGGCGATCTTGATGAAAATCAGCGCACCCACGACGACCAGGACGACGGAAACGATGCGTCGCAAGACCGACCGCGGCAGCGCATGCGCGATCTTGGCGCCCGACCACGTGCCCACCGCCAATCCCAGCGCCAGGACGCTTCCAAGCGCAAGGTCGAGGCCGCCGTAATAGAGATTTCCCGCAGTCGCCAGCGCGGCGATCGGAAGTTGAATCACTTGCGACAGCCCGACCGCGGTCAATACCGGCAGATCGAGCCACAGGAGAATGGGAACCAGGACGAGCGGCCCGCCGGTCCCCGACAAGGCCGACGCAAATCCCGTCACCGCGCCGATCAGCCCGAGCGCTGGATTCGATATCGCATCGGCACGGGATATTTCCCGCGCCGCGCCCGAGAGCAGCGCATGCAGCCCCGACGACACGGTCAGGAATCCAATGAGAATTTCGAGCGCCGCCGCGGGAGCCATGTTGCCCGCAAGTGCGCCGGCGAGCGCGCCCGGCATTGCACCCGCCGACAGCGATCCAACCATGTCCCAGCGGATCGAATTCGCCCTCGCATAAAGAAGCGTGCCGACAAATCCCGCCAGACCATAGCTCATCATGGCGCCGGCGATGGCGGCATGGGTGGGAATATCGGCGAAAAAAACGAGCGTGGGAACAACGATCACGCCGCCAATGCCCACGGCGCCGATCAAAAGGCCTGCCAGCAAGCCAATTCCGATGAACATGAGTGCGGCGAGAGGTATCATGATCGTTTGGTCGCCGGCGCTACCGCCACAATCAACGCAGACTGCTTGACCCGCCGCCGCCGCATCTCCCTCTCCTTCCCCGACGCATTGGCTGCCATGAATAGGCTGGGCCTATCATTCTTGAGATTTCCTGCATCCGGTTTATTATAGGCGCAAGCGTGCCGGGTTCATCTCCAATTGAATCCGCACAATAAGACGTCGGCGACGGGAGTCGAAGCCATGTTCCTACGCCAGTTCCAATATCTGGTGGCGGTTGCCGAAGAGGAACATTTCGGCCGGGCGGCCAAGCGTTGCAACGTCACGCAGCCAAGTCTGTCCAGCGGCATCAAGCAACTCGAAATGGAGCTCGGCGTCCCCATATTCCTGCGCGGACGCGGCCAGCGTTTTCACGGCCTCACTGCCGAAGGCGAGCGCGTTGCCAGGTGGGCGCGCCAGGTGATTTCCGATTGCGCGGCCATGCGCGACGAAATTGACACCATGCAGAACAACCTCAAGGGCAACCTGCGCGTCGGCGCGATGCCGTCCATGTCGCCGGTGCTGCCGATCTTGCTGGAGATGGTGCGCCAGCGCCATCCCGGCGTGCGCGCCGACGTGCGATTTATTGGCAACGACGCCATGAAGCTCGGGCTGAACAATTTCTCGCTCGATGTCGCCATCACCTATATGGACAAGGCCGATCTCGGACGCCGCAACACGCTGCCCATCTGCACCGAAAAACTGAGCCTGCTCGTACCCGATACAGACGCCTTCCGCTCGCGCACAACGATCACCTGGAAAGAGGCGGCACAGCTACCGTTGG
>JACQAE010000196.1 GCA_016195095.1 Pseudomonadota bacterium
AGCAGCCGGCGCATAGCCCACCATGATTGGCCACGGGGCTGCGGCAAGTGGGGCAGAACGGCGGCAGCACCAGGTCGAGAACGCGCGCCAAGGCGGCGCGGGCGGCGCCGGCGCAGCGCCTGGCGGGCGAAGCCGCTCGCGGCGGGTCGGTGTCGATGGACGCCATCGCCGCAGCGTATCGCCGCCGCCGCGGCTTGTCACCGCCGGCCCTCGCGCCCGCCGACCGCGGCGGCGAAAAGCGGTTCCCACTTTTCGCGATCATGATTCCTCCATTGGAGCATGATCTTGTCCGAAAACCGGTTCCCACTTTTCGGGATCATGCTCTAATCACGCCCGCGGCAAGGTCAGGAACGCGCGATGCCCGCCGAACACCTTGTTTTCGATCACGCGCTGCGGCGCCGGCGCGCCGCGAGGGCGGCGGGTATCGGTCCCGCCACGTTCCTGCTCGACCGCGTTGCCGATGACCTGGCGCTGCGCCTCGACGCGGTATTGCGGCGCTTTGATGTGGTCGTTGATCTGCATACGCCGACGCCGGCGCTGCGGCAAAGCTTGGCACGCTGCGCGCGGGTCGCCCCGGCCATCGCGGTGGCGGCGCAAGCGGCCGGCATCATCGATGCGGCGCGGGGTGGCATCGTAGCGGATGAGGAAATCCTGCCGTTTCGGCGCGAAAGCCTTGATCTTGTCGTATCGGCGCTGGCGCTGCATTGGGTCAACGACCTGCCCGGCATGCTGGCGCAGATCGCGCGCGCGCTCAAGCCGGACGGCCTTTTCCTGGCTGCGCTTATCGGCGGCGAAACGCTCTTTGAACTGCGCGAGAGCTTTGCCGCCGCCGAGACCGAGCTGGTGGGGGGGATATCACCGCGCGTCGCGCCGATGGTCGATGTGCGAACGCTCGGCGGCCTCATCCAGCGCGCTGGATTTTCGCTGCCGGTCACCGATGTCGACCGGGTCACGGTGCGCTACGACACGCCGCTGCGCCTGATGCATGATTTGCGCCGGATGGCGGCCACCAACGTGCTCATCGCGCGCCGCCATGTGCCGCTGCGGCGCGCGACGCTGGCGCGCATGCTGGCGATCTATGGCGAGCGGTTTTCCGACGCCGACGGGCGCGTACGCGCGACTTTCGAGATCGTTTGGGCAAGCGGCTGGGCGGCGCATGCAAGCCAGCAGCAGCCATTGCCCCCGGGATCCGCGCGCCACCGCCTGGCCGACGCGCTCGGCGCGCGCGAAATGCCGGCCGGCGAGAAAGCGGGCCGCTGAGCCGCGCCGTGCCGGCGCGCGGCGCGCCAATCACAACAGCGCGGCAAGCTTGTCGTAGAAATTGGTTCGCAGGTCGGAGCCGAGACCCCAGATGGTCGCGGCAAGCGTCGCACCGATCGCGGCGGCGATGAGCGCGTATTCGATTGCCGTCGCGCCCCGCCTCGCCTTCGCGAAGCAGGCGATCAGCGCGCGCGCGCGGCGACCATGGCGTGCCAATCGTGACATGGCAGGTTTCGTCCTTCTGTCCCTCGGCGACATCACAACAGCGTCGCGAGATGTGCGATCAACGGAACGTCCGCCGGCGGCATCGGAAAATCGCGCATCTGGTTGGGCCTTACCCAGCGCAACGCCTGGCCTTCGCGCGCTTGCACCGTTCCCTCCCATCGCCGGCAGACATAGAGCGGCATGAGCAGATGAAAATCCGCATAGGCGTGGCTGGCGAATGTCAGCGGCGCGAGACACGCCTCCTTGACCGCGATGCCTAGTTCCTCGCCCAATTCGCGGATCAACGTTTCCTCCGGCCGCTCCGCGGCCTCGACCTTGCCGCCGGGAAACTCCCACAGGCCCGCCATCGGCTTGCCTGCCGGGCGCTGCGCAAGGAGCGCGCGGCCGTCGGCATCGACCAACGCACAGGCGGCGACAAGCACCAGTTTGGGCATTGCGGCCCTTCATATCGTGATAGCGGACCGCGGGTAAACGCCGCTTCAACGCATCCCGGCAAATCGCGGCGAATGCGGCCCTGGTTAAGCGTCGATTAAGACCGGTAATCGCCGTTGATGGCGATGTAGTCCTTGGTCAGGTCACAGGTCAGCACCCGGTCGCGGCCGCGGCCGAGACCGAGCGCGACCTTGAGCAGGATTTCCGGCTTCTTCATCGCCGCCGCCACGGCGGCCTCGTCATAGGCGGGATCGCGCTCGCCCCGATGCGCGACGCGGATGCCGCCGAACCAGATCGATAGCCGGTCGCGGTCGGCCGGCTCGCCGGCCTTGCCCACGGCCATGACGACACGGCCCCAATTGGCGTCCTCGCCGGCGATCGCTGTCTTGACCAGCGGCGAATTGGCGATCGACAGCGCGATGCGGCGCGCGGACCGCTTCGACACCGCGCCCTCGACCTTGATCTCCACGAGCTTGCGCGCGCCCTCGCCGTCGCGCGCGATCTGCTCGGCGAGGCTCGCGAGCACGGCGTTGAGGCCGACGCGAAACTGCTTGAGCCGCGGGTCGGAGGCGCTGGCGATGCGCGGCGCGCCGCGCGCGCGCGCGGCGCCGGTGGCGAAGGCCAGCAGCGTGTCGGATGTCGATGTGTCGCCGTCCACGGTAACCGCGTTAAACGTGTCGTCAACGTTGCGGTTGAGCAGCGTCTGCAACGCCGCCGCCGTGATCGGCGCGTCGGTGAACACGAATGCCAGCATCGTCGCCATGTCCGGCGCGATCATGCCCGCACCCTTGGCGATGCCGTTGATGATCACGCTCGCCGACCCGAGCCTGGCGCTTGCCGTCGCGACCTTGGGAAACGTGTCGGTGGTCATGATCGCGCGCGCGGCGTCGAGCCAGCGATCGGGATGCGCGCCGGCGACGAGGGCGCCCATCACGCCGTCGAAAGCGCTGGCCTTGAGCGGCTCGCCGATCACGCCGGTCGAGGCGAGGAACACCTCGCCCGGCTTGCAGCCGGCGGCGGCGGCGGCGAGTTCGGCGGTCAATTTCGCGGCGTCGCGGCCGTTCTTGCCGGTGAAGGCGTTGGCGTTGCCGGAATTGACGACAAGCGCGCGCGCCTTGCCGCCGCGCAGGCGGGCGCGGCACCAATCGACCGGGGCGGACGGACATTTCGAGCGCGTCAGCGTGCCGGCGACCGCGGTTCCGGCGTCGAACAAGGCCAGCATCACGTCGGTGCGGTCGCGATAGCGCAGGCCCGCCGCCGCGGTGGCCAGCCGCACGCCCGCGACCGGCGGCAGATGCGGCACGGATTTGGGCGCCAACGGAGAAATGCCATGCGACATGCGATCAGCCGGCCCCGAACGAGCGCGCACATGCGACGTAGTTTCGGCGCGCGGTCTTGTGGAAGCGAACCCATCATGCGACGCGGCGCGCCGCCGACAACCAATGGCGACCGTCAATCAATTCGTGGCGGCAATGTCAATCATTTCGTCTCTTTTTTCGCGTCGGCCGGCTTGTCGAGACGCTCGACCTTGCCCTCGCCGCGCAGCTTGGTGATGAGATCGGCTTGCGCGCGGCGCATCACAAACGACTGAATCTGTTCCTTGACCTTGTCGAATTCCGGCACTTCCTTGGTGCGCTTGTCCTCGACCCGGATCACGTGCCAGCCGAACTGGCTCTTGACCGGTTCCGACAGGCTTCCCTTCTCCAGCTTGAAGGCGACGGCGGAGAATTCCGGCACCATCTGGTCGGCGGTGAAATAGCCGAGGTCGCCGCCTTCCGTGGCCGCGCTCGGGTCCTTCGACTTCTTCTTGGCGATGGCGGCGAAATCGCCGCCGCCGCGCAGCTCGGCGAGAATGGCCTTGGCCTCCTCCTCGGTGGCGACGAGAATATGGCTGGCGCGCACCTCCGGCTCGGCCTTCATCTCCTTGACCGCCTCGGCATAGACCTTGCGCATCTGCGCGTCGCCGACGGCGCCCGCGGCCTCCTCCTGCAGCATGATCTCCATGAGCACCTTGTTGCGCGCGAAGGCGAGCCGCCGCTTGAACAGGTCGCCGTCGGCGATGTTCTTGCCCTCGGCCGCCTTGGCCACAAGAATGATGTCGGTCAGATAGGTGACGAGATAGTCGCGCTTCTGCTCGGGCGTGCCCTGGGGCAGGTTCTGCCCCACGTCCTCTTCCGCCATGGCGAGGTCGCTCTCGCGGATTTCGCTGCCATTGATGCGGGCGACGACGGCGTCGGCGGCCGGCGCCGCGGTTTTGGCGTCCTGCGCGACGGCCAGCGACGCGGTCAGAAGGGCGGCGGCGGCGAGCGTGAAAAATACGTGTCCGGCGCGGCGAAACGGCGCCAGCGGAATGGTCGGTGGTTCGTGCTGGATGCACATGCAACGGTCCTTGAAAGGGGCGGCCAGGCGCGCCGCGGGGTTTGGCGCGCGACACTCGCGCAATCGCGCGGCAAGCGCAACGAAAGAGTGGCGCCCTGACCCCACATCATGGTGATCGTTTGCGCGACCGGCACGCATCGCGGGCTGGCGACCGGCGGCGGCGCCGCGCACCCCATAAGCGCCTGATTGACAAGCAACGGACCCCCTCCTATCTCTCGGCGACCTGCCGGTTCGACCCGCCCGGCCGCCCGCGATCGCGCCGTGCTTTCGCCCGAAAAGCAGCGTAAATCGTGCAAGGTGGTCGTGGCCGCATGCGCAGCGCCGGCAGCTGGAACCGGCATCTGGAATACGCCGCGTTGAGGCAGAAAGGGACCCGGCATGATTGCCGCACTCGCTCGCAAGTTTTTCGGGTCCGTCAACGATCGGCGCATTCGCGGCTACCAGCCGCGCGTCGCCGCGATCAATTCGCTGGAAGCTGAAATCGTCGCGCTGTCCGACGCGGACTTGCGCGCGCGCACCGACATGTTTCGCGCCGAGGTGGCCGCCGGCAAGAGCCTCGACGATATTCTCGTTCCCGCCTTCGCCACCGTGCGCGAGGCCGCCAGGCGCACGCTCGGCCAGCGCCATTTCGACGTCCAGCTCGTCGGCGGCATGGTCCTGCACGAGGGCGCCATCGCGGAAATGAAGACCGGCGAAGGCAAGACCCTGGTGGCAACGCTGCCGGTCTACCTCAACGCCGTCGCCGGCAACGGCGTGCACGTGGTGACGGTGAACGACTACCTCGCCCGCCGCGACGCCGAATGGATGGGGCAGATCTACGGCTTCCTCGGCCTGAGCGTCGGCGTGATCGTGCACGGCCTCGACGACGAGGAGCGCAAGCGCGCCTACGGCTGCGACGTTACCTACGGCACCAACAACGAGCTTGGCTTCGACTACCTGCGCGACAACATGAAATACCGCCTGGAGGACATGGCCCAGCGCGGGCACCGTTTCGCCATCGTCGACGAGGTCGATTCGATCCTGGTCGACGAGGCGCGCACGCCGCTGATCATTTCCGGGCCGCTCGACGACCGTTCCGAATTCTACAATACCATCGACGCCTTCATCCCGCATCTCGACAAGACCGATTTCGAGGTCGACGAGAAGCAACGCACGGTGACGCTGACCGAAATCGGCATGGAGAAGCTGGAAACGACGCTCAAGAACGCCGGCCTGCTCAAGGCCGCCTCGCTCTACGATGTGGAAAACGTCTCCACCGTGCATCACGTCAACCAGGCGCTGCGCGCGCACAAGCTGTTCCAGCGCGACAAGGACTATATCGTGCGCAACGGCGAGGTCGTCATCATCGACGAGTTCACCGGCCGCATGATGCCGGGCCGGCGCTATTCGGAAGGGCTGCACCAGGCGCTCGAGGCCAAGGAGCACCAGCCGATCCAGCCGGAAAACCAGACGCTCGCCTCGATCACGTTCCAGAACTACTTCCGCATGTATGGCAAGCTCGCCGGCATGACCGGCACGGCGGCGACGGAGGCCGACGAATTCATCGACATCTACAACCTCGAAGTCGTCGAGGTTCCGACCAACATGCCGATGGTGCGCATCGACGACGACGACGAGGTCTATCGCACGGCCGCCGAGAAATACCGCGCCATCATCACGCTGATCGAGGATTGCAAGGCGCGCGGCCAGCCGATGCTGGTCGGCACGACGTCGATCGAGAAGTCCGAGCAGCTTGCCGAGATGCTGCGCCAGGCCGGCTGGGAGCAGCACGACTTCACCGATCCCAACGCCTTCGCGGCGCTCTATAGCGGCGACGAGGGCGCCTCGAAGACCAAGGTCTTCGCCATCCTCAACGCGCGCTACCACGAGCAGGAAGCCTATATCGTCTCGCAGGCCGGCGTGCCGGGGGCGATCACCATCGCCACCAACATGGCCGGCCGCGGCACCGACATTCAGCTCGGCGGCAACGCCGACATGCGCATTCGCCAGGAACTGCAGGAAGCGACCGAGGGCCCCGAGCGCGAACGGCGCGCCGAGGACATCCGCGCGCAGGTGGCGCGGCTCAAGGAAAAGGCGCTCAAGGCCGGCGGGCTTTATGTTCTCGGCACCGAACGCCACGAAAGCCGGCGTATCGATAACCAGCTGCGCGGCCGCTCCGGACGCCAGGGCGACCCCGGCCATTCCAAGTTCTTCCTCGCGCTCGACGACGATCTCATGCGCATCTTCGGGTCGGACCGGCTCGACGGCATGCTACAGAAGCTCGGCCTCAAGGAGGACGAGGCGATCGTGCACCCGTGGATCAACAAGGCGCTGGAGAAGGCGCAGCAGAAGGTCGAGGCGCGCAATTTCGACATCCGCAAGAACATCCTCAAGTTCGACAACGTGATGAACGATCAGCGCAAGGTGATCTTCGAGCAGCGCGTCGAGCTGATGCGCGACGAGACGGTGGCGGAAACCGTCTCCGACATGCGCCATTCCGTCGTGCAGGAACTCGTCGCCAAGCATATTCCCGAGAACGCCTATCCCGAGCAATGGGATACGCAGGGCCTCAAGGAAGCGCTCGCGCGCGTGTTCGGCTTCGACCTGGCGGTCGACGAATGGGCCAAGGAAGAGGGCATCGCCGACGAGGAAATCCTCGCGCGCGTCGAGCGCCGCGCCGACGAGCACATGGCGGCCAAGGTCGCGCAGTGGGGACCCGACGTCATCCGCTATGTCGAGAAGTCGATCCTCTTGCAAACGCTCGACCACCTGTGGCGCGAGCATCTCGTCATGCTCGATCATCTGCGCCAGGTCATCGGCCTGCGCGGCTATGGACAGCGCGACCCGCTCAACGAGTACAAATCCGAGGCCTTCCACCTGTTCGAGAACATGATCCAATTGCTGCGCGAAAACGTGACCGGGCAGCTCATGCGCGTGGAGATCATGCAGCAGCCGCAGGAGCAGCCGGCGCTACCCTATATGGAAGCCCACAAGGTCGATCCGGTCACCGGCGAGGACGAGATGGCGCTCGCGGAGGCGGCATGGTCGCCACCGCCGGCCGGCGGAAGCGCCAATGCCGAGGCCGCCGCCATGCGCCGTCCCAACGATCCCTCGAGCTGGGGCAAGGTCGGACGCAATGAGGCCTGTCCGTGCGGTTCGGGCAAGAAATACAAGCACTGCCACGGCCGCTACGCCTAGCGCATGATCCCGAAAAGTGGGAACCGCTTTTGCGATAAGATCATGCGCAAGCAAAAGTCATGATCGCGAAAAGTGGGAACCGCTTTTGCGATAAGATCATGCGCCAAGCGCAAACCATGATCGCGAAAAGTGGGAACCGTTTTGCGAAAAGATCAAGCGCGAACAAGTGGTTATGGCCGTCACACGATTCAACCTGAAGCGATAAGGCTCTCGAGCGCTTCCCGTTTCACGAGCATGGGAAAGCGTTCTATTCGCTTCAGCTTTGTCGCATTTTCTGCGCCAGACCGGTTCCCACCGCGCAAAAAAATGCGCTAGCGAACGCGTCGCCCGGTCGCATTTGCGGGCCGCGAAGCGGCCTCTGCTTCGCCCGGAAACGCTTTAGCGAAATCCGCCCCAGCGGCTGGAAAAGTTCGACGATTGCAGCACCGGCTGCGCGCCCGCCATCGCGTTGCCATCGGCCGCCTGCGTGGCGAGAGACGCCGCCGGAGCCAACTTTGCCGCCGGCGGGTCCGTTGCCGCCTGCGCGTGCGTTGTCGGGGCCGCATTCGTGACCGGGCCGGCAGCGCCCTGCAGGCGGTTCGCGGGATGTTGATCCGCGGGATGCGGGCGCGACGCCGATTGGCGCGTACGCGCGGCGCTCGGCGCCGGGCCCTGCGACCAGGACGCCGCGCGCAGCGCCGGATCGGCGCCGTTCTGCGCGCGCGGTGCGCTTGGCAAGGCGCTTGGCGTGCCGCGCGCCTGGCGCACCGGCTCGGCCACCGTGCCGCGCGCCGCCACGGCTGCGGGCGCGGGCGCTGGTTTTTCATCACGCGAGCGGAACAGGCCGCCGAACAGCTTTTCGGTGAATGACGGTTTCTCCGCCGCGGCGAACCCGGTCTTGCGCTGCGGCGCGCTGCGCGGCAGCGGCACGTCGCCAGCCACCGGCGCGGCGTCGGCCACGTTATTGGCGCCAACGGCGCTCGCCACCGTGCTCGTCACTTCCGCGTTGGCCGGCGGGACGACGACATAGCGTCCCATCGTGACCGGCGCCGGCGATGCATTGGCGACGCGCACGCGCCCGTCATTGTCCAGCGTCTCGCCCGGCTTCTTCAGCCGCGCCAGGAAATAGGAGTGCATGCCGCCATCGGCGCCGGTACGCACCGGCGCGGTGCGCGTGCCGCTGGCAACGAGTTCGGCGTATTTGGCGTTGTCCTGCTGCTGCTTTTCCTTCACCGCCTGTGCCAGGTCGAAGGGAACCTGGTAGGTCGGGCAATGCCCCTTGGGATTGAACTTGAGCGCCGCGGTCGGGTCGAGCGGGTTTTCGGCGTTGAACACGTAGCGCTTTTCGCACACGTCGACTTTCGGTTCCTGCCGCGACAGCTCGAAATGGTCGTTGCCTTCCTTGATCATGCGCCAGAACGCGATGTGCGGCGAATTGCGGTGCCGCGCCATGTTGAGCGGAGTCATGCGGAACGGATAGGCCTGAACCTGGAAGGAGCGCTGGCCGCCGAAAAATGATTCGCGCGCCAGCGAGTAGATCTCGCCCATCTGCTCGTCGGTCATGGCGTAGCAGCCGCGCGAGGAACAGTCGCCATGCACCATCAGGTGCGCGCCGGTACGCTCATGCGCCTTGTCGAACGTATTGGGGTAGCCGAGATTGAACGACAGGTAGTATTGCGAATTGGGATTCATCTGCCCGGCGGTGATGTTGTAGAAGCCCTCGGGCGCCTGGCGATCGCCTTCCTTGATCTTGTGGCCAAGTTCGCCGGACCAGCGGCAGACCGGATAGGTCTTGAGAATGGAAAAGCGGCCGCTGCCGTCCTGCTTCCAAAGCTCGAGCTCGGCC
>JACQAE010000197.1 GCA_016195095.1 Pseudomonadota bacterium
CAGCAGATTCTGCCACACCGTGAGCCTGATATCGCCGTCGCCCAACTCGCTCGCGATGCGCGCAAGCCCGCGCATCTGCGCGGCTCCGAGACGACCGACCGGCAACACCACCCCCAGCCAATTGCGATCCTGCTGTTTTTGCGCATGCACGCCGACATGCGCGAGGCGGTCGAAGAGCGGGCGCGGCGCGATCGCGTTTTCCGGCACGAGCGCCAGCATCGTGCCAAGCCGCTCCTCGACCGCCGCGAGGAATTTCTCGATGCCCCAAGCGTCGAGCACATATTTGAGCCGCGCCTTGTTGCGGTTGCCACGGTTGCCATGATCGATGAACACCCGCACCACAGCGTCCGCCACTCTGACCGCGTCGCGCGGCCGCAAGATAACGCCGGCGTCACGGGCAAAGTCGCCGTGGCCGGTGATGCCGCCGACAAGGAGGCGAAACCACACCCCCGGCGCGACGCCAAAGCCGTCCTTCACCTCCACCGCCTGAAAGCCGATGTCATTGGTGTCCTCAAGGACGGCAATGGCGCCCGCGCCATCGAAGGCGACGTTGAACTTGCGCGGTAGGCCGAAGAGGGCGCGCTCGTTGAGAACATGGAAGTGCCATTCGCGCGCGAAGGGGCGCGTATCGATCAATTCCTGCTTGTCAATACCGGCGGTCGGCGTGCCGGTGACGTTGCGGATATTGTCGGCGCCCGCGCCACGCGAGCCGAGACCCAAGTCGATGATGTCCTCGACCATGGCAACCGCATGCCTGGGCTCGATCTCGCGAATTTGAATGTTGGCGCGGGTGGTCACGTCGCAATAGCCGGCGCCGTGTCGCTCGGCGAGGCCGGCAAGGCCTGAGAACTGCCAATGCTTGAGGATGCCATTGGGAATGCGCAGGCGGCACATGTAGGAGCTCTGCGTTGGCGCCACGTAGAATAGCCCGTAATAGCGCCAACGGAAATTGTCGGCGGGCTTTGGCGCCTCGTTGTTCGCAGCCTGCTGCTTGAGTCGATCATAGGCATCGAAGGGATGCAGCTCGCGCTTGATGCTCTCCTGCTCGCAGAGCTTGCCGCCCGTCGCGACGATCCGGTCCTGGGCGGCACGATGCGGCGCGTCCGGTCCCGCATGCTCAGCACGCGCGCCGCCGCCGCCCGCGAACGCGCCGCGGGCGGCACGCGCGGCTTGCAGGCCGGAGGTAAAGCCCTCCAGGTAACGCTTCTGCTCAGTGTTGAAATCGCCCGCCATGACGACCTCACGCCGCCGCGCGCGTCGCATGCGCGCGGCCGAACATGAGATCATCACGCATCAGATCGACCGCCGCGCCCGAGCGAATGAGATCGAGATACCAAAGCGCGTCGACGCTATCGCCGACCAGCACCGCCCCGACCAAGCAGCCGCCTGACAAGACCAACTTCTTATAGGTGCCGATCCCCGGATCGCAGAACAAAATGTCCTCGGTGCCCGGCGCGCCCATGAAATCGCCGGCGGAGAATACCGCGACGCCGGATATTTTGAGGTTGGTGGCCGGCACGCTGCCGCCATAGCGCACATCCTGCCCGGCGAGCCGCGCCGCCAGTACCCGCGCCTGCTCATGGCCGGGCTCGACGAGGCCGTAGCATTGGCCGCGATGCTGGGCGCATTCGCCGATGGCGTAGATTTCCGGCGCACTCGTCGCCAGGCAATCGTCGACGACAATACCGCGCTCGACATTGAGCAAAGCGGCGCGCGCCAGTTCGACATTGGGCGTGATGCCGACGGCGACGACGACAAGGTCGGCGCGGATCTCGCGGCCGTCCCTGAGTCGGATTCCGGCGGCGCGGCGATGGCCGAGGATGGCCTCGGTTTGCACCTCCAACAAGACCTCGATGCCGCGTGCCTCGACCGCGGCGCGCAGCAGCCGGGCGGCACGGGCGTCGAGCTGGCGTTCCATCAAGCGGTCCATCAGGTGCACGAGCGTGACGCGTGTGCCGCCCTTGGCCAACCCATAGGCGGCCTCGATGCCGAGAAGTCCGCCGCCGACCACGACCGCGCGCGCGCCGGGACCCGAGGCCGCGGTGATCATCGCCGCGTCGGCGGCGTCGCGAAAGGTGAGTACGCCAGGCAGATTGATGCCCGGCCATGCCGGCCTGATCGAGCGTGAGCCGGTCGCCAATACAAGCTTGCTGAAGCGCAGGCGCGACCCGTCGGCAAGGGTGACGGCTCGCGCCGCCACGTCGATTGCCTGCGAGCGGCAGCCGTAACGCAACGTGACGCCGTGGTCGCGCCACCAGCGCGCCGATTTAAGCTCGATTTCGCATGGCTCGATTTCGCCGGCAAGCAGCGACGACAGCAGCACGCGATTGTAGGCAAGCAGCGGTTCCTCGCCGATCACCGCCACGGCGTAGCGGCCAAGCGCGTGGCGGCTTAATTCCTCGGCAAGCCGCGCCGCGACCATGCCATTGCCGACGATGACGAGAGGCTCGCTCACGATGCCGTCACTCCGTCAAGCCGCGGCGGATCTCGCCCGGACGTCACCGCGGGATGTCCGTTCCGCCTCGGCGAGGAACGACAGCAATTGCTGGCGGTACGCGTAGTATTGCGGGTGCTCGAGGAGCGCGCGCCGGCTGCGTGGGCGCGCGATATCGACTTCCATGATGCCGCCAATGCGGGCATTCGGCCCGTTGGTCATCATCACCACGCGATCAGCCAGCAGGATCGCCTCATCGACGTCGTGCGTGACACAGATGGCCGTGACCTGCGTGCGCGACCAAACCTCCATCAGCACCTCCTGCAATTGCCAGCGTGTGAGCGAATCGAGCATGCCGAATGGCTCGTCGAGGAGAAGGAGCTTCGGCGACAGGGCGAAGGCGCGGGCGATCCCGACGCGTTGCTTCATGCCGTTCGAAAGTTCGCAGGCGAGCTTGTCGATAGCCTGGCCAAGGCCCACGCGCGCGAGGTAATAGGCGATGATGTCGCCGCGCTCCGCCTTGCTCGCGTGCGCAAACACCCGGTCAACGCCAAGCGCCACGTTCTCGCGTGCCGTCAGCCAGGGCAGGAGCGAGGGGGCCTGGAACACGACGGCGCGGTCGGGACCGGCGGTCGTCACCTCCTTGTTATCGAGCACAATGCCGCCGCCGGAAATGGCGTCGAGGCCGGCGGCCATCGACAACACCGTCGATTTTCCGCAGCCGGAATGGCCGATCAGCGTGACGAACTCGCGCTTGCGCATCAAGAGACTGAACTTGTCAACGACGGTGAGCGGCCCTTGCGGTGTTGGGTAGACCTTTGACACCTCGTAGAATTCCACATAGCGCTGCTCGGTCGGGCTGACCGCCGCCTTGCGATAGGCGGGCGGCGGGCCGCAATCGAACGTTATAGGCGTCACATTGGGCAGCGCCGTGCGATCGACGACGCTATCCGCGCGCGTGATGCCGACGTCCATGAGGTGCTGGGTAATGGCCCCGCGCAGCTTCTTGAATGTCGGGCTCGTATTCATTTGCGTGCGGTCGCGCGGACGCGCGAAGGGCACCAGGAATTCGGGGCCAAACGTGGCGCCGGGTCCGGGACTGAGGGGAAAGATGCGGTCGGCGAGCAAAATCGCCTCGTCAACGTCATTGGTGATCAAGACCACCGTCTTCCTTTCCTGCGACCAGATCTCCTCGATTTCATCCTGCAATTTGGCACGGGTGAGCGCGTCAAGCGCGGATAGCGGCTCGTCGAGAAGCAGTACCTGTGGGTCCATGGCGAGCGCGCGCGCGACCACCACGCGCTGGCGCATGCCGCCGGACAATTCCGCCGGCTTGCGGTCGGCGGCGTGGGAAAGTCCCACCATGCCGACATATTTGCGAACGCGCCGCGCCCGTTGCGCGGATTCTTCGCGGCCGAACACGGCGTCGACGGCGAGGCGGATATTGCCGGTCACCGAAAGCCACGGCATCAGCGAATAGTTCTGAAACACCACGCCGCGTTCGGGGCCGGGCTCGACCACCGGCTCGTCTCGAAACAGGACGTCGCCGCTGTCCGGCCGCTCCAGGCCTGCCATTAGGCTGATCAGCGTCGTCTTACCTGAACCGGAGAAGCCAACGATGGCGACGAATTCGCCTTCTCCGAGCGAGAGCGATACGTCCTTGAGGACGTCCGTGCGCGCACCGCCCGATGCGTAGGATTTGGCGACTGACCTCAATTCGAGGATCGGCATGCGGTTCCTTTCAGCGGGTCGCGGCGTGGGTGAAGGCGGACTGCAGCGCCAGCATGACGCGGTCGAGCACGAAGCCAACGAGCCCGATGGTCAAAACCGCGACCATAATCTTGGCGAGCGACGCGGAAGATCCGTTCTGAAACTCGTCCCAGATGAATTTACCGAGGCCAGGATTCTGCGCCAGCATCTCGGCGGCGATCAGCACCATCCACCCGACTCCCAGCGACAATCGCAGGCCGGTGAAGATCAGCGGCAGCGACGACGGCAGCACCAGCCTGAAGATCTTCTTCGACCACGACAGCCGCAGCACGCGATTGACATTGATGAGGTCCTTGTCGATGGAAGCGACGCCAACCGCGGTGTTGATTAGCGTTGGCCACAGCGAGCACAACGTGACGGTGATCGCCGACACGAGGAACGATTTCGGCAGCAACGGGTTGTCGGAGACGTAGAGCGCGCTGACCACCATCGTCACGATCGGGAGCCAGGCCAGGGGCGAAACCGGCTTGAAGATCTGCACCAGCGGATTAATCGCCGCGTTGAAGCTTGCGAACAGACCGCAAAGGATGCCGAGCGGCACCGCGACGATGGTCGCGAAGAAGAAGCCAGCGAACACGGTTTGCAGGCTGGTGACGATCTGGTCGATAAATGTCGGCTTGCCGGTGTAGGGTCGCATGCGCACCTGCGCGCCGGGATTCGTGGCGAGGATGTCGGCGTTGCGTTGTTCCTGGCGTAGAACGAACGCGCGTTCCTTGGCCCGTTCGGCGCCATGATCGGCCCACAAATATTTTGCCTGGATCCAAACCTCGACTGGACCAGGCAACAGGCCGAGGCTGGTCTGCACTTTCGGCGCGAGCCAGCCCCAAGCGGCGAGAAAGATCGCGACGGCGGCCAGCGGCACGCCAAGCTGCCGCCACAGCTCCTTGCCTTGAGCACGCGCGCCGTCGCCAGTGGCAAGGCGGAGCAAGGGGATGAGCCAACCAAGGCCCACGAGCTCCAGCGGAGGGGCGGCGCGATCGATCCGCCTCCGCCGCCGCGCTCGCCGCGCCGCGCGCTCGGCGGTGACGCTGGCGGCCGGTGAAATGTCAGCGGCGATGGTCATTCCCAATCTCCTTCGAGCCCATGCTCGGTCGCATTCACGGCGGGCCGCGTCCGACGGAGGACCGAATTCGCCCGTCGTCGCGGCGTCAGTTTGAAACGACCTTGAAGCCGTCGAGATGCTGTGTGTTTTTCAATCCGATCGCGAGGCTTTCGAGATAGGCGTTAGGCTTGCGACCGTCATAGGTGACGGCATCGATGAATTCCGCGGTCGGCGGACGGTAGCCGTCGCTGTCCCAGGGAAAGTCGGCCGTCCTCGCGCGGCCGTCGGCGATCAGGAGTTTCGCCGCCTCAAGGTAGAGGTCGGGACGATAGACGCTCTTGGCCGTATCGGCGTACCAGGCGTCGGGCTTGGCTTGCGCGATCTGGCCCCAGCGGCGCATCTGCGTGAGATACCAGATCGCGTCCGAGTAAAACGGATAGGTTGCGAAGTAGCGAAAGAAGACGTTGAAGTCGGGAATGTCGCGCTTATCGCCCTTCTCGTATTCGAAGGTGCCGGTCATCGAGTTGGCGATGACCTTGGCGTCGGCACCGACATATTCCGGCTTGGCGAGAATGTGCACCGCCGTTTCGCGGTTGGCATTGTTGTTTTCGTCGAGCCACATGCCAGCGCGGATCAGCGCCTTGGTCGTCGCCAGCACGGTGTTCGGATTTTTCGACGCAAACGTTCCGGAGAAACCGAAAACCTTCTCGGGGTTGTTCTTCCAGATTTCGTAATCGGTGATGACCGGAACGCCAATGCCCTTGAACATTGCCTGCTGGTTCCAGGGCTCGCCGACGCAATAGCCGAGGATGGTGCCGGCTTCGAGTGTCGCCGGCATTTGCGGCGGCGGCGTCACCGACAGGAGCACATCGGCAAGGATCTGGCCCGAGATATCGCTCGGAGAATAGAAGCCCGGATTGAGCCCGCCCGACGCCAGCCAATAGCGCAGCTCGTAATTGTGGGTCGAGAGCGGGAACACCATGCCCATGTTGAAGGGCTTGCCGTCGGCTTTGTATGCGTCGACCACCTTCTTGAGCGC
>JACQAE010000038.1 GCA_016195095.1 Pseudomonadota bacterium
TCCCGCTACGACGCGCGCGGGCCGGCCTGGTACTGGAATAACTTCTCCATGGGCGAACATACCGGCACCCATTTCGACGCGCCGATCCATTGGGTGTCGGGCAAGCATTTGCCCGGCAATGCGGTCGACAGCATTCCGCCGGGAAATTTCATCGCCCCGGCCTGTGTTGTCGATTGCGCGGAGGAATCGGCCGCCGATGCCGATTTCACACTCACCATTCCCTTCGTCGAAGCATGGGAGGCGAGACACGGGCGTATCGAAGCCGGGAGTTGGCTGCTTCTGCGCACCGACTGGTCGAAGCGCGACCGGCGCGCCTATGCCAATATCCAGGATGATGGCGCGCATACGCCCGGCCCGGCGCCCGAGGTCGTCAAATGGCTGGTCGAGGGGCGCGATATCCTCGGCTTCGGCACCGAAACCATCGGCACCGACGCCGGCCAAGCGCATCACTTCACTCCGCCGTTTCCAGCGCATTATTACATGCATGGCAAGGGTCGCTATGGCCTGCAATGCCTCACCAATCTCGATCTGCTGCCGCCGACCGGCGCCGTCATCGTGGCGGCACCGCTGAAGATTCGCCAGGGCTCAGGCAGCCCACTGCGCGTTCTCGCCCTCGTCGCATCCAGGTGACCATGCCCCCGACCAGCCCGCTCCGTCTCGCGCCCGCGACCGCGTTTCCACCGCGCCAGCGCACCGTTCCCGACATGTTGCGCCGACAGGCTGACAAATTCGGCGACCGCCTCCTATTCGACTGCGGCGGCGCGCGCTGGAGCTTCCGCGAAATGCGCGACATCGCGTCACGCACGGCCGGCCTCCTGGGCGCGGCGGGCATGGTTCGCGGCGACCGCCTCGGCATCTTCTGCGCCAACCGGCCCGAATTGATGCGCCTGTTCCTGGGATGCGCCTGGGCCGGCATCGTGTCGGTGCCGATCAATGCGGCGGCGCGTGGCTTGCAGCTGCAGCACATGCTGGGCAATTCGGGCGCGAGGATTCTCGCCATCGACGCCGCGCTCATGGCGGCGCTCGACGCAATCGATCTTGCTGCCTTGCCGCTCGAGCGCATCTGGGTGATCGGTGGGCCGGCCGATTCCGCGACGCGGGCGCTCGCGACGCTCGCGGTTGAAGCACTGCCGCAGGCCACGCGGGACGTGCCGCCGGCCGAGGTCGGGCCCGGCGACCTGCTCACCATTCTCTACACGTCGGGCACCACCGGGCTGTCGAAAGGCGTCTGTTGTCCGCACGCGCAATATTTCTGGTGGGGAGCCTATACCGGCTGGCAGCTCGGCGTGCGCGAGGGCGATATCCTGCACACACCGCTGCCGCTATTTCATACCAACGCCCTCAACTGCTTCTTCCAGGCCTTGCTGCATGGCGCAACCCAAGTTGTCGAAACGCGGTTCTCCGCCTCGGGCTTTTGGCCGGCCTTGGTCCGGTCCGGCGCGACGGTGACTTATCTGCTTGGCGCAATGGTGCCGATGCTGCTGTCGCGGCCGCCGTCACAGGCGGAGCGGAGCCATCGGGTGCGCGTCGCGCTCGCGCCAGGCGTTCCGGCGAATTACCAAGCCGAGTTCAGCGCGCGCACGGGTGTCACGCTGCTCGACGGCTTCGGCTCAACCGAGAGCAATCTGGTCATCGCGTCGTTTGAGCATGACCGCAAGCCGGGCTGGATGGGGCGGCGGGTGCCGGGTTTCGACGCCCGCGTCGTCGACGGCGACGATAACGAGGTGGCGGACGGCGAGCCGGGTGAACTGATCGTGCGCGCCGACGAGCCGTTCGCGATGGCGACGGCCTATTTCTCCATGCCCGACAAGACCGTCGAAGCCTGGCGCAATCTCTGGCTGCATACCGGCGACCGCGTCGTGCGCGACGCCGACGGCTATTTCCGCTTTGTCGATCGCATGAAGGACGCGATCCGCCGGCGCGGCGAGAACATCTCCTCCTACGAAGTGGAGCAGGTGCTGATCCGCCATCCGGCCGTGGCGCTGGCGGCGGTGTTCCCGGTCTCCTCTGATCTGGCCGAGGATGAGGTGATGGCGGCGATCGCGCTCAAGGACGGCATGCGCGCGGCCGAGGAAGACCTTGTGCGGTTCTGCGAGGGCAAGATGTCGTATTTCGCCGTGCCGCGTTTTGTCGAACTAATGCCGGCGCTTCCGTGCACGGAAAACGGCAAGGTGCAGAAATTCAAGCTGCGCGAGCGCGGCCGCACGGATGCGACATGGGACCGCGAAGCCGCCGGAATCGTGCTCAAGCGCTAGGGCGTGACCGCGAAAAGCGGGGGCCGGTTTTGGAAAATGACGTTGAGGGCGTGGGGATATGCATGGCCTACAAGGGCTGCCTGCGCGTGAGCGGCGCCGGTTTGGCGAGGGCTTCCACAGATCCAGAGTGTCGCCAAGGCCGTCGTGGACGCTACCACTCGTATCGCGCGGTGCCGGATCCGGCATAGGTTCGCGCGCGGCCGGAGAACTCGCCGTCGAAGCGCGCGCCGAGGAGGACGCCACGGGCGAGGCGAAGCTCGGCGCCGGCGGAGAGGAGCGCCAGGTCGCGCGCCGGCGCGGCGCCGTTCACCGTGTAGGTCGAGCCGGGCAAGGTCTGGAACACCGCGCCCAAGCCGCCGCCGGCATAGCCCCCGTTATGCGCGTAGGCGGCGCGGCCGCGCAGCACGACGGCGTGGCCATGGGCAAACGTCTCCAGCCGGTCGAACCAGGAGCCAAGCTCAACGCGCGTCGCCGTCGCGTTGCGCGAACCGTAAGCGAGCGCAAACGTGCCGGCGCCCGAAAACGCGGTCTCCCCGTAGCTCGGCGTGTAGACGTTCTGCACCTGAACCGCGCCATAGGGCGTCACGCCCAGCGGATAGGTGGCAATGCGGTAGCCCGCCTCCAACCGCGCGCCAATATTGTGGGCGTTGAACGAGGCGCGCAGCACGTCGGTGCCGGCGATCGTCACGGTACGGTCGGTGCTCATGTCGTGCCAGGCATAGGCCAAAGCCGCGGAGACATAGGCGGCGCCAGCGCGGTGCGAGCCATAGGCGCCAACCTGGAACACATCGCTCCTGCCCGATCCCAGGCCGCGCGCCAGGCCCCAGTTCATCTCGCCGCCCGCCAGCGCGAAGCCGAGCGTGGTGTTCGCCGTCGCACGATAATCCGCGCCGGCGGCAAAACCCCAGGCGCGGCTGGTGGTGTCGGTGCTCCCCGCCGCCGCGTTGCCGTCGGTCTTGTTGGTGCCGCCATAACCCTGGCCCCATACCGACCAGCGCTTGTCATAAATCGCGAGCGGCGCCTTCACCGGCATGACCGCGGCATAGGCGTCGGCGGCCTCCCGCGACAGCACGTTCGCGCCCCCCAACGCGCGGGCGCAACCCAAATTGCCTGGATGACGGTTGGGCTCGCATACAAAGGGATTAAGTGTCAGCGACAAAAAGCCGTTCATCATCTGCAGCGCACCGAGCACGCCGCCGGTCGGCGTCTGCCCCGACACCTGGCCGAGCGCGTTGATGAGAGCGGGGCCGCTCAGATTGAGCAGCGCGTCAAAGCCCATGGGCGGCGTGCTCCCGCCCCCTGCCGCGTTGTTGATGCCGCCCGCGACCTTGCTCTGATTGCCCGGCGTCCCCGGGGCAAGCTGGATGCTGCCGGGGTCGAGCACCAGAAACACGTTGTTGGCGTCGTAGGTCAAATGCGGGTTGCGGGTGCCGGGGATGCCGCCGACCTGCGTCAAGCCTGAAAACGTCCCGACCAGCGTGCCGGCGTTGAGGATGGTGAAGGTCTGGCTGCGGAAGCTGCCGGGCACCCCAATGGCCTGCACGCTCGCGCCGGTGAGCGTCGCGGTGCCGGTGACGTTGGTACGGTCGGCGGCGGTGGGGGAGACCTCGACCGCATAGACGCCGCCCGCGCCGAACGTCAGATTGCCATTGACGTTGATGGTGCCGATCGAGTTGCCCGGCGCCAGCGTGCCGCCGGCGCCGATGAATGTATTCGGCAGCGTGCCGGTGCCGCCGACGAAGCCGCCGTTGACCGTGACCATGCTCGACGATAACAACGAGCTGTTCACGAAAAGCCCGCCGGAATTGACCGTGGTCGCGCCGGAATAGGTGTTGTTGCCGGAAAGCGTCAGCGTGCTGGTGCCGATCTTGACCAGCGCGCCGCCGGCGCCGGCGATCCCGCCGCTCACCGCGGTCGAGAGATTGTTGCCGCCGACGGTGAGTTCGTTGCCGCCGAGATTAAAGTTGCCGGCGCCGGCGATCGAGCCGGCGCTGAGCCGGTTGTCGCCCAGCGGACCGGTGGAGAATGAAAAGTCCACATCCCCGCCCGCAGCGTTGACGAGCCGCGCGTTGCCGGCGGTGCTGGTGCCGAAGAAGGTCAGGTTGTTGTTATTGAAGATCGTGGCGCTGCCGGCGGTGCTGCTATCCGTGAAAACCATGCAGCAATTGTTGATGATGGTAGCGCCGCCGGCGGTGCTGGTGCCGCGGAATTCCAGCGAGCTGTTGTTAGTGATGGCAGCGTTGCCGGCGGTGCTCGTGTTGTCGAATTCTAGAAAGCCGTTGTTGATGATGGTGGCGCCGCCGGCGCTGCTGGTGTCGAAGAATAGCAGCAAGGTGTTGTTGGTGATGGCGGCGCTGCCGGCGCTGCTGGCGTTGTTGAATTCCAGAATGCCGTTATTGGTGATGGTGGCGCTGCCGGCGGTGCTGGCGTTGTTGAATTCCAGAAAGTTGTTGTTGGTGATGGTAGCGCTGCCGGCGGTGCTGGTGTTGGCGAATTGCAACGTGTCGTTGTTTGTGATGTTGGCGCTGCCGGCGGTGCTGGTGTTGGCGAATTGCAACGTGTCGTTGTTTGTGAAGTTGGCGCCGCCGCCGTTGATGACGATGCCGGCGCCGGTGAATTGCTGAACGAATGAATTGGCGAAGGTGTAATTCGACGCCCCGGAATTAAACGTCCAGCTGCCGAAAACGCTGTTGGCCGAAAAGGACACCGCGTTCTGATTCGATATGTCGAAAAACGCCGTGCCGTCCGGCACCGTCCCCGGGGTCCAGTTGGCGGTGGTGTTGAAGTTGCCGGTGCCGTTGAGGTTCCAGGTCGCGTCCGTTGCGGCCGCCGACACCGCGCCGATTGAAAGAGCGCTGGAGGCGAGCAACGCCGCGCGAAACCAATGCGCGCGGCGACCTCGGCAATCTCCGCCGCCATCCCCCACCTCACGGATTCTACTCACAACGGTCCCCATGCAATTACGTTGATGAAATTACATATAGAAAGCGCCACGCCATTCGCGGCGCGGCGGCGATCAACCTGCTCGATAACCCCCCGACAATTCCGAATAATAGGCAGCCGGCGCAATTGCAATCAAGTGGCAAGTCGGCATCGTGGAAACGTTGTGCCGTTGAAAAAATGCAATCGGACGTCACGTCACCAGCGCATTTTCCCGCGAGGCGGGAACCGGATCGCCGCGGAAAATGCCGCAAAGCCAAAGAAGATGGAGCGCTTTCCCGTGCGACTGAAACGCAGGGCGCGCCAGCGGCAGGCCGTGGACCAACGCCAAACACCAACGCGGCACCGGTGGTGGATGCCGCCTTGCCGATGCCGCGCGCGCATGGACGTTCGTGTTTCCGTGCGGCCCGGCTATGCAAGCGCGCGGGCTGACCAGCTCCGACATTCGCCATTGAATCGCCTGACTCGGAACAGCAGACGGGCGGCGCATGCGATTGACAGGTCGCGCGTTCGCCTATTCATTCCCGTGCCCACGGATTCGCGTGTCCAACCATTCGCGTGTCCATAGTTTCCTTGGCGATCGGTAGCGCCATGCGCGGATGAGCGAAAGCCCGGCCCCTAGATATGCAAGCTCCGACACCGATCGTTCATGTCGATCTTACGACGTCCTACGAAGAGCGCGGCCGCATCGCGCATGGCACCACGCGGGTCGAACGCGGCATTGTCGGCGCGCTGGCGGACATGGATCGCCCGAGCTTGCGTTTTTGCTACTTCAACGGCGCCAACGAACGCTTCACGGAAATCGACGCCGGCCTGGCCAGCGAGGTCGTGCGGGCGCCGACATCGCTTGAGCGGCGGCGCGACTCACGCCCATCCTGGCACGGCCACCCGGTCCTCAAGGTTGGGCAAGCGGTCGAACGCTGGCTGCGCGTCAACCTGCGCGATCCATTGCGCCGGCGGCGCAGCGAATTGGCGCGAAAAATCGCGCCGGCCGAAAATACGTTCGCGACCGGACACTGGCTGCTGCTACCGGGCGAACTGCAGCGACAAGATTTCCGCGCGTTGCTGCGTCTTAAACTCAACGTCGGCGTGCGTCTGGCATTCGTCTTCTACGACCTTCTGGGTACGCTCTCCGCCGACGACCCGCGTATGCAGGATGCAGGCGCAACCGATCTCCCGGCGAGCGAGTTCATCCTGCGGCATGCCTCGCTGATCCTGCCCATATCGCAATATAGCGCCGACGAAATCAGCAACCACGCGCGGGCGCGCGGGCGCGCGCTGCCGCGCCTGCGCGTGATCCGCCTCGGTCACCGGGTCAGCGCGCCGCAGCCCGCCGCCGCCGGCGCGGGCACGCCGGGATTGCGCCCGCGCGGCTTTGTATTGGCGGTCGGCGACATGACCGCGCGAAAAAACCAGGCAATGCTGATTAACATCTGGCGCTCGCTCGTTGCCGAGCGTGGCGATGCGGTTGCGCCGCTGGTCATCGTCGGCCGCGTCGGACACGAGGGATCGGCGCTGGTCGCCGCCACGCTCGCCGACGCGCATCTTGGCGGCGCGATACGCTTTGTCAGCAATGCCGACGATGCGACGCTGCTGTGGCTCTACCGCAACTGCCGCTTCAGCGTGCTCCCATCATTCGCCGAGGGCTTCGGGCTGCCGATCGTGGAAAGCCTGGCGCAGGGAAGGCCATGCATCGCCTCGAACGCAATGGCCATGCCGGAAGCCAGCCAAAACCTGGCGTTACATCTCGCGCCAGGCGACCAAGTCGCCTGGCGCGACGCGATCGCGCGTCTCATCGACGATGATGAGCTGCTGCAACAGCACGAGCGGCGCATTCGGGACGGATTTCGGCCCGCGACCTGGGACGAAAGCGCGCGCGACGTCTTGGACGCGATCACGCAAGCCGCGCGCGCCTGACTCCGGTGCGCGATTTTCCGTAAATATGCGACGATCGGTAAGTTGCGCCACATTGCCGGACGGCGCCATCACGCAAAACGCTCCGCCAAAAATGCGCTTGCAACGACGACGCGAACGTCGTCACAATTGGGCAGCCTGCGGATGTGATGTGCAAACCTGTTCACGTGCGGCATATTGGCGGTATCCGGTTCTCGCCGCCTGCGCCATCCTCCTTGGCGTGACCGCGCCGCGCGCGACACAGCCGGCGCCATCGCGCATTCCGCAAACGTGTCGATTCGCCACGGTTGAAACGGCAATTGTCGAAAATGTGATTGATGCGCGCACCTTCATGCTTGCCGGAAATCGGATCGTGCGCCTTGCCGGCCTGGAAATTCCCGGGCGCCGCCCCGACCGCGCCGACGACGTCGCGGCAAAATCCGCGCTGGTGGCGCTTGTCGGCGAAAAAGGCGTATTGCTCAAGCACATGACGCCCACGGCCGACCGCCACGGGCAGATGCCGGCGCTCGCCTTCCTGGTCATCAATGGCAGCGAGCATTCGCTCCAGGAAGCGCTATTGGCCGCCGGGCACGCCCGCGTCGGCCCCGGATTCGGCACTGTCGCTTGCGCCGCGCATTTCCTGGCGGTGGAGCAGCGTGCGCGGCTCGCCAAGCTTGGCCTATGGGCCGATCCGTATTATGAAATCAGGAAAGCGGACGATCCGGCGTCTGTTCTCAAGGAACGCGGGCGGTTCGCGCTTGTGGAAGGCAAGGTTATATCGGTGCGCTCGAGCGCAGCGACGATCTACCTGAATTTCGGGCGACGGTGGTCCACGGATTTTACCGTCACCGTTTCGAAACGAAGCGAGTCGATATTCGCGGCAGACGGAATGGCGCCGAAAAATCTCGTCGACCGCTGGGTGCGGGTGCGCGGAATCGTCGAGGAACGGGGCGGGCCTTGGATAGAAGCGATCAAGCCGGAGCAGATTGAGACCATCGCGGTTCGCTGAAATTACGCTGGGCTGTGCCAATATCATGGAGAAACGCCGGGTTACATACGGGTCAGGTGCGTGGCGCGCGCCACATAGGGGCGTGTTTGCGGCCTTAATGTTCGCCCTGTTGGCGGCGGCGTGCGCGCGGTTTGGTGCCGGCGGGCAGCAGGTTCTGTTGCCCGACCCCCCGAAGACGGCGGAATCATCGCCCGCCTCCCAGCGTGAACATCAGCGCATCCTGGCTGCCTATGGCGGACCTTATGAGGACGCCAAGCTTGAAGCGGTCATCGCGCAAACGGTGGACAGGTTGGTGGCGGCGTCCGAACGACCCGATTTGCGCTACCGAATTACCATCCTCAATTCATCGGCCGTCAATGCCTTCGCCCTACCGAGCGGGCAGCTTTACGTCACACGCGGGCTTGTGGCGCTGGCCAACGACACGTCCGAACTCGCGTCGGTCCTGGCGCATGAAATGTCGCATGTCATCGCGCGCCATGCCGCGATCCGTGAAAATCAGGCGCGGCAGGCCGCGCTCGTCAATCGGGTGGTCACCGACGTGCTCAGCGACCCGCAGATCGGCGCGTTGGCGTTGGCCCGTTCCAAGATCGCGCTGGCCAGTTTCTCGCGCGCCCAGGAATTCGAGGCCGACGGAATAGGCGTGGGCATCGCCTCGCGCGCCGGGTTCGATCCCTACGGCGCGGTGCGTTTTCTCACCTCGATGGGCCGCAACGCCGAACTCAAGCCGCGCATGGCCAGTCGCGGCGCGGTCGATTTTCTCTCCTCGCATCCCGCGACGCCCGAGCGCGTTCGCAATGCCCAGGGCAATGCGCGGCAATATACCGCGCCGGGCGCCGGCCAGCGCGAACGCTCGGCCTACCTCGCAAGCTTGGAAGGGCTCGTTTATGGCGAGGATCCGAGCGAAGGCTTCGTGCGCGGTCGGCGGTTCTTGCATGCCAAGCTCGGCTTTACATTCATGGCGCCGGAGGGGTTCTCCCTTGAAAATACCGCCCAGGCGGTTCTCGGCATCAAAGACGGCGGCACCCAGGCATTCCGCCTCGACGTGGTCAAGGTGCCGGCGGAACAGACGCTTGCGGAATATCTCGTTTCCGGCTGGATCGAGAATGTCGAGCGTCGTTCGATCGAGGAATATCCGGTCAACGGATTTCCCGCCGCAACGGCGACGGCCAAGGGCGACAAGTGGAGCTTTCGCTTGTACGTCGTGCGCTTCGGCAGCGACGTCTACCGCTTCATTTTCGCGGCAAAACAAAAATCCGCCGAAACCGATCGGTCATTTCGCGATTCCGTCGGCAGTTTTCGACGCATGACGCTGACGGAGGTTCAGGCGGCAAGGCCGCTGCGGATCAAGGTCGTCACCGTGGAACCGGGGGACACGGTGGAAAAACTTGCCACGCGCATGGACAGCCACGATCGGCAGCTGGAACGATTCCGTGTTCTTAACGGATTCGACGCCGCCGACCGCGTCAAGCCCGGCGATTTGGTCAAGCTCATCGCCGAATAGGGTGCGCCCGCCGCGCGCGCCCGCACGCCATGACGTCGAACGATCAATAGCGAACGACGACCAGACGATCCGTTCCCGATTCCGCGCCCCAGGCTTCGCCCTTGCGTCCCAGCATCTGGCGCACCGACGCGCCGCGCCGGTCGCTCTTGAAGCTTTCGAAACGTTCGCTCACCGGGTCGAAGCGAACGATGGCATTGTTGGGAAAATCGGTAAGCCAGACCTTGTCCTGCTCATCGACATAGACCGAATAGCAGCCGGCCGTGCTGTTGGGTAACTGCCAGGTTTTCCAGGTCTTGCTGGCCGGATCGTAGCGGCCGACCTCGCCCGAATGCCAGAAGCTGACCCATAGCAGGCCCTTGGCATCCGACCAGATGCGCCGCGGCCCGACGTTCTTGCGATGCGGCTCGACTATCGTCACGGCGCCGGTCTTGCCGTCGACGCGGCCGACGTAATCGCCCGCCAGCGAAACGTACCAGACTTCGCCGCTCGGCGTGGCAGCGATGCCATAGGGGCCGGCTCCGCGCGGCGCCTTCCATGCCTCGGTTTTTCCCGTTGAGGGATTGACGCGACCGTAAACGCCGGCTTGACCGGTAAACCAGTAAATGCCGTCCTTGTCGAAGACGCCGGTATTGAGATAGGCGTCGGGGAATTCCTTCGGTAGCGGAAATATGTCGAGCTTCTTCGTCTTCGGATCGTAGCGGACGTTGGCGTTCAGGCCGCCATCGGTGACCCAGGCCGCGCCATCCGGCGCGACAATGACAATTGGCCGGAACCGAAAAGTAGGATACGCGGGGCTCGCCCAAGGCGATCCCGGCGGTGGACACGAGCATGGCCGCCAGCGCCGCAAAACCGATCATGATGCGGGTCATTGGCCTGCCACTTTTCACCCGGCGCGGCACCTGCCGCGCCAATTGGTCGATCATTCGGCCGCGTCGCGGCCACCGCGCGTCCAGCGCGCGGCGGCCACGTCGTCGGTTTTCTTTGCGCTCACCCAGGACGAGCCAGCGGGCGTTTCCTCCCGTTTCCAGAAGGGCGCGCGCGTCTTGAGGTAGTCCATGAGAAACTCGGCCGCGGCAAACGCGTCGCCGCGATGCACGGCGGCGGTGACGACGAGCACGATATTGTCGCCCGGCACGAGCCGTCCATGGCGATGGATAACGGTAACGCCGACAAGCGGCCAACGTCGAACCGCCTCCTCGACATGGCTGGCAATCTCGGCCTCGGCCATCCCCGCATAGTGTTCGAGCGTCATCGCGCGGACGCACGCGCCGCCCTCATGATCGCGGCAAATGCCGGCGAACGTGACGACCGCGCCGATATCGGTGCGACCGCGCGTGATCGCCGCCGCCTCGCCAGCGGCGTCGAAATCCTCGACCTGCAGTCGGATCGTCGTCGTTGTCATCGCCACACTTGGCATCGGTTGATCACGAACCAGCGCGCCAACAATTCCTACCCCCCGGTCATGGGTGGGAAAAAAGCGATTTCGCGCGCGCCCGCGATTTTCGCGTCGGCCTTGACATGCGCGTGATCGATCGCCGCGCGGATCGTGCCGCGGCCGGCAAAGGCGTGCGCGTATTCCTCGCCGCGGCCCGCCAGCCAATCCATGAGTTCCAAGACAGTCGTGACCGACCGCGGCGGATCGATGTCCTCATCGGCTCTGCCGACGCGCTCGCGCACCCAGGCAAAATATAGAATTCTCACACGCTCACCCAATCATGTTAGCCCGTCCCGGCGTCATCGCGATCCTCATTCCGCAATGAGATGCTTCACCCCGGCCTGGAAATAGTCCCAACCCGTATAGAGCGTCAGCAGCGCCGAGAGCCACAACAGCGTCAGACCCATGGGGGTCACGACCGGCACGATCATATCGCCGGCTTCACCCGCCAGCAGGAAACCGATAGCTATGAGTTGGAGGGTCGTCTTCCATTTTGCAAGCCGCGTCACCGGCACGCTGACGCGCAATTCGGCGAGATATTCGCGCAGGCCGGAAACCAAGATCTCGCGGCACAGAATGACGATCGCCGCCCACAATGACCAGCCGCGTATGGTGCCATCCGCAGCCAGCATCAGCAGGCACGAGGCAACCAACAGCTTGTCGGCGATCGGGTCGAGCATGCGGCCGAACGTCGATTGCTGACCCCAGGAGCGCGCCACGTAACCATCGAGAATGTCGGTAATGGCCGCCGCGACAAAGATCGACAAGGCGACCCAGCGCAGCCAGATTCCGCCCTGCAGCAAATCCTGCCAATACAGGCATGCGACAACCAGTGGGACGGCGACAATGCGGCAATAGGTCAGGATGTTCGGCAGCGCAAACGGGCGCGCCGAGTTTGGCCGCCTGGTAACCGCATCAATGTGGGCTTCCATGCGAATCAACAATAAACTGATCGCGACCGCGACAACAGTCTCCATTCGGCGCATGCGGGCGAGTGTGCCGACCCATGACGATGGCCGCGGAGCTGGCACCCTTGGCAACGCAGGTGAGTGATTGTGGTCAAAACACCCTCCCGTCTGGCCGGCGTATTGGCCGTGGTATGGCTACTATGTATCGTTCACGCGGCGCAATCACAAAATCGGATCGTGGCCGACGGATGGGAAGGGTTTGCCATACGTACCGCCTCCGACCAACTCGATCGCTGCGTGCTCTACAACCGTGCGATCGACCGACTATCGGCCTCCCCTTACAATATGCTCGGCCTCTATCGCGATGTCGCCGGCGGCGTTGGCCTGATGCTGTTTTACCAGCCGGGCGAACTGGCGCGCGGCGACGATGTCGCGGTCGCGGTCGCCATCGACCAGCGCGAACCGATAATACTTAGCGGCGCCGCGCACTCGGATTTCCACCTGATTACCCGACCGATGTCGGAGCCGGCCATCGCCGCGTTGCGTCAGGCGACCTCAATCGACGCCACGACCCAGGGGCGGCATATCCGGTTCGCCGTTTCCGGCCTTGCCGCCACATTGGACAGGCTCGAAGCCTGTATTGCCGCGCACGGCCAATGATCGGGCCGCCAAAGTCCGCTCGACACGGCGTCGCGCGTCACGCGCCGCCGGCATGAAAATATTCGTATATTTTTTGGGCGGTTTCGGCGCTGATCCCAGACACTTTCGCGAGGTCGGCGAGCGAAGCGCGCTCGATCGCCTTGAGCGTGCCGAAATGATGCAGCAGCGCGCGCTTGCGCGCTGGTCCGATGCCAGGAATCTCGTCGAGCCCGCCTTCGCGCAAGTCGCGGCTGCGCCGCTGGCGATGCGAGCCAATGGCAAACCGGTGCGCTTCGTCGCGCAGGCGCTGCACGAAATAGAGAACCGGATCGCGTGGCGGCAGGCGGAACGGCGTGTGCCCGGCAAGGTGAAAGACTTCGCGTCCGGCATCGCGGTCGGGCCCCTTGGCGA
>JACQAE010000186.1 GCA_016195095.1 Pseudomonadota bacterium
GCCGTGCGCGCGCTGCTGTTGTGGCGGGTGACGGGCGGCGCCTTCGCCGCCAAGCGCCTGGCGGAAAACTACTATGGCCAATATATCCGGGCGGCGCAGCAGGGCGGGATGGCGGCGGTCTGCGCGCTCGAACATTTCAAGGAGCGCATCGCCGCGCGCGCCGCCAATCGCGAGCGGCTGATGGCGATGGACGCGCAATGGTTCATCGCCGCGATGGAGCGCTGGCGGCGGCAGTTCCTCGACGGCGCCGACCTGCCGGTCATCGGCGCGAGCGAGAGCGACCTCAACGCGATCAAGGTCGCGACCCTCATCCTGCCGGGCAACGACAACACCCATAATCACGCCAGCGGCGAGGTGGCGCACCGCATGATCGCCGGCAGCGAGCTCCATGATCTCGTGCCGGGCGACCGCGATATCGATCTCGTGCCGATGGAGGAATGGGCGCACGAGGCCGAGATCGCCGCGGTCTTCGCCGATTTCCTGCGCCGGCGGCTGGCGGCGAGGGCGGCCTAGATGGCGACGATCCTGGACCGAAGCGACGTAAAATCACGATCGTGACCTTTTCGGAGAAAACCGCCTCCCGCTTTCAGGGATCACGCGCTAGCCGCGCAATTCCTCGCGCACCGGGCCGTTGAGGATTTCCTCGAGCCGCGCCAATGCGCGCGCCGCCAGCATGCCGTCATAGACGCGGTGATCGAAAATGAGCCGCACGGCAAGGCTGCCGCCGGCGTCGAGGCGGCCATAGGTCAAGAGGCTCGTCACCGGCGCGCGCGGGTGCAACAGTTCGGCGCCTTGCCCCGAGAGCGTGGTCACGCCGAACGTGCCGAAATAGTTGCCGCGCTGGCGGCCGCTATTGAGTCCGACCCACCATGCCAGCCGGCGCAGCGGCCATGGGTATTGGGCAAGCCGCAGCAGCGCCTGCGCCTGCTTGAGGTCGGCGATCGGCGCGCCCGCGGCGTGGCGGATGACGCGCCCGATCTGCGCCACGGGCAGCACCGCCGGATCCTTGATCAAGCGGAATATGAGGCCGGCCTCGCCATCGATCGCGCGCTCGACGACGACGCTTGCCGCGGCGATCGGGTATTCATAGAGCCGCGCGCGCGGCGCGCGCAGGTAGACGCGGCGCAATTGCGGCGTTTCGCGCGCGAGGAGGGCGAAGCCCTTGACGAACAGCGCGCTGAAGGGCGGCCGGTCGGGATGCGCCTGGCGCGCCGCCGCGATATCGGCGAGCCGCATGCGCAATTCGATGGGAATGCCGGGAACGTCGCGGGAAAAATGCATCAGGTCGGCGACGATTCGCCGCGGTCGCGAAAGCGCAATCGTGCGGCCGCGCAAGGATCGGGTCTCCGCTTAGGCGCGTTGCGCGCCACGCCGCCGGCGCGCGCCTATCGCGTGCACACGATGGCGACGAATTCGTCGCAGCCCGCGCCGCGGCAGCCGCGGCGGTCGGTCGGAACCGCGCCGGTGATCTCGCCGCGGTCGACCTTCTGAAACGAGGCCGCGATGTTGAACTGCTGCGACTTGCAGTAGGCGGTGGCGACGGCGGTGCCGCATGACGCGCCGGAGGCGAGGCAGCGATCGACGCCGTAGCCGTCGGCATTGTTGGCGATGATGAAAATTCGCTTCTCGGCCTGGGCCGTCGAAAGGGCGGCAAGCGCGATGCAGAATGCGATTGCGGCGGCGAGAGCGCGCATCGAAATTCTCCGGGATTGGCAGGCGGGCAATGGCCACGGCTAGAATGCGACGCCAAACGTTAAGACGGCGTTAACCGAATTCCCGGTTCTTGTAACGAAGCCGCCGCAGCCGCGCATATTGCCGGGCATTCCGGCGAAGACGTGGCGGCATTCGGGTCATGGACAATAATTTTCCCCGGCATTCCCGGCGCGTCATGGCGCCGCCGCCGCAAGGGCCTGCGCCGGCGGGGCCTTGACGCGGCGCGGCCGCTCGCCCATTGTGCGCCGATGTGCCGCCAGATTTACATCCGCGCCATTGGCGCGGAGATTATTCGCTAGCGAATTGCGCTGGCTGCGGCCGTCTATTCTCCACCCGAGATAACACGACGCCCGGCCAGCGCCGGGGTGTGCGATGGATTTGCAGCTTTACGACACGCTGGCGCGTGAAAAGCGGCGCTTTCTCCCGCTCGACGCGCGCAACGTGCGCGTTTATGTCTGCGGACCCACCGTCTATGACGACGCCCATATCGGCAACGCACGCCCGCTCATCGTGTTCGACGTGCTGTTTCGCTTGCTGCGCCATCGCTATGGCGCCGAGAACGTCACCTATGTGCGCAACATCACCGACGTCGACGACAAGATCAACGCGCGCGCGGCCGAGCGCGGCGTATCCATCCGCGCCTTGACCGAGGAGACCTATCGGCGTTTTCACGAGGACGTGGGCGCGCTCGGCTGCCTGGCGCCGACGCATGAGCCGCGCGCGACCGAGCATATCGCGCCAATGCGCGATCTGATCGAGCGGCTTGTCGGCTCCGACCACGCCTATGTCGCGGAAGGTCACGCTTTGTTCAGCGTCGCCTCGATGCCGAATTATGGCCGCCTGGCGCGGCGCACGCTCGACGAGATGATCGCCGGCGCGCGCGTCGAAGTCGCGCCCTACAAGCGCGACCCGATGGATTTCGTGCTGTGGAAGCCTTCGAAGCCGGGCGAGCCCGCATGGCCATCGCCGGCCGGGATCGCGACGCCGGGACGGCCGGGCTGGCATATTGAATGCTCGGCCATGAGTTGGAAGCATCTCGGCGAGACGTTCGATATTCACGGCGGCGGCGTCGATCTCGTGTTTCCCCATCACGAGAACGAAATCGCGCAATCATGCTGCGCTTTCGGCACCGGCGTGATGGCGAACTACTGGATGCATAACGGCTTCCTGCAGGTCGAGGGCGAGAAGATGTCGAAATCGCTCGGCAACTTTGTCACCATCCGGGAATTGCTGACTTCCGAACGATTTGGCGCGCGCGCCTGGGGCGGCGACGCGCTGCGCTTGGCGATGCTCAAGACGCATTACCGCCAGCCGATCGACTGGACCGTCGCGGCGCTGATCGAGGCGCAAAGCAACCTGCGCCGCTGGCGGCGGGCGGCGGATGGCGCGCTTGGCCTCGAACGCGCGCCGGTGCCGGAGCGTTTCATCAGCCGGCTGTGCAATGACCTCAACACGCCGCAGGCGATCGCAACCCTCAACGAAATTTGTACGCAGGCCGAAGCCGATCTGGATGCCGGCGCGCGCGTCGATTGCGCCACGCCCGATGCCATGGCGGGCGGCCGCGCCGCCGCCGCCGAGCTCGTCGCCTGCCTTGATTTTCTTGGCGTCGCCGCGCGCGAAAGCCCTGCCTTCACGGTTGACCGCGCCGCCGTCGAGGCCATGCTGGCCGCCCGCGCCGCCGCGCGCCAGGCCAAGAACTGGGGCGAATCCGACCGTATCCGCGATGAGCTTGCCGCCATGGGCGTCGTGCTCAAGGATTCCAAGGCCGGCACAACTTGGGAGATTTCACGATGAGCGGATCCGCGATCACCGGCGGCTGCCAATGCGGCGCGGTGCGATTTCGCCTGGCGCGGTTCGGCGGCGCCGCCATCTGTCATTGCCGCATGTGCCAGAAGGCCTTCGGCGGCTTCTTTGGGCCGCTTGTCACCGCGTTCGACCTCGAATGGACGCGCGGCGCGCCAAGATACTTCGCCAGCTCCGACAAGGCGCGGCGCGGCTTCTGCGCCGATTGCGGTACGCCGTTGACCTATGAAGCCGGCGGCGAGGCGGAAGTCGCCATCGGTGCGCTCGACCGGCCGCAGGCCGCGCCGCCGGTGATGCAGGTCAATCCCAAGGACAAGCTCGCGTTTTTTGACGGCCTGTGTGCGCTGCCGACGCGCCAGCCGGACGCAAAGCCGCAACAGGAGGCGTTCAAGGCGTCGTTGCGGAACCTGCAGCACCCCGATCACGACACGGCCGAATGGCCGGCGAAGGCTGAACGATGAGCGCGCGCGCGCGTTTCGCGGTCGGGCTGCGGCCGTTCCTGCCGGAGGACGCGCCGCTCTTGGCGGAAATCTTCCGCGCCAGCATCGACGGCCTGACGGCCGAGGATTACAGCCCCGCGCAGCGCGATGCCTGGGCGGCCACGGCCGACGACGCGCCCGCCTTCGCCGCGCGCCTGGCGCGCCAGCTCACCCTCATCGCCGTGGCGCAGGGCGCCGCGGTCGGGTTCGTCTGCCTCAAGGGCGACGACCATATCGACATGATCTACGTGCATCCCGCCATGGCCCGGCGCGGCGTTGCCGGCGCGCTGTGCGACGCCATCGAGAAGCTCGCATGCGCGCGCGGCGCCAAGCGCTTGAGGGTGGACGCGAGCGACACCGCGCAGGCTTTCTTCGCGCAACGCGGCTTTGTCTCGACGCAGCGCAACACCTTAGCCGTCGGCGGCGAATGGCTGGTCAATACCAGCATGGAAAAACCCATTACCCCAGAAAAGGCATTGTCATGAAATCGCATTGTGCACCGCGCGCCCGCCACCGCGTCGCCGCCGCGCCGCCCGCGCCGACCCGGCGCGGCGCGCTCAGCGTCCGCGGGTGAGGCGGGTCATGGTCAGGGAGCGCCTCTACCTTTTCGACACGACCTTGCGCGACGGCGCGCAGACGAGCGGCGTCGATTTCACACTGCACGACAAGCTCGCGATTGCCGACATGCTGAGCAAGCTCGGCATCGACTATGTCGAGGGCGGCTATCCCGGCGCCAACCCGACCGACACGGAACTGTTCTCGCGCGCGCGCGCCTTCGCCACGATTTTCACCGCCTTCGGCATGACCCGCCGTCCCGGCCGCTCGGCCGCCAACGATCCCGGCCTCGCCGCGCTCCTTGACGCGCATGCCGACGCCATCTGCCTGGTCGCCAAATCCTGGGACTACCATGTCCGCGTCGCGCTCGAGACGACGCTGGAGGAAAACCTCGCCTCGATCCGCGACAGCGTGCGCATGGCCAAGGAACGCGGCCGCGAGGTGCTGCTCGACTGCGAGCACTTCTTCGACGGCTACAAGGCCAACCCGCAATACGCGCTTGCCTGCGCGCGCGCGGCCTTTGACGCGGGCGCGCGCTGGGTGGTCCTGTGCGACACCAATGGCGGCACGCTGCCGCATGACGTCGAGCGCGTCGTCGGCGCGGTCTGCCGCGTGATCCCCGGCGAGCAAATCGGCATTCACGCGCATAACGACACCGAGCAGGCGGTGGCCAATTCGCTCGCCGCCGTGCGCGCCGGCGCGCGCCAGATCCAGGGCACGCTCAACGGCATCGGCGAGCGCTGCGGCAACGCCAATCTCGTGTCGATCATCCCGACGTTGAAGCTCAAGGAGGATTTCGCGCGCGATTTCGACATCGCGGTCGACGATTCCGGGTTGGCCGGGCTGGCGCAGGTGTCGCGCCGGCTCGACGAAATGCTCAACCGCGCGCCCGACAAGCACGCGCCCTATGTCGGCGAAAGCGCCTTCGCCACCAAGGCTGGCATCCACGCCTCCGCCATCGTCAAGGATCCGTCCACCTACGAGCACGTGGCGCCGGAGGCGGTCGGCAACCGCCGCCGGCTCCTCGTCTCCGAGCAATCCGGGCGCTCCAACGTGCTCGCCGAGCTCGAGCGGCTCGGCATCGCGGTCGATCTCGACGACCCGCGCGTCGCGCGCCTCCTCGACACGCTCAAAGAGCGCGAGGCGCTCGGCTATGCCTATGAGGCCGCCGACGCCTCCTTCGAGCTCCTGGCGCGGCGCGTGATCGGCACGGTTCCCAATTATTTCGACGTCACCCAGTTCGACGTCAATGTCGAGCAGCGCATCAACGCCAAGGGCGGACGCGTGACCGTGTCGCTCGCCGTCGTCAAGGTGACGGTCGGGGAGGAGAAGCTCATCTCGGCGGCGGAGGGCGCGGGCCCCGTCAACGCGCTCGACCTGGCGTTGCGCAAGGACCTCGGCAAGTATCAAAAATTCATCGAGGGCCTCACGCTCACCGACTATCGCGTGCGTATCCTCGATGCCGGCACCGGCGCGGTGACGCGCGTGCTCGTGGAAAGCGCCGACGAAAACGGCGAGCGCTGGACGACGGTCGGCGTGTCCGCCAATATCATCGACGCCTCGTTCCAGGCACTCATGGATTCCATTGTTTACAAGCTGGTCAAGTCGGGCGCGCCGCTATGAGCGCGGTGGCGCGCGCGCCGCGCGTTGCCGCGGCTGAACGGCGCATGGCTTTATCGCGTCGTCAGTTCGGCGGGGGGGCGCCATGATCGACCACGTTTCCATCGCGGTTGGCGATCTTTCGCGCGCGCGGGCTTTCTACGCGGCCGTGCTTGGCGCGCTCGGCCATGGCGTGCTGGTCGTGCGCGCGACCACGATCGGCTTTGGCAAGGCCTACCCGGAATTCTGGATCAACCTGCGCGCCGGCGCCGAGGGGCGCGCGAGCGCCGACGGCGCGCATTGCGGCCTGCGCGCGCGCGATCGCGCGGCGGTCGATGCCTTTCACGCCGCCGCGATCGTCGCCGGCGGGCGCTGCGCCGGCGCGCCGGGGCTGCGGCCGGCGCATGGCGAGGGCTATTACGCGGCCTTCGTGCGCGATGGCGACGGCAACTTGATCGAGGCCGCCACCTTCCTCGCGGCCGCGGGCGAGGGACGCTAGAACCGCTCGATACGCTCGGCGCCGGCGCGCAATTCCGCCTCCGCCACCGGCGCCACGGCGGCCTCGAGGGCGGGGACGATATCGGCGACGCGCGCGGCGGTGAGGTATTCGAGATCGCCGCCGGACTGCATGTAGCCGAGCGACTTCATGTGTCCGAACAGCGCGATGAGCGGGTCCCAGAAATGCTTGAGATTGGCGAGGAGGACCGGCTTGCGATGGCGGCCGAGCTGCACCCAGGTCAATTGCTCGATGAGTTCCTCAAGCGTGCCCACCCCGCCGGGCAGGGCGACGAAGGCGTCGGAGCGCTCGAACATCTTGCGCTTGCGCTCATGCATGCCGCGCGTGACGACGATTTCCTGGGCGCGGCGGAATGTGTGCTCGCGCGCTTGCAGGAAGTCGGGGATGATCGCGGTCACCTGCCCATTGTTATCCGCCGCCGCCGCGGCGACGGCGCCCATCATGCCGAGCGAGCCGCCGCCGAAGACGAGCCCGATCTTTTTCCTTGCCAGGATGGCGCCAAGCTCGGCGGCCGCGGCCACGAAATCCGGATCGTGTCCGGACGAGGAGCCGCAATAGACGCATACGTTTCGAATCGTTCCCATGAATGGCTTATGGCGAGCGTTGGCGGCAAACGTCAAGGCGCGTGTTGCGGCGCAATAGGGCGCGGCGCGGATCGATTGTTGCGGCTGCCGGGCTGTTAAGTTGCCTGCGACTTCCTATAATTAGACCTGCTCCAATCCGAATCCCCCCGCCGGGCGGCATTTTGCGGACCAATGATGAACATGCATGCTTCGCCACCGCCGCCCGCGGCGCGTCCCCCGATCCCGGCCGGCCGCGGTGCGCTGTGGCGCACCGTCGTCAACCTGTGGCCTTATATGTGGCCGGCGGACCGGCGCGACCTCAAATGGCGCGTCGTTTTCGCCATGCTGCTCCTGTTCGCGGCCAAGCTTGCCACCATCGCCATTCCCTTCACGTTCAAATGGGCGACCGACGCGCTGGTCGGCACCGGCAGCGCGCCGGTGGCGCCGGATTCGTGGCTGGTGTGGACGCTGGCGGCGCCCATGGCCATGACCGCGGCCTATGGCGGCACGCGCATCCTCATGGCGCTGCTGACGCAATTGCGCGACGGGTTGTTCGCCAAGGTGGCGATGCACGCGGTGCGCCGGCTCGCGGTCAAGACCTTCGAGCACATGCATCTCCTGTCACTGCGCTTTCACCTCGAACGCAAGACCGGTGGCCTCACGCGCGTGCTCGAGCGCGGACGCACGGGCATCGAGACCATCGTGCGCATGGTGATCTTGCAACTCGCTCCCACCATCGTCGAAATCGCCCTTATCGTCGGCGTCCTCGTGTGGCAATTCGACTTGCGCTACGTGGCGGTCATCGTCGTGACCGTCGGCCTCTACATGGCGTTCACCTATTACGCGACCGAGTGGCGCATCGGCATCCGCCGGCGCATGAACGACAGCGACACCGACGCCAATACCAAGGCGATCGATTCGCTGCTCAATTACGAGACGGTCAAGTATTTCAACGCCGAGGCGCGCGAATCGCAGCGCTATGACGGCTCCATGGCGCGCTACGAGGAGGCGAGCGTCAAATCCTATTCCTCGCTCGCCGTGCTCAATGCCGGGCAGGCGGTGGTATTCACGCTCGGCCTGACGGCGGCCATGGGCATGTGCGCGCAGGGCGTCATCGCCGGCACCCAGACCGTCGGCGATTTCGTCATGATCAACGCCATGATGGTGCAGCTCTACCAGCCGTTGAACTTCATGGGCATGGTCTATCGCGAGATCAAGCAGGCGGCGACCGACATCGAGAGCATGTTCACGCTCCTGGCGCGCGAGGCGGACGTGCGCGACCGACCGGCGGGCGCATCCTGATCGACGGGCAGGATATCCGCACCGTCACCCAGGCCTCGTTGCGCGCCGTCATCGGCATGGTGCCGCAGGACACGGTGCTGTTCAACGACACGATCCGCTACAATATCCGCTATGGCCGTTGGGATGCGCGCGACGAAGACGTCGAGCGCGCCGCCGGCCTCGCCCAGATCGACACGTTCATCCGCTCGACGCCGCTCGGCTATCGCACCGAGGTCGGCGAGCGCGGGCTCAAACTATCGGGCGGGGAAAAGCAGCGCGCCGCCATCGCGCGCACCATCCTCAAGGGGCCGCCGATCCTCGTGCTCGACGAGGCGACCTCCGCGCTCGATAGCCACACGGAAGGCGACATTCAGGATGCGCTCGATCGCGTGGCGCGCGAGCGCACGACGCTGGTCATCGCCCACCGGCTTTCCACCATCGTCGCCGCCGACGAAATCATCGTGCTCGACAATGGCACGATCGTCGAGCGCGGCACGCATCACGCGCTGCTTGCCAAGGGCGGACTCTATGCCAGCATGTGGAACCGCCAGCGCGAGGCCGAGGAGGCGCGCGAGCGCCTCGCGCGCATCGGCGAGGAGCTTGCCGCGCCCAACCGCAATCCGCCCGCGGTCGAGCAGGCGGCCGACGACCCGCTGGCGGCGGAGGCGGCGGACCGATAGGGAGGGCGCGCCATGTCCGTGATCGCCTCGATCCGCGCCAATCTTTCGCCCCTGCATCCGCAGGGCTACCCCTTCGTCGGCGCCTTCGCGCTGGCGAGCCTCGCCCTGTTCTACGTGTGGACGCCGCTCGGCTGGATCGGCGCCGTCGTCACCGCGTGGTGCGCGTATTTCTTTCGCGATCCCGCGCGCGTCACGCCGCTCGCCGGGGGGCTCGTCGTCGCGCCGGCCGACGGACGCATCAGCCAGATCGCCGACGCCGCGCCGCCGGCGGAACTTGGCCTCGGTCCCGGCAAACTCGCGCGCGTGTCGATTTTCATGAGCGTGTTCGATTGTCACGTCAATCGCAGCCCGGTCGAGGGGCGCGTCGAGCGCGTCGCCTATCGGCCGGGCCGCTTCGTCAATGCCGACCTCGACAAGGCGAGCGAGGACAATGAGCGCAATTCGCTGCTCTTCGGCGCCGAGGACGGCCTGCGCATCGGCGTCGTGCAGATCGCCGGCCTGATCGCGCGGCGCATCGTGTGCTTCGTGCGCGAGGGGCAGGGGCTCAAGGCCGGGGAGCGATTCGGCCTGATCCGCTTTGGCTCGCGGGTTGACGTGTATCTGCCGCCCGGCGTCAGGCCGCAGGTCGGAGTTGGCCAAACCGCGGTCGCCGGCGAGACCGTGCTCGCGGATCTGCGCGCCACCAGCGGATTTCGCGATTTCCGCGCTAATTAGCGCGTGTGCCATCGATCGCTTGCGTTTGGCGCTCCTACCCTGTGGCGACGCCGCCCGCCGGCTGGCGCGCCCGGCATGGCGCGAGGGCCCGCGCCGCCCTATATTGCGGGCATGGATTATCCGCCATTCGAGCAATTGCCGCCCACCGTGCGCCGGCGCCGATTCGGTCCGGTGCCGGTGCGCACGCTTGTCCCCAATCTGATCACGCTCCTGGCGCTATGCGCCGGCTTGACGGCGATCCGCCTGTCCATCGAGGGCCGGCTTGAGCTGGCGCTTGGCGCCATCGTCTTCGCCGCGCTGCTCGACGGTATCGACGGGCGTGTCGCGCGCATGATCAAGGGGCAATCGCGCTTCGGCGCCGAACTCGACAGTCTCGCCGATTTCGTCAATTTCGGCGTTGCCCCGGCGCTGATCTTGTATTTCTGGGGGCTGCACGACCTGCGCAATGTCGGATGGATCGCGGCGATGGTGTTTGCCATCTGCGCCGGCCTGCGGCTCGCGCGCTTCAATGTGGCGATCGACGATCCCGACAAGCCCGCCTGGGCCGGGGATTTTTTCACCGGCGTCCCGGCGCCGGCGGGCGCGATCGTCGTGCTCTTGCCGATTTACGTCAATCTGCTCGGCGCGCCGAAGGTCGCGATCGTGACGCTCGTCTTCACGCTTGCCGTGGCGTTTCTGATGGTGTCGCGGCTGCCGGTGTTTTCCGGCAAGCGCATCGGCACGCGCGTGCCGCCGGAAATGGTGCTGCCGAGCTTTATCGTCGTTGTCCTGTTCTTCGCGCTGCTGCTGAGCTATCCGTGGGAGGTCATGACCATCGGCAGCTTGAGCTATATCGCGGCGCTGCCGTTCGGTTGGCTCGTCTATCGCGAGCGTCTGCGCAAGGACGCGGCGAGCGCCGCCGCCGAGGGCGCGAAGGCCGCGCCGGCGCAGCCGGCGCCGGCGGGCGCCGAAATCGCCGCCACGCCATCGTCCGAGCGCGACGACGACGAGCGCCCGCAGCGGCTGAACTAGGGCGCATTGCGTTTCATGAGAATCGCAAAGCACTCGATTTTTCTTTAGCTCTGTCGCATTTTCCGCGGCGTGCCGGTTCCCGCTGCGCCGCAAAGGGCGCTGAGGCCCGCTGGCCTGAATTCGCGCCGCCTCACCTCCTGCGCATTGCGCCTGCGTGGCCGCATTTCGAGGAATAGCCGCCATGCTCGCCAGGAGACGGATTTTGCAACTGGCGGCGGGCGCGCTCGTGGCTCCGGCGCTGGTGCGCGGGTCGAGCGCCGAGGCGCCGATCAGCCTCAAACTGCATCACGGCCTTGCGCCGACGTCGAATATACACCGCAAGATTCTGCAACCATGGGCCGAGCGGATCGCGACAGCGAGCGGGGGACGGCTCGCGATCGAAATCTTCGCCGCCATGCATCTCGGCGGCGCGCCGCGTCAGCTCTACGACCAGGCGCGCGACGCCACGGTTGATCTTGCGTTCACCGCGCTGGCGCAAAATCCCGGGCGGTTCATGCGCGCGGAAGTCTTTGAGCTACCCTTCTTCGGCGCGCCTGATTCGCCGCGCAATACCGCAGCGTTCGCCGAATATGTCGCGACGCACGCGCACGCGGATTTCGCCGACGTGCGGGTGATCTGCGCCTGCGTGCAGGATCACCGCGCCATCCATGCGCGAGTGCCGATCGGCGCGGCGTCCGACCTCAAGGGGCTGCGCCTCCACGCGCAGACGCAAGGCACGCGCGAGGCGTTGCGCTTGCTTGGCGCGACGCCACTGGCGTTTCCGCTAAGCCAGGTGCCCGAATCGCTGCGCCAGAACGTCATCGACGGCTGCGTGCTGTCGTTCGAGCTCGTTCCCGCGATCAAGATTGAGGATCTCGCCAGGTTTCACACGCAGCTTGCCGTGGGGCCGGCGATGTCCACCGCCGCCCACGTGCTGGCGATGAACCGGGCGCGCTATGACGCGCTGCCGGCTGACCTTCGCGGTCTCGTCGACACGCATTCCGGCGCGGAAATGGCCGCGACGATCGCGCGCATGTGGGACGCGCAGGCCGCCGCCGCCGCGGCGAGCGTGCGCGGGCGTGGCAATGTCATTGCCGCGCTATCAGCGCCGGAAGCGCTGCGCTGGCGGCGCGCCAGCGCGCCGGCGATCGCGGCCTGGGCGGGCGCGGCGCGCGCGCGCGGCATCGACGCCGATCCGCTGTTGGCTGCCGCGCGCGAACTGATCGAGAAACACGCAAAGGCGTGACGCGCGCCCGCGGGAGAAAAATTCCGCCCGCCGCCGTGCGCGGTCCCTTCGTCGCGCGTCGTCGCGAAATGCGGCGGTATGCCGCGTCGAATTCCGACGCCGCCCCTGATCGCGGCGCATGCCATCCCACGGGCCGCGTCGCTTCGCCGCGCCAGCATCTTCGTCGTTGGCAACGGCAGCGCGCATGTCGGCGAATTTCCCGCCTGGCGGGAGGATCGCGCCCGCCGCGTGGAACGCTTGCGACCGGGGGAGAAAAAGCGCAGAACCTTGGTATCTGGTCAGTAAGGAGACGTGGCAGTGAAACAGGTGGCTCGCGAGTTCTTGCGTGGCGCCGATGCCGGTCTGTTGGGTCTTTGCGTCCTTGCCCTCGGCACGGGGCCGAGCTTGGCCGGCCTGCCGCTTCCCGCGCCACTCGTCGGCATGACGGGTCCCTTTGGCCTCTTGGCCGCCGGGGCGGTGGTTGGGGGTTACCTTCTCGTCAAACGGTTGCGCAACCGCGGCTAGAGCAATTTCCGGCGAAGTGGGAACCAGTTCGCCGAAGAAAACGCAATAAGTCGAAGAAAGCTGGCGCGCTTTCCGATTCCACCGGGACGAGGCGCTCTTAGAACGG
>JACQAE010000187.1 GCA_016195095.1 Pseudomonadota bacterium
GCGCCAGGAAAAAATCATGATCCCGAAAAGCGGGGACCGCTTTTCGCACCAAGATCATGCGCCAGGAAAAAATCATGATCCCGAAAAGCGGGGACCGCTTTTCGCACCAAGGTCGCACGTCCGGCAAATCGCGATAGCCGTCACGCGTGGAAGAAAAGCGATGCCGCGCTAATTATCGCCCTGCGAGAGCCGGTCGAGCCGCTTCTGCATTTCTTCCATTTGCCGCTTGAGGCTGTCGATCTCGTTATCGTTGCGCTCGGTCTTGGGCGCGTCGTCGGATTGCGCCTGGTTTTCGCGGCGCGCGAACGGCGAAAACATCGCGAACCCGCGCTCGAAAACCTCCATGTTGCGGCGGACATGCTCCTCGATGGCGCCAAAGCCACCAGTGCCAAAAGCCTGTGAAATTTGCGCGCGGATCTTCTCCTGTTCGCGCGTGAGCGAATCGAGCGAAACCTCCAGATAGCGCGGCACCATCATCTGCATCGAATCGCCATAGAAGCGGATGAGCTGGCGCAGGAAGGTAACCGGCAGCAGGTTCTGACCCTCCTTGCCCTCCTGTTCGACGATGATCTGCGTGAGCACCGGGCGCGTGATATCGTCGCCGCTCTTGGCATCATAGACGACGAAATCCTCGCCCTTTTTTACCATCGTGGCCAGGTCTTCGAGTGTCACATAGGTGCTCGTGCCGGTATTATAGAGCCGCCGATTGGCGTATTTCTTGATGACAATCGGTTCTGCGGACTGGGCCATGTCTATTTGCGTCCATTCGTTCCGGCGCGGGCCGGCAACGTGCTGGTAGTTTAAAGTAGGCGCTTTTCGGTCAACCGGCTACCGTTTTGTGCGCCGCACGACCTTGGCGTTCCTGGCCTGCCGGGCTATCTAAGTCGCAGGCTAACCCCACAATCGGCGCACCGCTTGCGCGCGCCGCGTCATCAGGAGAACGTGAAATGGCAGACGACATCGTCATCGTCGGCGCAGCGCGTACGGCGGTTGGGGCGTTCAACGGGGCATTTGCCAACCTGCCGGCGCACGAACTTGGCCGCGTCGCCATCAAGGCGGCGCTGGAACGGGCCGGCATCGACGGCGCGCGCGTCTCCGAGGTCATCATGGGTCAGATATTGACCGCCGGCGAAGGGCAGAACCCGGCGCGCCAGGCGTCAATCGCGGCCGGCATCCCGGTCGAAAGCCCGGCCTGGGGCGTCAACCAGCTCTGCGGTTCGGGATTGCGCGCCGTGGCGCTCGGCTATCAGGCGATTATCAATGGCGATTCCGACGTCGTGGTCGCCGGCGGCCAGGAATCGATGAGCATGGCGCCGCATTGTGCGCATCTGCGCAACGGCACCAAGATGGGCGGCCTGGAATTGGTCGATACCATGATCCGCGACGGGCTGTGGGACGCGTTCAACGGCTACCACATGGGAAATACGGCCGAGAATGTCGCCCGCCAATGGCAGATCACGCGCGCGCAGCAGGACGAATTCGCCGTCGCCTCGCAGAACAAGGCCGAGGCGGCGCAGAAGGCCGGCAGGTTCAAGGACGAGATCACGCCGGTCACGATCAAGTCGCGCAAGGGCGATAGTGTCGTGGATACCGACGAGTATCCCAAGCATGGGACCACCGCCGATTCGATCGGCAAGCTGCGGCCGGCCTTCGACAAGGAGGGCACGGTGACGGCCGGCAACGCGTCCGGCATCAATGACGGCGCCGCCGCCGTCGTGCTCATGCGCGCGAGCCAGGCGCGCAAGGAAGGCCGCAATGTCCTGGCGCGCATCGTGTCCTGGGCGCATGCCGGCGTCGATCCCAAGATCATGGGCACGGGGCCGATTCCCGCCTCGCGGGCCGCGCTCAAGAAGGCCGGCTGGAAGATCGAGGATCTCGATCTCGTCGAGGCCAACGAGGCATTCGCCGCGCAGGCCTGCGCCGTCAACAAGGATCTGGGCTGGGATATCTCGAAGGTCAACGTCAATGGCGGCGCCATCGCCCTTGGCCACCCGATCGGCGCCTCCGGCGCGCGCGTTCTCGTCACCCTGCTGCACGAGATGGGCAAGCGCAATTCGAAGAAGGGGCTGGCCACGCTGTGCATTGGCGGGGGCATGGGCATTGCGATGTGCGTCGAGCGCGGCTGAGCACGACTGGCGTCGCCTTTGGCGCGAGCCTGCCGGGCGGTGGCGCGTTGACGCGCGCGGTTATTTTCACGCAGGATTATTCGCGCCGCCGCGGCGAACGCGTCGCCGCCGCGGATCGGGACGCGTCGCGGCGCGACGCCAATGTCGAATATTGCCGAATGCAAATGCACGGCAAGGAGGGACGCAGTTATGGCGCGAGTAGCAGTGGTGACGGGTGGGACGCGCGGCATCGGGGCGGCCATCGCCAAGGCCCTGCGGACCTCAGGCTACACGGTGGCCGCCAATTACGGCGGCAACGACGCGGCGGCGGCGACGTTCAAGGCCGACACCGGCATCGGCGTCTACAAGTGGGACGTGTCATCCTTTGACGCCTGCGCCGCCGGCCTCGCGCGCGTAGAGGCCGACCTCGGTCCCGTCGATGTCCTCGTCAACAATGCCGGCATCACCCGCGACACCATGTTCCACCGCATGCAGCCCGAGCAATGGAGCGCGGTGATCAACACCAATCTCAGCTCGCTGTTCAACATGTGCCGGCCGGTGATCGAGGGCATGCGCGCGCGCAAGTTCGGCCGCATCATCAATATTTCCTCGATCAACGGCCAGAAGGGCCAGATGGGCCAGACCAATTATTCGGCGGCCAAGGCCGGCGAGCTTGGGTTTACCAAGGCGCTGGCGCAGGAAAACGCCAGGAGCGGCGTGACCGTCAACGCCATCTGCCCCGGCTATATCGCCACCGAAATGGTGCTGGCGGTGCCCAAGGACGTGCTGGAGAAAAACATCCTGCCGCAAATTCCGCTCGGGCGGCTCGGCCAGCCCGAGGAGATCGCGCGATGCGTCGTATTTCTCGCCGCCGACGAATCCGGGCTGATCACCGGCTCCACGCTCTCCGCCAATGGCGGCCAGATCATGGTTTAGGCGCCGGCGCGGCGGTCCGCCTCGCGTGCCAGGTCGTCGGCGTCGGCCTGCAATTGCCGGCGCAATCCCGATGCAAGGAGCGGCGTGATCACGCTGAAGATTCGCGCCAGGAGCGTGACCGGAATTACCTCGAACGTGACCGCGATGCGGCTGCCGCCGGCGCTTGCGGCAATGTCGGTCGCCACCGCATAGTTCGCGCCGTGGTTTTGCGCCGTCAGCACCATCCGGTGCGGCGGATCGAGCGCGGCAATGGTCATGACCTCCGCCGCCTCGCGGCCGTGCATTGTGCGGCTTTGGCGCAGGCGCGCGCCGGGGGCAATCGACAAGCCGTCAAGCAATTCCACCGCCGCGACGCCACGCACGAATCGCGGCCAATTCGCGATATCCGAACAGACCGCGTAAAGCGTCGCCGGCGGCGCGCGGCTTTCCGCCTGGACGACGATTTTCATGCGCCCTGTTTCCCGCCGTCGCGCGCGCCGCCATTCGCGCCCGGCGCCCATCCCGGCGCCGCCAGCTCGAAGCCGCCAAAATCGAA
>JACQAE010000188.1 GCA_016195095.1 Pseudomonadota bacterium
CGGCGGCGGCGGTGCGACGCCGCGCATCGGCGTATTTGGTCCGGTCGAGTGGCCGCATGTGGCGATACTTCCGGCGCAGATCGAGGACATCGTGTCGGTCGTGCGCGCGACGCTGCGCTTGCCGGCGCCGATCTTCGCCGCCATCGCGCTTGTGCCCGTTCTCGCTTACGTTTTCTATCGTACGCCGTTCGGCCTGGCGCTGCGCGCATGCGGTGAAAACCCCGATGCGATCGCGAGCCAGGGGCGATCGCCGGACGCGATCCGCGCCGCGGCGCTGGTTATCGGCGGCGGGCTGGTCGCGGCGGGCGGCGGCACGTTCGTGCTTACCGGCGCCGGCATATTCACCTTTGGTGCGCTCGACGGCCGTGGATTCGCCGCGCTCGCGCTTGCCGTCGCGGTGCGCTGGCGTCCGGGCTGGGCGCTGCTTGCGACGCTGCTTTTCGGCGTCGTCGACGCTTACGCACGGCACTTGCAGGAGAGCGTCACCGCGCCCTTCGGCATGCTGCTGGCGCTATTGCCCATGACGCTGGCGCTGGCGGTGCTGATTGCGACGAGCCGTGGCGGCGCCAAGGCGCGGCTGCGCTGACCGTGCCGCCGGCGCCGGTCGGCCGGGGCATTTTCCAGCGAAGCGGGAACCGGTCCGCTGCGGAAAATGCGACAAAGCGAAAGAGAATGGAGCGCTTTCCGATTCTCATGAAACGCGAAGCGCTCTGCGCTGGTGCCGTGTTCGAGCATGATCTTTTCCGAAAACCGGGTTCCGCTTTTCGCGATCACGCTCAAGAGCGGTCGGAGCGGATCAGAATTCCACCTTGTCGCCGCCCTTGAGCGAAAGAATGTCGCGCGCCTCGTCGGGGGAGGCGATTTCGAGGCCGAGGCCCTCGATGATCTGGCGCGCCATGCGCACCTGCTGGGCATTGGACTGGGCGAGCTTGCCCGGCCCGATCCACAGCGAATCCTCGAGGCCGACGCGGACATTGCCGCCCATCGCCGCCGCCATCGCCGCGATCGGCATCTGGCTGCGGCCGGCGCCGAGCACCGACCAGTGATAGTTTTCACGCCCGAGCAGGCGGTCGGCGGTGCGGCGCATATACATGACGTCCTCGGGATGCGTGCCAATGCCGCCAAGGATGCCGAAAACGGTCTGCACGAACAGCGGCGGCCGCACCAGCTTGCGGTCGAGGAAATGCGCCAGATTGTAAAGATGGGCGACGTCGTAGCACTCGAACTCGAAACGCGTGTCGTTGCCGTAGCAAGTCTTGAGAATGAACTCGATGTCCTGGAACGAATTGCGGAACACGAGGTCGCGCGTTGATTCGAGGTATTGCCGCTCCCATTCGTGCTTGAAATCCTTGTAGCGGTTGAGCATCGGAAACAGCGCGAAATTGATCGAGCCCATGTTGAGGCTCGCCACTTCCGGCTTGAACACCGCGGCCGGCTTCACCCGTTCCTCCACGCGCATGGTCGGCGAGCCGCCCGACGTCAGATTGATCACGCAGTTGGAGCGCTGTTTGATCACAGGCAGGAACGGCGCGAACGCTTCCGGGCGCTGGTCGGGGCGGCCGGTCTTCGGATCGCGCGCATGCAAATGCACGATCGCGGCGCCGGCCTCTGCCGCGCCGATCGCCGCGTCGGCGATTTCCTGCGGCGTGATCGGCAAATAGGGCGACATCGTCGGCGTATGGATCGCGCCGGTCACCGCGCAGGTGATGATGACCTTGTTTTTCTTCGCACTTGTCATGAACCCTCGTTCCTCCGTTTGGCGCGGCGTCGCCGGGCTGCTGCGCGCTCGCGGCCGCGCCGCGCAAGGCGGGCGGCCATGATGGGGTCGAACCGCCCAACCGGCTCGGCGGTTTTCGCGTAAGACATTGATTTATCTATAAATTAATCGCTTTGAACCGAGTCCCGCACGGTCCCGACCAATGGATACCGAGGCCATCCCGGCCCGAGACAATCTCAGGGAGTAAACCATGTCCGTGAAATCCAAGATCGTCGCCGTCGCCTTTGCCGCCGTCGCGATCGCCGCCAGCGTTTCGATCCCCACCAGCGCCGCCGTCGCGAGCGGCTACGGCTTCAGCTTCGGCCACGGCTATGGCCACGGTAACGGCCACCACTACGGCCACCGCTACCTCAGCTACTCGCCGTCCTATTGCAAGTGGGTGCCGCGCTACGACTCGTACGGCTACTTCATCGGCAACGTCAAGGTTTGCAACGGCTACTCGTACTAATCCGGGTTCGATCGGCGCGCGCCCCCTCATCCACCCCCGCGCCGGTTCGAACTGGCCCGCCCTGACGGCAACGTCGGGGCGGGCCGTGTTTTCTCCTGTTGACTCCATGGCCGGTTCGGCAAATGTGAGAATCGGTATTGCCAGCCCGATCACGCGGGCGCCGAACGCGCGGATCTGCCCGCGGGCGCGCGCGACAGGGCCGCGGCAATCGGTGCGGACGCCAGCCGGCATCGGCCGATCACGGGAGCATCGATGAGCAAGGGCTTGCGTTCGCGTCTCACGCAATATGGCGATGCGGGCTTTGCACTGTTCCTGCGCCGCGGTTTTCTCAAGGGCGCTGGCTTTACCGATGACGCGCTCGATCGCCCGATCGTCGGCGTGCTTTCGACCGCATCCGATTTCAACCCCTGCCACAAGACCGCGCCGATGCTGGCGCAGGCCGTGGCGCGCGGCGTGCGGCTGGCGGGTGGATTGCCTTTTGTGTTTCCAACCATCTCGCTGCACGAGGCGTTTTCATTCCCGACCTCGATGCTGTTGCGCAACCTGATGGCGATGGATGTCGAGGAGATGCTGCGCGCGCTGCCGCTCGACGCGGTGGTGATGATCGGCGGCTGCGACAAGACCATCCCGGCCGAGCTCATGGGTGCGATTTCCGCCGACGTGCCATCCCTGGTGCTGCCGGTTGGCGCCATGCTGGCCGGACGCCACGAGGGTACGCGGCTCGGCGCCTGCACCGATTGCCGCCGGATCTGGGCCGCCTATCGCGCCGGCACGCTTGCGGAGCCCGATCTCGACCGCGCGCATGATCAGCTCATGCCGACTTCGGGAACCTGCATGGTCATGGGCACCGCCTCGACCATGGCGTGCCTTGCCGAGACGATGGGTTTCACGCTGCCGGGCGCGGCGAGCGCGCCGGCGGTTTCCGCCGACCGCGTGCGCATCGCGGAGGCGAGCGGCCGGCAGGCGGTGCGCATGGCAATTGCTGGCGGGCCGAAGCCGAGCGAAATCCTTACGCCGGCGGCGTTGCGCAATGCGTCCGTCGTCTTGCAGGCGACCTGCGGCTCGACCAATGCGCTGGTGCATCTTGCCGCCATCGCCGGGCGCGCCGGGCTGAGCTACGACCTCGGCGAACTCGATCGCGTCGGGCGTGACGTGCCGGTGCTGCTCAATCTCAAGCCGGCGGGAAGCCATTTCATGGAGGATTTCCACGCCAGCGGCGGGTTGCCGGCGCTGTGGCGCAGGCTGCGCGAGCATCTCGACCTGTCGGCGCGAACGGTGAACGGCGAGACGCTGGGCGATGTCATCGCGCGCTGGCCGGCCTATGTCGATGACGACGTGGTGCGCCCGCTCGACCGGCCGCTGGCGCGGAGCGAGGCAATCGCGATCCTCAACGGCAACCTGGCGCCGCAGGGCGCGGCGATCAAGCTCGCGGCGGCGACGCCGGCGCTATTTCGCTTCGCGGGGCCGGCGTTGGTTTTTGAATCGCTTGACGATCTTGCCCGCCGCATCGACGATCCGGCGTTGCCGGTGACGGACAAGCATTGCCTGGTGCTGCGCAACGCCGGGCCGGTCGGCGCCCCCGGCATGCCGGAGGCCGGCGCGCTGCCGATCCCCAAGAAACTCGGCGCTAAGGGCGTCACCGACATGGTGCGCATTTCCGACGCGCGCATGAGCGGCACCGCCTTCGGCACCGTGGTGCTGCATGTGACGCCGGAGGCCGCCGCCGGCGGGCCGCTGGCGCTGGTGCGCGACGGCGACATGATCCGCATGGATGTCGGCGAACGCCGTATTGAACTGATGGTGGACGCCGGCGAACTTGGCCGCCGCCGCGCGCAATGGCGGCCGCCGGCAAAGCCCGCGCGCGGCTATGCGCGGCTTTATGTCGAGCGCGTGACGCAGGCCGACAAGGGCTGCGACTTCGACTTCCTGGCGCAAGACGCGCGGTGAATGCCGCGCCGGCGCCGGCTGGTCGGATATTCGCGGCACGGACAAGCTTGCGCTTGCGTTTGGCGCGGCAAGCTTGCGCTTGCGTTTGGCGCGGCAAGCTTGCGCTTGCGTTTGGCGCGGCAAGCTTGCGCTTGCGTTGCGCGCGGGCATTTGCATTCATAGTGGCTGAAAAGAAGCGGCATCCAAGGACCGGGTCGGGCCTTGCAGCCGTCGCGCAACCGCAATTCATGGGAGGACACTCCATGTTCGTGCCGAAGGTGCTGCTATCGATCGCATTTGCCGCGCTCGGCGCCGTCGCCGCCGCGCCGGCGCAGACCGAGATCAAATTCGGCCATGTCGGCGCGCCCGGCTCGCTCTTCGCGCAGTCGGCCGAGGAGTTCGCCAAGCGCGCCAACGCCGCGCTCGGTGCCAAGGCCAAGGTCGTTGTTTATGGCTCAAGCCAGCTTGGCAGCGACGGCGAGCTCCTCAAGAAGCTCAAGCTCGGCACCGTGGACCTTGCCTTGCCCTCCACCGTCATGACCTCGGTGGCGCCGGAATTCGGCGTGTTCGAGATGCCCTATCTCGTGCAGGATCGCGCGCATGCCGCGCGTATCGCCAAGGACGTGATCCGGCCGGTTCTCGGCCCCATCGTGGAGAAGCAGGGCTACCACATCGTCGGCGTGTGGGAAAACGGCTACCGCCACATCACCAACAACAAGCGCCCGATCGTCATGCCGGCCGATTTGCAGGGCATCAAGTTGCGCGTTCCCGGCGGCGTGTGGCGCGTGAAGATGTTCAAGGCCTATGGCGCCAGTCCGAGCCCCATGGAACTCAAGGAAGTGTTCGTCGCGCTGCAAACGGGCGTCATGGACGGTCAGGAAAATCCGCTCACCCAGATCTATTCGCAGAAATTCCAGGAAGTACAGAAATACCTCTCGATGACCGGCCACGTCTATACGCCGGCCTATGTCGCGGCCGGCGCGAGCTGGCAGCGGCTGCCCGAGGATGTGCGCAAGGTATTGGCGCAAACCGCGACCGCGGTCGAGCCCTTCGTGCTGCAGCTCGCCGAGCGCCTCGACAACGAGCTGGTCGACAAGATGAAGCAGGCCGGCATTGCCGTAAACCAGGCCGACAAGCCCGCGTTCGTAGCCGCGAGCAAGGACATCTATGGCGAGTTTTCCACGGAAGTTCCCGCCGGCAAGGCGCTGATCGACAAGGCGCTTGCCCTCGCCAAGGGTTCCTAATCCACTGCCGCGCGGCCGGGCCACATGGCCGGGCCGCGCGTTTTTAGGCGACAACGCATCAGCGCGCATCGCGAACCGGCTGCATCCATGAACCGCTTGCGGACTATTCTCGACCGCGTGCTTGAGGTGATTGCCGTTGTCATGATCGTGGCGGTCACCGCCATTGTGACCATGGGCTTCGTTTATCGCTGGGTCGGAGCATCGCTCGTCTGGTACGACGAAGTGGCCGCGATCGCGCTTGCCTGGCTCACCTATTACGCGGGCTCGCTCGCGGCGCTGCGCGGCGCGCATATCGGCTTCGCCGGCCTGGTCAACGCGCTGCCGGCGCGCCTGCGCGTCGGCGCGGTGCTGCTCGCCAGCGCGATCACCATCTTTTTCTTCGCGCTCCTCGCCTATACCGGCATCGAGGTGGTGCGCGTGCTCAAGGGCGACACGCTGGTGTCGATCCCATCGCTATCGCTGCAGGTCACGCAATCGGTCATCCCGATCGCGGCCGCGCTGTTCGTGGTGGCCGAACTGGTGCGGCTGCCGGAGCTGCTGCGCGCGGCGTGGCAAGGCCCGCTCGCCGATCACGAGCTTAAGGAAGCGCTCGAACACGCCAAGGCTGGCGGCAAGGACATAAGCCGGTGACGCTGTCGGTGACCCTGATGCTCCTCGCCATGGCCGCCATGGTCATGATCAACGTGCCGATCGCGGTGGCGCTCGGCGTCGTGGCGGTGGGGGCGATCTGGATCACCCAGGGCGCGCATATGCTCTCCAACGTCGCGCTGGTGATGTTCGACGGCGCGACCAATTTTCCGCTTCTGGCGGTGCCGCTGTTCATTCTCGCCGGCGGCATCATGAACGCGTCCTCGATCGCGCGCCGGCTGATCAACCTCGCCACCGCCATTCTCGGCTTCGTGCGCGGCGGCCTGTCGATGGTCACGGTCGGCGCGTCGATGTTCTTCGCGGAGATTTCCGGCTCGGCCGTGGCCGACGTCGCCGCCCTCGGCACGCTGCTCATTCCGGCGATGAAGTCGCGCGGCTATTCCAAGGAATTCGCCGCCGCCTGCACCTCCTCGGCGGCCAGTCTCGCGATCATCATTCCACCGTCGATACCCATGATCCTCTACGCCGCGATGGCGCAGGAATCGGCGGTGAAGTTGTTCGTCGCCGGCATCATCCCCGGCGTGATCGGTGGGGTCGGGTTGATGGCGCTTTGCTATTTTTACGCGCGCAAATACGATTTTCCGGTCGAGCAGGCATTTCAGTTGTGCCGCCTTGCCACGGCGACGCGCGAGGCGCTGTGGGCGCTGGCGATGCCGGTCATTATCCTCGGCGGCATATTCGGTGGCTTCGTCACGGCGACGGAAGGCGCGGCGCTGGCGGTGCTCGCGGCGCTGGCCATCGCGGTCCTCGTCTATCGCGATCTCGACCTGCGCGCGCTCTACGGCGCCTGCGTCGACGCAGCGATCCAGACCGCGGTCGTGATGCTGTTGGTGGCGGCATCCGCCCTGGTCGGCATTTTCCTCACCGAAAGCCAGTTGCCGCAGAAGCTCGCGGCGTCGATCATCGACATCACGCGCAATCCCTATCTCGTCCTCCTGCTGCTCAACGTGTTCTTCCTCGTCCTCGGCATGTTCCTGCACTCGGCGGCGGCCATTATCCTCACCGTGCCGATCGTGATGCCGCTGATCAGCCAGGTGGGGATCGACCCGATCCATTTCGGGCTCGTTCTCACGCTCAACCTGGCCATCGGCCAGCAGACACCGCCGGTCGCCTCCGTGCTCATCGCCGCCTGCTCCATCGCCAAGTCGGATATCTGGGCGACGACGCGCGCCAATCTCGGCTTTATCGGCGTGCTCATGGCGGTGCTCATTCTGTGCACCTATGTGCCGTGGCTCTCGCTGGTGCTGATCCGCCTGTTCTACGGATGAAGGGCGGTTAAGCCTGCACGACGCGCGTGCGCGGATCACGCGGGGGCGCGCGGCGCGAGACACGAGGCAAGGACGCGCGCGACATGCACCGCCTCGCGCCCGCTGCCGTCGCGGATCTGGTGGCGGCAGGACGTGCCGTCGGCAACGATCAAGGCCTGCGTTGAGGCCGCGCGAATGGCGGGCAGCAGCGACAATTCGGCCATGGCCAGCGACGCGTCGATGGTGTCGGTGTGATAGCCGAACGACCCGGCCATGCCGCAGCAGCTCGATTCGATCGTATCGACGCGCAGATCCGGCACCAGGCGCAGCACGTCGACCACCGCATCCATGGCGTCGAAGGATTTCTGGTGGCAATGGCCGTGCACCAGCGCCTGCCGTGGTGTGGGGGCGAACTTCAGCTGCAACGCGCCCGCGGATGCCGCTTGCGCCAGGTAATCCTCGAACGGCATGGCGAGCGCGGCGAGGCGGCGCGCGTCGTCGTTCTTGAGGAGCGCCGGGATTTCATCGCGAAAACCATAAAGGCAGCTTGGTTCAAGGCCGATGACCGCGATATCGCGGTCGATGAAGGGCTTGAGCGCGGCGAGCGTGCGCGCCGCCTCGCGCCGCGCCTCATCGACGCGGCCGACGGCGAGAAACGTGCGCCCGCAACATAAAGGGCGCCCATCGCCTGGCGCGCGCGGAAAATGTATCCGACGTCCGGCCGCGCCGAGCACGGCGATCGCGGCGTGCAGGTTTTCCGGCTCGAAATAGCGGTTGAACGTGTCGGCGAACAGCACGACCTGCGGCGCATCGGGTGGCCCGAGCGGCGCCGCCGGCTCGAGAAAGGCATCGGCGCGCCAGCGCGGCAGGCTGCGGCGCGCGGAAAATCCGGCCAGCGCCTGCGACAGGCGCGCCGCCCCCGGCCGCCCATCGCGCAGGTTGAGGAGCGGCGCGGCGCGCGACGCCAATGGCGCGTAGCGCGGCAACCAGCCGACGAGACGCTCATGCAGCGACATCCCGTGCCGCGCCGCGCGGGCGGCGAGGTACTCGATTTTCATGCGCGCCATGTCGACGCCGGTCGGGCATTCGCGCCGGCAGGCCTTGCACGACACGCAAAGCCGCATCGTCTCGGCCATGGCGTCGGAGGTGAGCGCGTCGCGGCCGAGCTGTCCGGTGATGGCGAGGCGCAGCGTATTGGCGCGCCCGCGCGTTGCGTCGCGCTCATCGCGCGTGACGCGGTAGGAGGGGCACATGACGCCGCCGGCGAGCGCGCGGCAGGCGCCGTTATTGTTGCACATCTCGACCGCGCCCTGCAGGCCGCCGCCGGCGCCGGAATAGGCCGACCAGTCGAGCAGCGTCGAATGTGGTTCACCATGGTAATCGGGGCCGTAGCGGAAATTGGCGCGGTCGTCGAATTTCGGCGCGCGCACGATCTTGCCGGGATTGAACAGGCCGTGCGGGTCGAAGCGATCCTTGACCTCCTCGAACGCGCGCACGAGCCGGGCGCCGAACATCGCGGCGTGGAATTCGGACCGCACGATGCCGTCGCCATGCTCGCCGGAATGCGAACCCTTGTATTCGCGCACCAGCGCGAACGCCTCCTCGGCGATCGCGCGCATGGCGCGCACGTCCTTGTCGAGGCGCAGGTTGAGCAC
>JACQAE010000039.1 GCA_016195095.1 Pseudomonadota bacterium
AGCCCCTGCTGCCCCGCCAGCATCTCGCCGGCGATGACCGCACGCCACGCAAAACCGATGCTCAATCGGGTTCCGGTGGCGATCGCCGGCATGGCGCCCGGCAGCAGCACGTCGCGGATGAGCTGAAACCGTGTCGCGCCCAATGTCCGCGCCGCGTTGATATATTGCAGCGGCACCTCGCGCACGCCGGACAGCACGTTGAACGCGATCGGGAACAGGCTCGTATAGACGATGACGACGAAAATCGTCGCATCGCTGTTTCCCAGCCAAATCACGACAATCGGAAAGATCGCGATCCCGGAAACCGATTGGAAGAAGTTCATGAGCGGATAGAACATGTCCGCCACGATGCGATTGATGCCAAGGATAAGGCCGAGCGGAATGCCGATTGCGAGGCCGAAGATGCTGCCGATGACCAGCCGGCGCAGCGTGTCGCCGAAATAGCTCGGCAGCAGGCCCTTGTAGAGCATGTCGATCGAGGAATAGGCGACCGTCAACGGCGAGGGTAGGTAGCGCTCAGGTCGCGGAATGGTATCGGAGATCAGCGCCCATAGCGCGATCGCGCCGGCGACGACCAGGAGACTGCTCCATGCTCCGGTGAGCAGCGCCTTGCGCCAGATGTAGATCCGCGCGCGAAGATCAGCTCGCGGCATCCGAGGACACCTCCTCCCGCACCGAGCGAAGTATCTTGTCGCGCGCCCCGATAAACGTCGCGTCGTTCATCATGTCCTTCCAGATTCGCCGATCGCGCGGGATATCGATCGCCACGATATCCTTGAGGCGGCCGGGGCGGCGCGACAATACCAGGCAACGGTCGCCGAGGAACGCGGCCTCGTCGACCGCGTGCGTGATAAAGAGAATCGTCTTCCTCGTCGCCATCGCGATCCGATTGAGCTCCTCCTGGAGCGTGATGCGGGTCTGCGCGTCGACGGCGGCGAACGGCTCGTCCATCAGCATGACTACGGGGTCGGCGCACAGGGTGCGGGCGAGGGCGCAGCGCTGCTTCATGCCGCCCGAGAGTTCGTGCGGATAGCGATGCTCGAAGCCCGTGAGGCCAACCATGTCGACGAATTCCTGAACGCGGGTGGCGCGTTGTGCTTTTGGCATGCCTGCGAGCTCGGGGCCGTGCCCGATATTGCGCGCCACCGTGCGCCAGGGAAGGATCGCATGTTCCTGAAAGACAACGCCGCGATCGGGGCCCGGACCGCGAATTTTCTTGCCATCGACCATCGCGGCGCCTTCGCGATAGGGCAGCAATCCGGCGAGAATATTGAGCAGCGTGGTCTTGCCGCATCCGCTCGGGCCGACCACGGCAACGAATTCGCCCTCGTGGACCTCGAAGTTGATGTCCGCAAGGGCGTGGACCGATTCGCCCGTATACTCATCCGGATAGTGGTGAGACAGCCCGTGCACCACAAGTTTCGCAACTGGCATGAATTCGCAGCGTCCCTAGGGCGTGATCGCGAAAAACGTGAACCGGTTTTCGGAAAAGGTCCTGCCAAAGATCTTGCCCGAGCGAATAGGCAAAGTGCCACGTCGATTCAATCACGGTGAATCACGCTCCAAGCCGTCGGCGCGCGGCGCGCGTTCGCGGCTGGTTGTATGCGACGGATCATCAGCCGGCGCCGGGCATGTCCTTGAACCACTCGGGATGACGTTTCATCGTGCTGTTGATGAATTCGAAGTCGAGATATTTCATCGCATCGTAAGGCGCCTTCATTTTCTTCTGCGCGATCAATTGCTCGACCGCCGCGTCGAAGACCTTGGCGGTGTTTGGCCCGATGCGGGTTTCGTAATCCGCGTATTGATGCGTGCGTTTGATGAGGTCCGGCGTCATTCCGCGGACAAAGCGCGAGCCGATTTGCGCGACTTCATCCAGGTTCTTGGGGTCGCGCAGATAGAAAGCGGCTTGCGACATCGCGTCGACGAAAGCCTGAGTCCGCTTCTTGTCCGCGTACACTTTCGCCGGCGATCCATGCATCATGGCGCAAAAGCAGGTAAAGTCGCCGCCGCGCATGACGGTATAGGAGCCCTTCACCTTGTCCAGCGCGGTGGTGAACATGGGCTCCCAGATGACCACCGCGTCCACGCTCGCGGTATCGAGCGCGGAGACGAGGCTCGACGGCGGCAGGTTCGAACGCGCGACGTCGCCAACCGACATCCCCGCTTTTGCCAGCGCCGCCTGGAAATAGGTGTCGCCGGATGTGCCGAACGAGACCGCCACCTTCTTGCCCTTGAGATCGGCGATGGTCTTGATGCCGGTATCGGCGCGCGCCACGATTCCGATTTGACGGTCGCTCGCGGTGGATGAATAAGCGTTCCCGACATAGCCGACGATGCCGCGCAAATCGAGCCCGCGTTCCAGCGCGGCGGGCAGGTTGGTGAACGCCGCCGGCGCCAGGTCGATTTCGCCGGCATTGAGCGACTTGGTCAGTTCGGGGCCGGTGTTACGAATCTCCACCTTGGCGTCGAGACCGTGCTTGTTGAAGAATCCCTTGTCCTGCGCAACGAAGACAATCATCCCGCCCGTGTTTCCGGCCGCGCCGATACGCAGCGCGTCCTGCGCATTCGCGCCCGGGCCATACGCGAAAGCCATCAGCGACGCCGCCGCGACGGTCGCATGCGAAAATCGGATCATTGGCTCCTCCCATTCGATCAATTGTTTTTATTGAGATCGCTCCGTCCATCGAAGCTATCACAACAGACCGGGCCGTCGCCGGCAATACAGCCATGTTCACTTTCAGTTCAGCCATCCGCGGCGTTTTGACATCGCGATCTTGGACGCGCCATCGCGATCTTGGATGCGCCCATGCATTGGTTCGGTTTCGGTCGCGTCTGGCACGCCGGAAACCTCGCGGCCGATTCAACCCATGTCCGCGCTCGGGAGACATGCCGGCTTGGCGAACCGATGGATGCAATTCCCGCAACCCACCGCGTCGCGGAGGTCGATTGCGCATTTCGTCGTTCGCCTGGCCGGCGCGGCAACGTGGTCCCGATTTGCCGTCGGGTCGGTCGGTGGAAGCGGTTTGTGTTCGATAGCGAGCGTGCAGGCTGCCGATATCGATGCCGATCAGTTGATATCCTCCGACGCGCAACGGGGGCTATGTTGCGCGGCCCGCGATATTCATCCTTCAATGACGGAGAAATGCGATGACGCAAATACCCGCCGCCCGTCGCCGCGCGGCGCGCCGGCCATCGGTAGCGCTGGGCATTGTCCTCGTATCGTGCCTCCTCGCACCGAGTTGGGCGCTGGCAGAGGCGGACGAACTGACGCTCTACGCCAAGAAGGGCGACTACGCGGACGTTCGAATCGAACTGGAAAACGCGATTGTCGGTCGCGGCCTGTTCGTGGATTTCAACGGACAGGTCTCGAAGATGCTTGAGCGTACCGGCGCGGACGTTGGCAGTACGAAGCCGATATACAAACAGGCGGAGTACTTCACGTTTTGCTCGGCACGGCTATCGCGCGCCACGATGGAAAGCGATCCGTCCAACGTCGGTTTCTGTCCCTATGTCGTGTTCATTTACGAAACCGCGACCGCGCCGGGGACGATCATTGTCGGTTATCGCCGGCCGCAATCTCACGGCTCGGCGCGCTCGAAGGCGGCGCTCGAAGCGGTGGGGACGCTCCTCGACGGCATCGCCAAGGATGCGGTGAAGTAAGCGCGCGTGCCGTCGCGCTTAGTTTGGCGGCGCCGACGCGGCCCCGATCGGCGCCCCGGCGCGTCGTCGTTGAACGCGCCGTCATCGCAACGGCACACGCACGATCAACACGCGCCGATCGTGCGCGCCGCGGCGATCGGCACTCAGCCGACTTTCAAATAGGCGAAGCCCTTGCTCTGAAGCGCGGCGACGGTGGCAACCCCCGACGGCACCAGCTTGATATAGGGTTCGTCCTTTGCCAGCGCAAAATCGAGCTTCTGGCGCTCGAAGGTAATCTTGCACAGGTACACTTCCACGCCATACTTAGCGAGCGCCGCCATTCGCGTCGCAAGTTCCGGATCCATTGGCGGGTGTTTTTCCCACGGCGTTTCCACGAGTGTCTTGAGGTGGTACTTGATACCGACCGAGTGCGCGACAATGACGATCTTCGTGTTGAACGGGTCGAAATTGTAGACGGAGAGATGATTGTTGATGTTTCGCAGCATATCGCTGTAGCGGCGATCGTCGCCGAAGTCGCAATGGTAGAGGCAGGCGACGTCGGTTTCCTTTTTCAGTCCGGCAAGATTGAGGTCTTCAGGCAGGGCCCGTGCCGACGTGGCGCCCACGGCGGTGGCGCCACCGGCGGCAAGCGCGGCCAGGAGATGTCTTCGATCGATGCTGCTCATTGGCGTTCTCCCATGATGCGGTGAATCGTTGGTTCAGTGCGGTCGGGGCTTTATTGACAGTCGCGACATTCGCCGGACCGACATCCGGTCGGCGCAATGGATCGCGGCATGGGCCCTGCCGCCGGCCGCTTCTTCGCGGATTTCGGACGCTCACTTGGACATTCGAAAAACCGAACGTCAAAGCATTCCGGGTAATGTCTCATTTCGATTCCAGGAAAAAAGCACCCTTGCGATCGACCGCATGATACGCGAATAACGGCCTCGTGCCGAAACGCGGGTGGCGGATTTCGCACGACATCTTGCCGCAGTCCCCGCGAATCCATCGCCCTCGCGGCCCCGGAGCGGACCGAGCCAGGATCGTTGCCATCGCGAGGCGGCGGGGAGGAAGCGCCGGGAGGCGCCAGTCCCCTCGACCGGCGGGCGCGGTATAAGAATAATATCCTATTTCAAGGTCGAATTGCGGCACGGTTTCGATTGTGTGTCGGCGCAGCGGATTTTTGCGGCGGCGGGATTCTGCGGCGTGGAAAAGAGCGCTTGCGGTGAGGCGCACATCATCGCCCGCGCCGAATCTCGCGCGCGCGCCAAAACCGCTCGCCGGAAAACCCCCGCGTCAGGGAAGCGGCTTTGACGCCTCGGCCTTGCCAAAGATGCGATCGGCGATGTTCACCGCGATCGGCCAGGCGACAAAGAAGGCGCCGAGAAAGAGCGTGAGAAAGCTCATCAGCCCCCAGCCTTCGTGCATCGCGTTGATCACTTCGCTCACCAGAAATCCGCCGAGCTGCAACGCCGCGGTGACGAAGATGTAAATGACCATGAGCGCGAACGCGTCCATGCGATGTCCCTCTGTCTGCGCGGCGGCACTATGGCACCGGCCGGCGCGTTGGCAAGCCCTTTCCGCCGCGTGCCGCCGCATCCGCCGCGCGCGCCTGCCGACCCCGGCGGCGGCGATCGCGCTCGCCGCCTTGCGATCCCCGCCTTGCGATCTATGATGGCTGCCCAGGGGGCGGCCGCGCCTCGGCCGGCCGACGGCGCAACGGGTCGGCGCACGAGGTTTGGCGCATCGCGCATCGGATCGCACAGGATCAGGCAATCGACCCCAGGAGCGCGCCATGAGCGACGCTACGGCAATGCCCCGCACTCCCGGCGCCAAGCGCGCCGGCGCCGGCGAATACGTCTTCGATCTCAGCCGCGTCAATCACATCCTCGGCGGCCCCGACTATTCGAGCGCCAACGGCGCCTGCGTCGAGGGCGAGCGCATGATCTGCGGCCTGATGCGCATGCCGGCGCTTCGCACGGACTGCATGGAATCAAGGCGGCGTGACGCGGCGCCGCAAGAATGCGGCCGTTCGGCCGAAAAAAACGTCAATGAAGAATGCAACAGGGAGGATGACGATGCGGAGGCTCGGAACGTTCCTACTGGCGGCGGCCTGTGCCCTCGCCGTGGCACTGCCGGCGGCGGCGCAGGACAAGTATCCCACGAAGCCGATCAAGGTCATCGTGCCCTACGCGCCAGGCGGCGCCACCGACATCACCGCGCGCATCTATGGCGAGCAGCTGCATCGCATTCTCGGCCAGCCGGTGGTGGTGGAAAGCAAGCCCGGCGCCTTCGGCATCCTCGCCATCCAGGAAATGGCGCGCGCCAAGCCCGACGGCTATACGCTCATGATCGGCAACGTCTCGACCAATTCGATCACGCCGGTGCTCTATCGCAAGAAATTCCAGATCGATTTCGAGAAGGATGTCGTGTCGGTGTCGCGGCTCGCCATCTATCCCTCGTTCATCATCACCGCGACGAAGAATTTCGACGTCAAGTCGATCGCCGAGCTCGTCGCCTATGCCAAGAAGAATCCGGGCAAGGTGCGCTATACCAGCGCCGGCGTCGGCAGCTTCCCGCATTTCGACATGGAAGTGTTTGCGCGCCGCGCCGGCATCGAGATGGTGCATCTGCCCAACAAGTCCGGCGCCGCCGGCATGCTCAACGACCTCGTCGCCGGCGACGCGCATACCTCGGTGATGAACTCGGCCAGCGCCGCCGGGCTGATCAAGGCCGGTACCCTGCGCCCGGTCGCCGTCCTCGCCGAAAAGCGCCTCGCCGAATATCCCGAAATTCCGACCCTCGCGGAGGCCGGCTTTCCCGGCGTCGGCACGCTGCATTGGCAGAGCATGCTGGCGCCGGCCGGCACGCCGCATGACGTGCTGGTGACGCTGCACAAGGCGATCGTCGAGGCGGCCAAGGCCCCGGCATTGCAGGAGGCGTTCAAGAAGCAGCTGGTCAGCATCAGCCCGAACGCGTCCGTCGAGGAGGCGCAGACCTGGCTCAAGGGCGAGCTTGCCTCCTGGCGCAAGATCGTCGCCGAGGTGAAGATCGAAATGACCGAATAGCGGGGGCGCCGCCCGTGGCGCTGCCTGATGCGATGCATCGGCTTTGCCACGGGCGCAGCCGCCGGTCGGCCGCGCGGCGCACCGATCCTCGGCAACGGCGCGGGGGCCTTGCATGAGCACCGACCTGGCCGCGGATATCGCCGCCGCCGGCATCATCGTCGACAGGGACGTCGATGTGCCGATGCGCGACGGCGCGCGGCTCAAGGCCGACGTGTTCCGTCCCGCCGGCGGCGAGCGCGTGCCGGCGATCCTCAACCTCGGCCCCTACCAGAAGGACAAGCCGTGGATCGTGCCCGATACGCTCGAGGAAAAGCCCAACGCGCTGATGAATTGGGAAACGGTCAACCCGCTGTGGTGGGTGGCGCGCGGCTACGCGGCGGTGCGCGTCGACGGGCGCGGCAGCGGCAAGTCGCCGGGGCAATGCGAGCCGTGGTCGCTCGCGGAATCCATCGATTTTTACGACGCCATCGCCTGGGCGGCGGCGGCGCCCTGGTGCAACGGCAATATCGGCCTGTCGGGCATTTCCTATTTCGCCATCAACCAGTGGTTCGTCGCCAATCACCGCCCGCCGGCGCTCAAGGCGATCATCGCCTGGGAAGGATTCGCCGACCTTTACCGCGACGCGCTGTTTCATGGCGGCATTCCCAGCCTGTTCATGCCCAACTGGTTCGTCGCGCATCTCTTGCATCACCTCGTCGGGCGCGCCTCGCGGCATCTCGCCGACGGCTGGCAGAGCAACACGCTGCATTTCTGGCTGCGCAATAATCTCGACAGCGGCGCCTTTCGCGGCGCGCAGGCGCAATGGGAGCGCATCGACGTGCCGCTGTTCTCGGTCGGCAACTGGACCGGCATGGGCCTGCATCTGCGCGGCAATAGCGAAGCGTTCATGCGCGCGGCCTCGGCGTACAAGAAGCTGCGCATCCACACCGGCACGCATGTGCACCCGTTCTACAGCGAGGACGGCCGGCGCGATCAGTTGCGCTTCTTCGACCATTGGCTGCGCGGCATCGACAACGGCGTCATGGACGAGCCGCCGGTCAAGCTCGCCATCCGCTCCGGCCGCGACGCCTTCCAATGGCGCCACGAGCACGAATGGCCGCTCAAGCGCACGCGCTGGACGAAACTGTATTTCGACCTTTCGCCGCCGCCGTCGGGAATGGCGGAGAATGCCGCCGGGCTGGTGGCGGCCAATCCCGCCGCCTGCGCGTCGCGCAGCTATGCGGCGACCAGCCTTGGCTCGATGGGCTCGACCTCGGCCGCGTCGTCGCAGGTGATGGGCGGCGGCATCAAGCCCGGCATGGGCATCGCGCTCGAAACCCCACCATTGCCGCGCGCAATCGAGATCACCGGCCCTCTGGCGGCGCGGCTGTGGGTATCGAGCTCGAGCGAGGACATGGACCTGTTTTTGACGCTGCGCCATTTCGACGCCGACGGCGAGGAAGTGCTCGAAACCGGCCAGCAGGGCGCGCCGGTGCCGGTGGCCAAGGGCTGGCTGCGCGTTTCGCACCGCGAGCTCGACCCGCTGCTCTCGCTGCCCTACCGACCCTATCACCGCCACCAGCGCCGGCTTTATCTGGCGCCCGGCGAGATCGTTGAGGTCGAGGTCGAAATCTGGCCGACGTCGATGGTCTTTGGCAAAGGCCACCGCATCCGGCTCGACATCGGGCCGCGCGACGGCGTGGGCAGCGCTTCCTACATGCACTACCATGCCGACTACAATTGCGGCACCAACACCGTCTATTCGGGCGGCGAGCGGCAATCCTACCTGTTGCTACCGGTCATTCCTTCCGCATGAGCGCGCGGGCGCGGGCGAGGAGAGCGAGGCACGCATGAGAACGCCGCCGCGGCCGCGAGATGGCGATAATTTCGGGTCGGATCGAGGCAAAACCATCGACGCGATCGATGCGCGCGTCTTGGAGAACGGCGCCTTGGAGCATGACGGCGTCGGAAAATCGCGGCGTGTTATGCGGTGGCATGCGCCGGGCGCGCTGCTGCGCGGCGATGTGCTCGCCGGCCTGATGTTTGTCGCGGTCGGCGCGCTCGGCCTATTCCTGTCGCGCCATTATCCGGTCGGGACGGCGCTGCGCATGGGCACCGGCTACATGCCACGGCTCTTGTGCTGGATATTGCTCGTGCTCGGCCTCCTGGTCGCGGCGCAGGCGCTCGTTTTCTCTCGCGCGCCACCGCTGGCATTGCAATGGTCGGGCTGGCGGCCGCTGCTATTCGTGACGCTGGCGGTCCTTGTCTTTGGTTTCACCATCGAGCGCTTGGGGGTCGTGGCGGCAACGGCGTTCCTGGTTTTGGTCGGCGCCTTCGCGCGCCGCGGCCTGCGTCCGCTCGAAATCGTCGCCACCGCATTCCTGCTGGTCGTGTTCACGGTCGGGATATTCGTATGGGGCCTGGGGCTGACCCTCGACGTTTGGCCGGAATGGTGACATGGGCGAGTTCTTTGGCAATCTGGCGCTCGGGTTCGGCGTCGCCTTGACGCCGGCCAATCTCGGCTTCGCGTTCATCGGCTGCCTCGTCGGCACGCTCATCGGCGTGCTGCCGGGCATCGGCCCCGTCGCCACGGTGGCGATGCTGTTGCCGCTGACGTTTCACCTCGAGCCGGTGTCGGGCCTCATCATGCTCGCCGGCATCTTCTATGGCGCGCAATATGGCGGCTCGACCACGGCGATCCTGGTCAACCTGCCGGGCGAGACGTCCTCGGTGGTGACCTGTATCGACGGCCACCAGATGGCGAAGCAGGGCCGCGCCGGCGCGGCGCTCGCCATTGCCGCGCTCGGCTCGTTCTTCGCCGGCACGGTGTCGACGCTGCTCATCGCCCTCGCCTCGCCGCCGCTCGCCCTGATCGGGCAATCATTCGGCGCGCCGGAATATTTCGCGCTGATGGTGCTCGGGCTGATCGCGGCGGTGGTACTGGCGCGTGGCTCGATCGTCAAGGCGATCGCCATGATCATCCTTGGCCTCTTGCTCGGGCTCGTGGGCACCGACGGCAATACCGGGGGCCAGCGCTTCACCTTCGGCCTCGTCGCGCTTGCCGACGGCATCGGCTTCGTGCCGGTGGCGATCGGCGTGTTCGGCGTCGGCGAGATCATCGCCAACCTGATGCGCGGCGATATCGATCGCGCGCCGATTTCGGCGCGCATCGGCGCGCTGATGCCGACGCGCGCGGAATTCCGCCTGGCCTGGCCGGCGTCGCTGCGCGTCCGGCGCGTCGAGAGCGCGCCCGGCATCTGGGAGATGACGTGGAGCTTTAGCGGCCCCGATGGCCGCGCGACCTTCGAGTGGGTTCGCATCGAAGGATCGATGGCGGTTCGGTGGCGCCGCAAGGGCGACCATCGGATCTTCCGGGAG